>CAPGBJ010000066.1 GCA_948616425.1 uncultured Oscillospiraceae bacterium
ACCGCTTCAAAAGCCCCCTTTGTCCGCATCCCCTACCTGGAGGCCATGGAAAAATACGGCTCCGACAAGCCCGACCTGCGCATCGACCTGACCGTGACCGACGCCACCGCCCTGCTGGCCGGCTGCGGCTTCCCGCCCTTCGAGAACCAGACGGTCAAGGCAATTGTGGTGTCCGGCTTCTCCGGCACCCGGAAGCAGATCGACGGGCTGTGCAATGAGGTGGAGGTCCAGACCGGCAGTAAGGCCTACTGGTTCCGCTATGACGAGAACGGCGAGATTGTGGGCGGCATCGCCAAGTTTGTCCAGCCCATCAAGGACCAGGTGGTGGAGGCCCTTGGGCTCACTCCCGGCTGCTTTGTGGGCCTCACCGCCGGGGCAAAGCTGGCGGCACAGAAGACCGCCGGCGTCCTGCGCAACAAGCTGGGGGCCTTCTGCCCCGCCCACATGGACAAAGAGCGGTATGAGTTCTGCTGGATTGTGGACTTCCCCATGTATGAGATTGGCGAGGAGAGCGGCGGGCTGGAATTCTGCCATAACCCCTTCTCCATGCCCAACGGCGGACTGGAGATCATCGAAAAGGCCATCAAGGGGGAGGTGGACCCCCTGTCCATCACCGCCTTCCAGTACGATCTGGTGTGCAACGGGGTGGAGCTCAGCTCCGGCGCGGTGCGCAACCACGATCCGGAGATTATGGTCAAGGCCTTCTGGATGGTGGGCCTGGAGGAGGAGGACGTGCGCGGCAAGTTCCCCGCCATGTACAACGCCTTCACCTATGGCGCCCCGCCCCATGCGGGCATCGCCCCCGGAGTGGACCGGATGGTCATGCTGCTGTCCGGAGAGGAGTCCATTCGGGAGGTCATCCCCTTCCCCATGAACAAAAACGCCCAGGACCTGATGATGGGGGCCCCTGGCACAGTGGAACAGAAGCAGCTGGATGAATTGCACCTCGTGTGTACCGCAGAAGAAGAGAACTGACCGTGTCCCTTTGTGACAGACGAAGGGGATAGAAATACAGTGTGCCTCGGAGCGCCAATGGCGTTTCGAGGCACACTGCTGTACAGAGAAGAGTCCATTCCGTCTTTCACACAGTAAGAAGTATGATAATCAGGTGGAAAACCTGCGGAAAGATCAGCATAACACCCATCAGGCGGCAGATCTGGAGGATCACCAGGTCCGTGCTCTCCACACCTAGATCAGCGGCGATCAGAGCCATCTCGGTGGCCCCCGCTGGAGAGAGTGTGAGCATGGCCTCCCGCAGCTGAAGGCGGAACAGCTTGGACACTACCAGCCCCATCCCCACGCAGCAGACCATATAGCCCAGACAGAGGGCCGCCGCGGGCAGGGCCAGCTGTTTCATGGCGACGATCTGTTCTCTGGTGATGACAGAACCGATGCAGCAACCGGAGATCACCTGCGCCCCTCGGCGCAGCCACATGGGCATCCCGGGGCACTTTCCGCTCAAGTTCAGCGCGGTGGTGACAATCAGCGCGGCGGACAGGGCCCCGGCCGGTACGCCGGATAGCTTGCCGAGCACCGCCGCGGCGAAGGCTGCGCACATGGTGGGCAGAAATCCACGCAAGGTGGGCTTGGGCCCTGCCCTCTTTGTAATATGGCTCTGGGCGGCGTTTGCCTCCAGAGCCTTGGCTGTCTCCGGCTCAATCAGCCGATCAGAAAGCATGATTACCGTGGGCAGGCAGGCCATTCCAAAGAGCATACGTACAAACTGCATCACCGCGACCACAGAGCTGTCTGCCCCCATATCCATGGCGATCAGCGGGGTGTCCGACATACCGCCCGGGGCGGCGCAGAACAGGCAGGTGAGCAGATCCAGGTCTGTGATTCGGTAAAAGAGGGCGGCCATTGCCAGATTCAAAGTCAGTAAGCTGGCCAACACCACCAAGTAGGGCCGGATCAACCGGGGCAGATGCCGCACATCCTCCCGGGTCATCATGCAGCCGATATAGGCTCCGGTGAGGGCCTGGGCCAACACCTTTGTCTGGGGGTAGATAAACGCGCTGCCAGTGAGGATGTTCAGCAGTGCCGCCCCTAGAATCGCCCCTACCAACATGCCGCCAGGGACGTGCAGCTTAAAGAGAAGCAGCCCCGTTCCCAGCGCCGCGGCCACAGTCATGGCCATCCACATAAGTACCCTCTCCCTTTCGACGCGGTCAACTCAAAATCAGCATCAGAACTGGTATGGTGACAAAGCTGCCCAGGATAGACAGGCAGGCGCCGGTGGCGGCATACTCCTCGTCAGCGCCGTAGGCCCCGGCCATTACCGTCACCTGACTGACCACCGGTAGGGCGCTCTCCACCACAAAGACCCGCAGGGGCAGGCCCTCCATCCCCATCAGGGAACAGCACGCCAGACAGATAACCGGCGAGAGCAGCAGCCGCATCACCAGCATGGTGGGCAGTCCAGGGAGAAAACGCAGGTTGCGCAGCCCCACCTCATAGACAATGAAACCGCAGTAGATCAGGGCCAGAGGGGAGACGGAGTCGCTGATATACCCTGCAAAACGCATCACAGGATCAGGCAGCCGCAGGCCCAGTGCCAGCATCACAATGGAGGCCACCACCGACAGGATGGGCGGCTTGGAAAACATGTCCTTTATGAACCCTGTTACGCTGGTTTTCCGGCCCTTCTGACTGCCCGCCCGCTCGATCAGCATCACCCCCACAGACTGGAGGAAGGAGGTGTGTCCCAGATAGTAGAGCATAATAAAGGGCATACTGGTCTCGCCAAAGAGCTGTGTACACACAGGGATGCCGATGAACAGGGTGTTGGACAGGCCCGCCATGGCGACAAAGACGCCCCACCGCTCCCGGGGCAGGCGAAGCAGAGAGGCCACCGCCGCCGAAACCAGCAGGTCTACCGTCACAGAGAGCATGGCGGTCAGCACCATCATGCCCGCCTGAGTCAGGCTGTTTCGATCTAAATTATTCAAAAGCCCCACAATACAGTTGCAGGGGACGGCGATATTCACAATATACTGGCTGAGGAACTTTTTTTCCGCGGCAGTCATCCAGCCTATCTTCCCCATAAAATAGCCCACCGACATGAGTAGCAATAGCACCAGACAGGCTGAAATTGCATTGAAAAAACCGGCCATTTACTCACTTCCTTTTGATCAAACCGTGGATTTTGAAGGTTCTCCCGCAATCCTCTCCGCTCCAGCGCGCCCCTCCAGTATAGACCAAAGGCCCGGCCGCGTCAAATCACAACCGGGCCCGATTGCAGGACCAGAGAGCTCAGGTTCACAGGAGCTGGGGCCGCGAGCCGAGGGGCTGCCGATTAGCCCTGAGAGGCGGGGGGCTTGCCTCCGCCTCCCCGGGGGCGGCGGCGCCGGTTCCGGTGATTGGGCCGGCTGTCCCCCCCCTCCTCCTTGGGGCGAGGCGGCTCCTCACGGGGCGGCCGGGGTTCCCCAGGCTTGGCCTGGGGGTCTGCCCCCTCGCTCCTGGGGCGGCGATGTCGAGTGCGCCGGTTGGGACGGCGGTCCTCCCGCTCCTCCGAGGGGGCGGACTGGTCCCCGTGGCCGGGCCGACTGGGAAACGCCGCCTCAATGGCCGCGGCGAGGGAGTCCTCCTCGGTCACCTTGGCGCCCCCCTCCTCGCTGGAGCGGCGCAGTTTGGCCAGCTCCTCCAGAGGGGGTTCCACATAGCCCTCGGGGCGCTTGCCCTTGCCGCTGCGAATAACGGACAGTTCGCTGTTGTGGTAGGTTCTGGGGGTCTCCGGGTCGGACTCCAGGCGGACTTGAACCGTCTGCCGCAGGAGATTGACGCTGGACACTGTCCCCGCCCCGTCTGGGGTCTCCACAAAAGATTCCTGCTTGGGGGCCCGTTTCACCAGGTCCTCATAGGCGTCCTGTTCATACTTCAGACAGCACATCAGCCGCCCGCAGGTGCCTGAAATCTTTGTGGGATTCAGGGAGAGGTTCTGTGTCTTGGCCATCTTAATAGACACCGGCTGAAACTCGTCCAGGAATTGAGAGCAGCAGAAGGGTTTGCCGCAGATGCCCAAGCCGCCCAGAAGCTTAGCCTCGTCTCGGACACCAATCTGGCGCAGCTCAATTCGGGTGTGGAGGGCGCCGGCCAGATCCTTCACCAGGGCCCGGAAGTCCACCCGCCCCTCAGAGGTGAAGAAAAAGAGGACCTTACTGCCGTCAAAGCTGTATTCGGCGCTGACCAGCTTCATTTCCAGCTCATGTTCTGCAATTTTCTGCTGGCAGATGGACATGGCCCGCGCTTCGCGCTCCTTGTTTTTTTCCACCGCCTTGACGTCCTCCGGCGTGGCCCTGCGCACCACCGGGCGCAGGGGGGCGGTGAGCTCAATCTCGTCGACCATAGTGTTGGCGCGGATACACTGGGCGTATTCCGTCCCCCGGGCCGTCTCCACAATCACCCCGTCCCCAACCTGAAATTGCAGGCCGTTGGGGTTAAAATAGTATTCCTTTCCGCCGTTTTTAAAGCGGATGCTGATAATCTCTACCATAGGTATTCTCCTTTTTTATCGGGAACAAGAGAGGGGCAGGCCCCACGTATTCTGAACGAGAGACAGGAAAAGAGGTGGATGCAGGTCAGCCCACAGATTCCTGATCCCTGAAAAACATGCCTGCGCACAGCCAACCAGAGAGCTGACCGCCATTGACATTGAGCCGGGCGGCCCCCTTCAGCTCCCGGACCAGTTCCGCGGCCCGCAGCAGTCGGCGTCGATTGCCCCCGCGGACGGCCCGCGCGCCGAGCTCGCGCTCCAGAGCGTCTAACAGGACAGACAACTCCTCTCTGCGGCCTCTGCCGTCCAGCAGCATTGCCGCCTCCAGCAGTTCCAGCTCCCCGCCCTGCTCCAAGGCGGCCGCCAGCTTGTTCACCAGGACCTGACGTTCCTGGTCGGAGGCGGCATCCTCCAGTATGCGCACCGCCCGGCCCAGAATGCCCTGACACTGGGCGGCGGCATGTTGGATCTCCTGGGCGGGGCGATCGGGAAACCTTGTCCGCAGCCATGTCACGCATTCCCGCTCGGTCACGGGAGACAGGGCCAGAGTCTCACAGCGGGAGCACACGGTCTGGAGCAGCCCGCCAGGATTCTCGACCAGGAGAAGGAAGACCGCATAGGGCGGCCCCTCCTCCAGCAGCTTCAGCATGGCGTTTTGCGAGGAGGGATTCATCTGGTCCGCCTCCTCCAGCAGATAGATTTTTCGTTCCCCCTCGTTGGGCCGAATATAAGCGTCGGCCCGCAGGGCGCGTACCTGGTCTACCGCGATGGGCTTACCTGCCTGGGAACCGGTGATGAGAGAGACATCGGGATGGATTCCCCGCATCACCTTGGAGCAAGGGCCGCAGCTGCCGCAGGGCCGCTGGCCCGCCCCGGCGCACAGCATCCCCGCCGCCAGCAGGCGGGCCAGCGTGTGCCGCCCGGAGCCGGCAGGTCCGGAGAGGATATAGGCGTGGGACAGTCCCCTCCCCTGCCCCCGGCTGGAGAGCTGGTCTTTGATTCGGCTGTTTCCAATCAGGGCGGATAGGTTCATCAAAATTCCCCTCTCAGGCGGCGCGCGGAAGCAGGATCGCTCCGCGCGGGCCTGTCATACAGTTACACGGACCTCTGAGAGCATATTATACCCTATTTTCTTCAAATAGGCCAGTTCTTTTTTTCCGATTCGCTCCCCTGGCGCCACCACAGGAACGCCGGGGGGGTAGGGAGCGATCTGGCAGGCGGCTACCGCCCCCTGGCTGTCCTCCAGCGGCTGGAGGCGGCTGGAGGCAAAGAGGGCGGCGCGGGGCGAGATTACCCGCTCTGGCAGGGGGGGCGCAGGGAGTTTCGGGCCCTCCCCCATCCGGTCCCGAAGCGCCTCTAAGACCGCCTCCAGCCGAGAGAAGTCCTCATCAGAGTCCTGGGCCGTAGCAATAAAGATCACGTGCCCGCCGTCCTCCATCTCGGGGAATATCCCCTGCCCCTCCAGCGCCCGGGCAAAGCTGGGCCCGTCCTTCACCTTCAGGGTGAAGCGGGTGGGGTCCAGAGCCAGCCGCCCCCCCAGACTGGGAAATTTCTGCCGCAGCGCGAAGACCCGGCAGGCGGCCCTGCGGTATGCGTGCCGGCCCTCCTCCCCGCTCATATAGTCCCGGGCCAGATCAATGGAGGCCATCATGGGGTAGGAGGGGCTGGAACTGCCGTAGACGGAGGCCATCTGCCGTACTCGGTCTGGGTCTATCCCGTTGGTAAACAACAGGGCGGCCTGTCCCATGGCGGGGAGGGTCTTGTGGGCGGAGACCACGGCCGCGTCCGCCCCTGAGAAGGGGGCCAGACCCAGGAAGGGCAGGTGGGCGCCATGAGCGCCGTCCACAAAGAGTTTTCCTCCGCGGCGGTGAACAATACGGGAAATGGCCTCAATATTTGACAACACTCCGGCATATGTGGGAGATGTAATACAAATAGTTTTAATATCTGGATGGCGGATCAGTAGCTGATCCACCGCGTCCGGGGAAATAGGGCCGGTGAGCCCCTCCCGCTCCAGCCAGGGACGCTCCAGAAAGACAGGCTGCAAATCCAGCAGAGCCAGCGCATGAAAGGCCGCCCGGTGGCAGCCGCGGTCCATCAGGATCCGGTCCCCCGGACGGGCGCACAGGGCCAGTCCGGTGTGAATGCCCATGGTGGACCCGCCGGTGAGAAATTGGCAGCAGTCAAAGCCGAAGATCTGAGCCCAGAGGGACTGTGCCTGGTCAAAGGGGGGGCCGGAGGTGTAGAGATTGCCGGTGAGGGGCAGTTCGGTCACATCCAGCCCGGCCAGATTCATCAGCTCCGGGGCGGGCATAAACTTCCCCTTATGTCCCGGCATATGAAAGCGAAGGGGGCGGCGCTCTGCATAGTCTTTCAGCGCGTCATAGAGCGGGGTGGGCATAATAGCACTCCTTTCAAGCCGGGCATAGACCGGCTCACAGTTCCAGCGCCTTGGCGTAATCCCCCACAACCTGCCGGGCGGCGCGGAGAGAGTCCTCCCCTTTGGCAAGCCGCAGGGAGAAGCGGGGGACCTCCCCTGGCATGAGAAGCAGGCGTTTGGCGTATTTCTCATGGGCACATAGGGCGGAGAAGGGCTCCAAGCGGAACTCCTCCAGCGTAAAAAGCAGCTTTCCTTCCCGCTGGGCGATGTCGTTGATACGGCAGCGAGCGGCGTCCGCCCGGAGGAGGGCCACCGACAACAGGTTGTTCACCGGCCGGGGGGGTTCGCCGTAGCGGTCAATAAGCTCATCCACCAGTTCGTCGGCCTCCTCCTCGCTGCGTACGGCGGCGATGCGGCGGTACAGGTCCATCCGCTGTTCCGGAGAGGGGACATACCGGTCTGGGATGGCGGCAGAGACGCTGAGATTGGCGGCGCACTCGGTGCGGGTGGGCAGGGGTTGGCCCTGCTCCAGCAGGACGGCCTCCTCCAGCAGCTTCAGGTACATGTCGTACCCCACCGACAGGAGAAATCCGCTCTGCTCCGGGCCCAGCACATTGCCCGCCCCCCGGATCTCCAGATCCCGCATGGCGATCTTGAAGCCGGAGCCAAACTCGGCAAACTCTCGGATGGCCTCCAGCCGCTTGGAGGCCACCTCGGAGAGCACCTTGCCCCTCCGGTAGGTGAGGTAGGCGAAGGCCCGGCGGTTGGACCGACCAACTCGGCCTCGAATCTGGTGAAGCTGGGCCAGCCCCAGCTTGTCTGCGTCCTCCATAATAAGGGTGTTTACGTTGGGCAGGTCGATACCCGTCTCGATGATGGTGGTACAGACCAAGATGTTCAACTCCCCGTCGGTCATCCGGGCCATCACGTCGTCAATGGACTCCTGGGTCATCCGGCCGTGGGCCACGCCGATGGCGGCCCCCTCCCCCAGCAGCAGCTGAATTCGGGCGGCCGTTCGGTCGATGGTCTCGACGCGATTATGGAGGTAAAACACCTGTCCCCCCCGCTCCAGTTCCCGGCGCATGGCGTCGGCCAGTAAGTTCCAGTCGTGCTCCAGCACATAGGTCTGCACCGGCTGGCGGTCGGCGGGGGGCTCCTCCAGGGTGGACATGTCCCGGATGCCCGACAGGGCCATGTTCAGCGTCCGAGGGATGGGGGTGGCGGACAAGGTGAGCACATCCACCTGTTTAAAGGTCTCCTTCAGCTTCTCCTTGTGCTGCACCCCGAAACGCTGTTCCTCATCCACCACCAGCAGGCCCAGGTCCTTAAAGCGGACATCCTTGTTGAACAGGCGGTGGGTGCCGATGAGAATGTCCACCTCACCGGCCTCCACCCGGCGCAGGGTCTCTTTCATCTGGGTGGGCGTGCGGAAGCGGGACACCACGTCGATATTGACGGGGTACTTCTGGAAGCGGCGCAGGGCGTTGAGGTAGTGCTGCCGGGCCAGGACGGTGGTGGGCACTAAAATCGCCGCCTGTTTGCCGTCCAGTACACACTTCATCATGGCCCGGAAGGCCACCTCCGTCTTGCCGTAGCCCACGTCGCCGCACAGCAGGCGGTCCATGGGGGTGGGGCGCTCCATGTCTTGCTTGATCTCCCCGATGCAACGCAGCTGGTCGTCGGTCTCGGTGTACTCAAACTGCTCCTCAAACTCCCGCTGCCAGGGGGAGTCGGGGGCGAAGGCGTAGCCCGGCTGGCGCTGGCGCTGGGCGTAGAGCTGGATGAGCCCCTTGGCCAGGTCCTGCACCGCCCGCTTGGCCTTGCGCTTGGCCTTCTCCCACTCCTGGCCCCCCAGGCGGTTCAGTTTTTTGGTCTCGTTGGCGTCCTCGCCGCCGCCGATATACTTGGAGACCAAGTCCAGCTGGGTGGCGGGGACATAGAGCACGTCGGTGCCGGCGTAGGCGATCTTTACATAGTCCTGTTCCACCCCCTCTACCGGCATCTTCACCATGCCCACATACCGGCCTACCCCGTGGTGCTCATGGACCACCAGATCACCGGGGGTGAGATCGGCGTAAGATTTCAGTTTCTGCCGGTTGGTGGCGTCTTGCCGCGTTCGGGGCCGCTTCCCGGCCGCCTTCTCCCCCTCGGTGAGGACGGCGAGCTTCAACTCCGGATACTCAAACCCGCTGGACAGCCCGCCCACCGTAATGATCACCTGCCCGGGCTGGGGCAGTTCCTTCAACTGGAAGTCCACGGCGGACTTGATCTTCTGTTCCCGGAGAAGAACCTGCAGATCAATGGCCCGCTGCTCGCCAGAGACCAGCACCAGGGAGGCAAAGCCGCTGTTCTGGTAGTGGGCCAGGTCCTGTACCGCGGTCTCCAAGCTGGCCAGGAAGGGGGGCAGCTGCTTGGCGGTGATGGACAGCAGTTCTCTGGGGGGTGTGGGGTAGTTGGCGGTGGTGAAGGAGTCCAGATAGACCAGGGGGAAGTCCTCCAGCCGGCTGAGAAGCTGGGCAAAGGTGAGGGCCAGTTCGGCGCAGGAGGGGTCCAGCTCCCCGTGTTCCAGCAGAGACTTTACGTCCTCCTCCAACTGCCACTGGTAGGATTTGGCCCGGTCAGCCGTCCGGGGGGCCTGGTCAAAGACAACGAGGGCGTCCGGGGGCAGGTAGTCCGCCGCTGTGGCCATCTGGGGGTAAATCAGAGAGAGGTAGCGGTCGATAGCGGGGAAAGTCCGGCCCTGAGCGACGGCTTCGCCGTCCTGTTCCAAGGTCTCCGCCAGGGCCTTGTTCCCATTTTGCAGGGCCTTGGCGGCCAGTTTTTCCAGCTGTTTGGCCAGCCCGGAGGTCCCGCCAGGGGCCAGCTGGGGCAGGACTTCAGCGGCGGGGAGGAGAAAAGCGGTGGCGATATTCTCTGTCCGACGCTGCGTGGCCGGGTCAAAGAGGCCCATGGCGTCCACCTCGTCCCCGAAGAACTCCGCCCGGACGGGCTGCCCCATTCCAGGGGAGAACACGTCCAGGATGCCCCCGCGCAGGGCGAACTGGCCCGCACCCTCCACCTGCTCGCACCGGACATATCCGGCGGCGGACAGGTCTTCGGCCAGCTGGTTCAGGTCCAGAGCGGCTCCGACATTCAAGGTCTGACAACAGTCCCTCAGTACAGCGGGGGATATGGTGTGCTGGAGCAGACCCTCTACTGTGGCCACCAGGAAGGGGAGCTTCCCCTGGGACAGCTCCTGCATCAGGGCCAGCCGCCGATGCTCCCACTGGCGGGAGAGGGCGGCTGCGTTGTGGAAGGTGAAGTCCCGGGGGCCCAACACGGGGACGGACACCCCAGAAAAGGCGGTCAAGTCCCGGGCCAGCTTCTGGCCCTCGCCTTCGTCGGCACAGATCACCACCACCGGCCGGCCGGTGATCAGGCCGGCACCGGCCGCGATGTGAACCCGGTGGATGGCGGCGGCTCCGGACAGGGCCGCAGGGGAACGCCCCCCCTCCAGGGCGGAGAGGAGCTGCTGAAATTCTGGAATTCGGCTGACGGCGGCGGTGAGCAGTTTCACGTGGAACACCTCATTTTTCGACAAAACTGGGGACGCGGCAACGCCCCTGCCCCCGGTTGGGGGAGGGGTAATTGTCTCAATTCAGTATACCGGCAGGGGAAACGGACGTCAAGGGGGATTTTGGGTCAAAAGCCCGGCCATAAGGCCGGGCCCCATTGCGTCAAGTAATTTCATAATCTCGGCCGAATTGGAGCCTGCCGAAATCAATGCCGCCAGAGCGGGGCGCGTCGTCGTCCTCCTCGTCTTCTTCCTCTTCCTCGTCCTCCCTGTCTCTAAGACGGGGAGGGTCCCTCTCCTCCATGGGGGCGCCAGGGGTGAATTCGGCGGTGTCAGACAGGTCCTTCTCCTCCTCCTGGGCGGCCTTGGCCCGCAGATTTTCTGCGGTGGCGGCCTGCATGGCCTGGTTCAGCAGCCGCTGAACGTTGTCGTCAATCTCGGCCACCTTCTCTTCCACCGGGTCTACGTTCGGCTTGGTCTCGGGGGGATAGAGCTCCTCCAGCTGGGACAGGTACTCCGCCTCTTTCATATGGAGGGCGCGCACCTTATCCACAAAGCCGGCAGTGGCCTGCTGGGCCTGCTGGAGGCGGAACTCCTCTGCCTCCAGCTCCTTGGCCAGCTCAGCTCTGCGGGCGCGGACCTCCGCCTCCACCTGAGAGAGCATCTCGCCTTTCTTCCGCTCGGCGTCCTTCACCAGGTCGTCCGCCATTCTCTGGGCGGCCATAAGGGCTTTGCGCATGGCGTCTTCGGTGGAGCGATACTCCTCCACTTTGTCCACCAATACCTTCATCTTGTTTTTTAAAACCGCGTTCTCGTTGAACAGCGCGGAGTAGTCCCCGGTGAGGATATCCAGAAATTCATCCACCTGGGCCATATTATAGCCGCCGAATGACGCCTTGGAGAAGGCGCGCTCGGATACTTCCTGCGGTGTGAGCATATGTAAAGCCTCCCTGCTCTATCTTCTAATCATACCATTCAGACCACTGGTCGGGCACGGTCTCGAATTCGCCCTCAGGGACGGGCAGCAGAACCGGCGCTCCATCTTGAAATCCCAGGGCGTAGATGTCAAGCACCCGGGAGAGGGAATCAAACCACAGGACCAAAACCGGCCGGCCGTCCTTGTCCTGCGTCCAGCCCCGCCCAGTCCGCTCCTCGGTCCAATAGACGGGGGTCAGGGGCGGGCTGCTGTTGTCCTCCCGGCCCAAAGGCAGCTCGTAGACGGTGTCCCCATGGGTGACGACTAGGGTGTATGGGTGCATCCCATCTCCCTCAAACCACTTTTCCGGCTCAGTTTCGTTGCCGAAGTAGCCCTTCTCCGCCCGCAGCTCCACCAGTTCCTCGGTGCCGTCTCCATCCATGTCCACCGACCAGCGTTCCACCGCCATGGGATAGAGGGAGTCGGGCCGGTCAACCAGAACAGGCTGCTGGGGCTTGTCCTGCACTGGCGAAGAACGGGGGGCGGACTGTGAGGAGGCCTCCCCAGCGCGGCAGCCGGCCAGCAGAACGGAGAGGGCCAGGAGCAGAAGTTTCGTTTTCATCAAACATTCCATTGCATCTTAGGGGCGGCCTTGGAACAGCCATATCCTTCTGCGGACGGCCGGAGGCCGCCATTGCAGCTGCCTTGCATTACAAAAGGGAGTATCATGTCTTAAAAATACAGTCCGTTATTTTCCAATTCGTCAATTAGATCGCCCAGGATGTCCACATTGTAGGGGGTGATGATATAGGTGGAGATGGCAACCCGCTTGATTTTCCCCTCGTTGGCGTAGGACACGCCGGCCAAAAAGTCCAGCAGACGGCGGGCAATCTCTTTGTTGGTGGACTCCAGGTTGAGGACAACCGTGCGCTTCTCCCGCAGGTGGTCGGCAATGGAGGAGGCATCCTCAAACCGCTCTGGCTTCACCAGCACCACTTGGAGCTGGGTGGCGGCCCGAATGTTGACCACCTTGTTGCCCCGGCGCTCCTCCTCGGTGGGAATGCTGTTGTAGCTGCTGTCGCTGCTGCGGGGAGGACGGTCAGAGCGGTCCCGCTCCCGGCGCTCTACAGGGCGGGGGGACAGGTCAAAATCATCATAGTCGTCCTCTTCCTCGTCCTCGTAGGGGTGGGCCAGGCGCTTGAACTCGTCGAAAATTCCCATAAGTTAATCCTCTTTTCTCTTCAAGTAAAAATTGGGCAAATGTCCGTCAGCGGAGAGTACCCAGGGGAGGACGGGGGCCAAAGAGGGCGGTTCCCACCCGGACCAGGGTGGCGCCCTCGGCAATGGCGTCCTCAAAGTCGGCGCTCATGCCCATAGATAGACAGTCCATAATACTTTGATTATCGGACATTTTTTTCGTTATGTCAACAAAAAGATTCCGCATTTCGGAAAAATATTTTCGGTTGGCGCCTGAAATGGAAGAAATTGGAGGAATGGCCATCAGTCCCCGCAGGCGGATGTGGGGTGCGCCAAGGGCCAGCTGTGCCAGCGCGGGTAGATCTTCCGGCCGGCAGCCCCCCTTGCTCTCCTCGCGGGCAATGTTCACCTCCAGAAGGATATCCTGGACAATGCCCAGCTTTTCTGCCTGACCGTCTATGGCGCGAAGGAGGCGCTCGGAATCTACCGAGTGGATCAGGGCGGCCCTGCCCACCACCTGGCGCACCTTATTGGTCTGCAGGTGGCCGATGAAGTGGACCTCTGCCCCGGCGTAGGCGCCCGCCGTCCAATGGGCGGTCAACTCCTGCACACGGTTTTCACCGCATACCCGAATGCCGGCGGCGATGGCGGCCCGGATGGTGTCATCCGTCTGAACTTTGGTGGCGGCGCACAGGGTAACCTGGGCCGGGTCCCGCCCCGCGGCCCGGGCGGCGGCGGCAATTTGTTCTTGAACAGCTCTCACGTTTTGGGACAGGTCCATAGGAATTCCTTCTCTCTTTGTTTGGAATGATGGAAATTGACAGGGGCGCAGGGGATTCCGGCGCTATTTTTTCAGCAGCAGCCCATCCTGCAGACCGGTGGCCTCGGTGATGATGGTATCCCCGGCCCGGAGCATATGCTGCCCGGTGCCCAGAGAACGGACCACGTAGTAGTCGCTCCCCTCGGTGACGATGGTCAGCTGGTGGAACTCAGCGCGGCCGTTGACCAGGGCGTAGACCCCCAGCTTCCGGCTATAGGTGGTCTGGCCGGTTTCCTCGTCCACCAGAGTCTCCTCCACCAGGCGGAGGGCCTCCTTGGGGATGCGCAGGCCGGACCAACTCTCAAAGATCAATTCGGCAGTCTGACTGCGCAGGATGGTGGTGGAGGTCAAATAGCGGTTGGAGGAGAAGACGACCAGGGTATGTTCTCCCTCTGTAGGGCCCATCTGTTCCACGGTCATTGCCACGTCCCGGTTCAGCTCTCCAGAGAAACGTAGGGTGGCGCTCTCCCCTTCCGTCAGGCGGTCGGCGGCCTCATTTGGCAGGTTGGCGGCAAAATACCAGGTGTCGGAGGTGATTAACTTGCCCATAGAGGAGGCGTCCTCCCCCACCGGGTTGTCAATCAGGTTTTGGAGGGAGGATGGGGTGAGCTGCAGGACGGTAGCTGGGGTGAGGACGGACTCATAGCCATCCACCAGGTTGGAAAATACCCCTGGTTTGGGGGCGGTAACTTGGGTGGTGGCCTGAGCGGACTGGCGGGTGAGGACGGCCAGCTCCTCCTGGAGCTGGCGCAGCCGGGCGGACAGATCGGCGGAGGTCAGCCCCTCGCCATAGGTATATCCCCGCTTCAGCACCCCGCTTTTTACGTTCATCACCTGTTCCCGAAGCTGAGTGTAGTCCCCCAGCGCATAGGAGGAGCGCAGATCCACCACCGCCTGGAGGATGTCCTCATCCAGGCGAGCGGCGGACTCCAGATCGCCGGACTGGCCGATGGCCTCTTCCAGCAGTTCAATGTCCATTTCCATCTCTTCAATCTGGGCCTGGCTGGCCTGGGCCTGACTGTCCCGGTAGACGAGGGCGATCTGTTGGCCTTTGCCCACCTTCTCCCCCTCTGCCCTGGTAATCTCTAAAATGCCGGAGGGTGCGGGGAGCACCAGGGCTTCCCGCACCACCAGGCCCTCCGCGGGTACGCTGTCGTTGGCGGTGTAGGCGTAGACCTGGGTGGTTTTATAGGGCTCGTCCAGGGAGCGGAAGATGTAAACGGTCAGATAAACGGTCATGGCGGCCGCCAGGGCCAGGATGACAAACGTGATCAGGGGTTTTCCTTGCTTCATAGGGCTCTCTCTTTCTGATGATAGGCCTTTCATCCGGACTTTCAGGGGCTGTCCTCTCCCAGTTCGGTCAGCGGCACGGGCCGCTCGGGCACAATGGTGGAAATGGCGTGCTTATAGATGATCTGCTGCTTTCCGTCGCTGGTGAGGACCACAATAAAGGCGTCAAAGCCGGTGATATAGCCCCGCATCTGAAAGCCGTTCATCAGGAACATGGTGACCGGCCGGCGCTCCCGGCGGGCCTGGGTGAGGAAAATCTCCTGGAGGTTGTTGGTCTTTGACATATGTAGCACTCCTTTTTTCTATTAAGAGCGAAACTACCGCGCGGCGTAAATGGCGTCGCCTGGGTCCTGCTCTTGAGTGCCTCTACTATATACCAAATTCTTCCATATTTTCTGTCGAAGCCTGCAAGACCCCCTCAAAATCCGGGACAGCGCCCCAGAGAAGAACTTTTGCATTCCGGTTGCGGTGGAACCAGGTCCGCTGCCGCTTGGCGTACTGCCGGGAGCGCAGCTTGATTTCCTCCGCCGCGGCCCAAATGTCTCCCCTGCCCCGGAGGGCAGCTGCCATCTCCTTGTAACCGATGGCCTGCATGGCGGTACATGTCTCCGGGATGCCGCTTTGGAGCAGCGCGTCCACCTCCTGCGCCAGCCCGGCGGCCATCATCTGGTCCACCCGCCGGTCGATGCGCGCCCACATGTCTTCCCGGCGGTGAAAGTCCAGGGTGAGGGTGAGGGCATGGTATCTGGGCGGTAGCGCCCTGGTCTGCTGGTTGTGCTGGGCAATGGTTTGGCCGGTAGTCAGCCAGACCTCTAAGGCCCGGATGATGCGTTTGGCGTCATTGGGGTGGAGCCGGGCGGCGGTCTCTGGGTCCGCTTGGGCCAACTCCTCCAGCAGGGCCTGCCCGCCCTGGAGGCGGTAGCGCCCCTCCAGCTCCTCACGCAGCCCGCTCTGTGCGTCAAAGGCGGCAAAGGTGCGGCCCGAGAGGAGGGAATCCACATACAGCCCTGTCCCCCCGGCCAGAATGGGGAGCTTTCCACGGGAGAGGATGTCGTCAATACAGGCGGCCGCCATCTCCACATAGCGGGCCACGGAGAAGTTCTCCTCTGGTTCGGCCACGTCGATCATATGGTGGGGAATGCCCCCCATCTCCTCCCGGGTGGGCTTGGCGGTTCCAATGTCCATGCGGCGGTAGATCTGCATGGAATCTGCCGATACCACCTCGCCATTTCGGCGCTTTGCCAGCGCCGCCGCCAGGGCGGTCTTGCCCGAGGCTGTGGGGCCGGTGATGACCAAAATTGGGGGGGGCATAGACATCGCCTCCTTGTGAAGATTAGCAGCCCGTCCTGACTGCTGCCCGCATCCCTTCCAGGACCTGGGGGAGTGCAGGGGCGGCTGTCTGGGGCACACATCGCCCCAAACGCTTCCGCCTGCCTTTTCGTTCATGCCCGTTTAAACTGTTTCTCCAGCTCTTTGCGGGTCAGCTGGATGGCCACCGGCCGGCCGTGCGGGCAGTATTTCACCTGTCCGGACATGACGGCGGCGGCCACCCGCTCCAGCTCCTGGGGGGCGCTGTGCCAGCCCCCCTTGATGGCCGCCTTGCAGGCCATGGTGTGGAGCAGCTCGTCCCGGGCGGCGGCGGGGTCGGCAGAGCCGGAGAGGAGTAGCTTTTGGGCCAGCTCCTCCAGGGCGGCGGGAATATCCCCGGCATCCACATCGAAGGGGGCCTGCCGCACCGCCAGGTCCGCCCCCAGTTCGTCCACTTCAAAGCCAAAGGCCTCCAGCAGCTTCCGCTGAAGGAGCAGCGCCTCCCGGGCCTGGGGGGAGAGTTGGCAGACGACTGGGGTGAGCAGGGCTTGCGACATGGGCTCGTAGCCCTCGGCCTTCATCCGGTCGAAGTTCATCCGCTCGTGGGCGGCGTGCTTGTCGATCAAATAGACGGTCTCCCCCCGCTCCACGATGATGTAGGTGTTGAGGACCTCCCCGGCCACCCGCCAGGGGATTTCTTCGTCCTTTGCCTCGCCCGCGGGGGGCACAGGCCCCCTTTGAAGGGCCGCGCCGAGGACTGTCTCCCCCGCTCCCGTCGCGGCGGGAACACCTTCCGAGGCCCCGCTTGGTTGGCACAGATCGCCTTGGGAAATACCGTGCTCCGCCCCAGGGCATCCGCCTTCGAAAGGGGGCTTGTCCGCCTGCGGGGGGACGGGAGAGGGGGGCGTGCAGGCGCTGTTGCGGGCAGTCGCCTGGTCGGCACAGCTTTCTCTGTGATGGAGTGGGCTGCTGCCGACGCTCTGCTCGGCTTCGCCGTGTCCCCTCTCCAAAGGGGAGCCGCTCTGTTGGTCTCCGGTCTGGGCGGCGGGGGGAATATAGGTGCTGTCATGGACTCGGACCACGGTGGACACGGGGGACGAAGGGGGGCTGGACGGCGCGCCTAGGGGGGCGCGCCCTGGAGAGTGCCCCTGCCCGTATGCAGGGGCCGGCGCTCCGGCCCGCGGGCGGATGGCATTGGGCGTGGGGCCCGGCCGAGGAGATGCCTCAATTTTCAACTGATTCCCTGTCACGGTGTCCTGCCGCCGTATCCCGGCAATCTCGGTGTTTTGCAATACCGCCTGGGGGTGGGAAGCGTCCCGCTCCAGGGCGGAGCGGACGGCGTGGTACACCGCCGAGAAGACGGCCCGCTCCCCGCCGAACTTCACCTCAGTCTTGGCTGGGTGGACGTTTACGTCCACAGCGTTCAACTTTGTCTGCAAATGGAGGACGCATCCAGGGAATTTGCCCACCATCCGCTGATTTTTATAGGCCTCCTCCAGGGCGGCCATTAACAGGGGGGACTTCACCTGCCGGCCGTTGACAAAAAAGAACTGCCAATTCCGACTGGCCCGGCAGCAGGCGGGCATGGAGACAAAGCCGGTCACCGCCATGTCCTCCCCCGCCGATTTGACCTCCCGAAAGCCCAGGGCCAGTTCCCGACCCAGCACCGCGTAGACGGCGCTCTTCAGCTGGCCGTCCCCGGGAGTGAGCAGTTCCTGCTTGCCGTCCCGGATGAACTTGACGCTGACCTCCGGGTGGGATAGGGCTGTCCGCTGGACCACGGCGAAGACAGCGGCCCCCTCGGCGGCGTCCTTTTTCATAAATTTCAGCCGGGCGGGGGTGTTGAAGAACAGGTCCCGCACCACCAGGGTGGTGCCCAGGGGACAGCCCGCCTCCTCCACCGGCCCGGCTGTCCCCCCCTCCAGGGTCAGGGAGGCCCCCAGGTCCGCGTCCGCCGTCCGGGTCAGCGCCTCCATGCGGGAGACGGCGGCAATGGCGGCCAAGGCCTCCCCACGGAAGCCCAGGGTGCCAATGGCCTCCAGATCGTATTCGGTGCGCAGCTTGCTGGTGGCGTGGCGGAGGAAGGCGGTTTTCAGCTCCCCGGCCGGGATGCCCCTCCCGTCGTCGGTCACCCGGAGGAAGGTCAGCCCGCCGTGGGAGATCTCCACCGTCACGGCGGAGGCCCCGGCGTCAATGGCATTTTCCATCAGCTCCTTGGCCACCGAGGCCGGCCGCTCCACCACCTCGCCGGCGGCGATCAGGTCGGCCACATGGGGGTCTAATATTTGAATGTTTGGCATGGTGTACCTCGTTTCAATCGTGATCCCTCGGCTGAAAGCGCCGCCGGACAACAAAATACCTAGTTGGAGGGCGACTCCAGGGTGCTCCAGACCATCGAAAGCGTGCCCCGTGACGCAGAGGACCTGTTTGTCTCATAGCTGACATAGTAGGATGTGCCGTCTGTTTTAAGAAGGGCGTCGACCAACATGGGGTAGTGCAGCGTAATTGGCGTTCCATCTGATGTTTGAGCCTGTAGCGTAAGCGTTTTGGAGTCCATATGCGCGATGGTGATGTAATCCGTGACCGAGACGGTCTGATACAGCTGGCGCAGCCATGTGAGCTGGAGGGCGCTGAGCAGCAGCAGGACGGCCAGCAGAGGGGCGAGGGGCCGCCAGTCCTTCTGGCGGATTCCCTGTACCAGCAGCGCGGCGGCCCAAACCGCCGTCAGACCAAGGCCAAGGAAGGGCACCAGACTCAAATACTCGTTGACAGAATAGGAGAAGACCTCATAGATACCATATCGGGCCATCACTTGATTGCAAAGGAAACAGAACCAGAGAAAGCCCAAAAGCAGCAATGGGATAATCCTGGCGCACCGTCTCATAAAAGGCACCTCCAAACCGATTTTTATCCAGACGCGGGTCCCGCTTAGGGCTTGTTTGAAACATGTCAATAGGCCCAAGAGGCAGGTCTTTTTCCGTCATACTGCCCCAATGTTTCTTGCGATACATCCAGTATTCCTGGGAAAAATTGTGCTTGTCTGGCAGAACAATCCCTGGCCGCTGTGCATAGTTCCATGTTTCAAACAGCGCCTAGGCGAAATGTGGGACGGCAGACATAGTATAACTCCGGAACCGGGGCCTTGGGGGGCCTTCGGTCAGAGCTCAGCCGGCAGATTCAGCGACTGCGGGTCCACCCAGGCCTGTCCGGGCCGCTGCTGGTCCAGAAAGACCCGGGCCGTCTGCCCTGCCGGTCTGTCCCACAAAAAGGTGCTGCGGACGGTGTAGGTCTGCCCCTCATAGCGGTATTCACACAGGACGGTCCAGGGGTGGCGCTGATTTCCATAGCTGACGAAGGGGTGGTACGTCACCCTGACCACCCGTCCCCGCACCGGAAAGCCGCCGCGCCGCAGCCACTCCCGCCGCCGGCCGTGAAACTGGGCAATCAGCGTGCAGGGCATGGCGGCGAAGAGCAGCAGCAGGCCGGTCACCCCCAGCATCCAGGGTTCGCCACTGCGCATGGGGATGGCGATGACATATCCCAGCCCGAACATCAGCATGAAGAAAACGGCCAGCGCGGACAGTACGATGGCGACGATCTCCAGCCGGCTGGCCGGGCGGCGCGGGTTCATAAAGTAGTGGGTGTGGAGGTACACGGTCAATACCCCTCACTGACCACGGACCAAGCGCCGTGCTTCCGCTCCAGGCAGATGGTCCGGTCCGGGTCCACCTTCTCGCCCCCCTTGGAGCAGGACACCTGAAAGGCAATCTCCCCCTGCGGGGGCTGGATCTCGGTGAGGGAGTGGACCTCAAATACGGTGCCCAGGTAGTAGTCATAGGCGGCGTCCATGGCGCCGGCCCTGTCCTCCTCGGTGAGCGGGGCGGGCGCCTCTGGCACGGAGGTGTCGGGCTGGGAGATGTCCGGCTCCGGCACACCGGGCACTGACCGGTCGGGCTCCGCCAGGGAGGCGGAGGTCCCCGGCGCGGAGGAGGCCTCCGGGGCCGCCTCCTTGGGCCCACAGGCGGCGAGGAGCAGGCTGAGGGCCAGAAGGAAAAATGCTTTCGCGTGTTTCATGCTTGTCTCCTTTCGTCCTAAAACGCAATCGCTTACCTTGTGTAGGGCAAGGGCTCTGCCCTTGCCTAATCAGGTTGCCGCCTTGGTAGGGAGGCAAGGGCAGAGCCCTTGCCCTACATGGCGCACCCTAATCATCCCCCGTTCAAATCCTGCTTCAGCTCGGCCAGCAGGTTCAGCGCCTCGATGGGGGTGAGAATATTCACATCGGTCATGCGCAGCTTTTTCAATGCGGTCTCGCCGCCCAGGTCGCCCAGGGACACCTGGTCTGTAGGGGCAGACGGCCCGGCGGCCTGCATAGCGCCGGGGGTGTCGCGCCCTGCCCCCGACTCCAACTCCTCCAGAATTTCCCGGGCCCGACGGACCACCCGGTCGGGCACTCCGGCCAGCTTGGCCACCTCCACGCCGTAGCTCTGGTCGGCCCCTCCTCGGACAATTTTCCGCAGAAAAATCACGTCGCTGCCCCGTTTCTTGGCGGCGATGTTGTAGTTCTTCACCCCGGGGACCGCCCCCTCCAGGGCGGTGAGCTCATGGTAGTGGGTGGCGAAGAGGGTCTTGGCCCCCAGACGTTTTTTGTCGGCACAGTATTCCAGCACCGCCCGGGCAATGGCCATGCCGTCGTAGGTGGAGGTGCCCCGGCCGATCTCGTCCAGAATGAGCAGGGACTGACTGGTGGCGTGCTGGAGCAGGGCGGCCACCTCGGTCATCTCCACCATAAAGGTGGACTGGCCCGAGGCCAGGTCGTCGCTGGCCCCGATGCGGGTAAACACCCGGTCCACCACGCCGATGCGGGCCGAGCGGGCGGGGACAAAGGAGCCCATCTGGGCCATGAGGACGATGAGGGCCACCTGGCGCATGTAGGTGGACTTGCCCGCCATGTTGGGTCCGGTGATGATAGCGGCCAGGTCGTCCCCGCCGTCCATGTGGGTGTCGTTGGGGACGAAGGGGGCGCCCTTCAGCATCTTTTCCACCACCGGGTGGCGGCCCTCCACAATGGTGAGGGCGTCGGAATTGTCCACCTGGGGCATACAGTAGCCGCTGGCGGCGGCCACCGCGGCAAAGGACTGGAGGACGTCCACCTGGGCCAGGGCGGCGGCGGTCCTCTGGATCTGGTCCACCTGGGCGCACACCGCCTGTTTCAGTTCGCAGAACAGCTGGTACTCCAGGGCGGTGACCTGGTCCTGGGCGGAGAGGATGGCGTGCTCCAGCTCCTTCAGCTCAGGGGAGATATACCGCTCGGCGTTCACCGTGGTCTGCTTTCGGGTCCAGTGGTCGGGCACCAGCCCTGTCTGGGACTTGGCCACCTCGATGTAGTATCCAAACACCTTGTTAGAGGTGATTTTCATATTTTTGATGCCGGTCTGTTCCTTGGTTTTGACCTCCATATCAATGATGTGGCCGTTGGCGTTGGTGAGCAAGTCCCGCAGCTCGTCCACCTTGGAGCTGTACCCCGGGCGGATGAAGCCCCCCTCCCGCACCGAGAAGGGCAGGGGCTTTTCGTCCTCGTCCCGGAGGGCGCCGTCCAGCAGCTGACGCAGCTGGGGTAGGTCGTCCAGCTGTCCCAGCAGCTCCTGGAGGAGGGGGGAGGGACAGTGGCTGAGCAGCTCCCGGATGTGGGGCAGCCGTCCCAGCCCGGCGGACAGGGCGGCCAGGTCCCGGGAGCCGGCGGAGCCGTAGACCACCCGGCCAGCCAGCCGCTCCAGGTCGGTGACCTCCCGGAGGATCAAAGCCAGCTCCTCCCGGGTGATGGTGTCTTCCACCAGGTCGGCCACTCCCTGCTGCCGCCGGGCGATCCGGGCCGGGGAGAGCAGGGGCCGCTCCATCCAGCCCCGGAGGAGCCGGCCCCCCATGGCGGTCTTGGTCTTGTCCAGCACCCACAGCAGGGAGCCCCGCTTCTCCTTGCCCCGCATGGTGGCGGTGAGCTCCAGGGTCTGCCGGGCGGTGAGGTCCAGCTCCATAAACTGGCCCGCGGTGTAATAGGTGAGGGTGGAAATGTGGCTTAAGTCGGTCTTTTGGGTCTCATACAGGTAGGCCAGCAGCCCTCCTGCGGCCTGGATGGCGGCTTCATCCTGGGCCGGGATATCCTGTAGGCCGGTCTTGAACTGCTTCTCCGCCAAGGGCCGGGCCGCCCCCAGGCGGAACCGGGCCTCGCCGCCGTTTTCACACAGGCAGTTCAGCCGCCCCTTGAGGAAGTCTGCCAGCCCGTCTGCGTTGCAGGCCCCCGAGGACAGCACCGCCTCGGCGGGATGGAACCGGGCCAACTCGTTTTGCAGGTGGCCCAGCCCTTCCGCCCCGGCGGGGAAGGAGGAGGCGTACACCTCGCCGGTGGAGATGTCGCACAGGCACAGGCCGCAGGCGGCGGAGTCGGCGTAGATGGCGCAGATGTAGTTGTTTTTGCTGTCCTCCAGCATGGAGGAGGCGATTACCGTCCCCGGCGTCACCACCCGGATGATGTCCCGGTCCACCAGCCCCTTGGCCTGAGCCGGGTCCTCGGTCTGCTCACAGATGGCGATTTTATAGCCCTTGGCGATCAGCCGGGCGATGTAGCTGTCAGCGGAGTGGTAGGGCACCCCGCACATGGGGGTGCGCTGGTCCGGCGGCTTGTTCCGGTCCCGGGTGGTCAGGGTCAGGTCCAGCTCCTTGGACACCAGCTTGGCGTCGTCGTTGAACATCTCATAGAAGTCCCCCAGCCGGAAAAACAGGATGGAATCCGGGTTCTGGGCCTTGATGTCCAGATATTGCTGCATCATGGGGGTGATTTCCGGCATGGGAGTACCTTCTTTCTCTCTCTTTTCGCCTGCGGGGGATGGGAATTATATCAATTCCCCGAAGAGCGACCACTTGTTGGCCCCGGTGATCTTCACGTCCCTAAACTGGCCCAGGGCGGCCTTGTCCCCCACCACCCGGACCAGACGGTTGCCGGGGGTGCGGGCGGTGAGGTCGTACCGCTCGTCGTCACTGAGGCCGTCCAGCAGACAGCGCACCGTTTTGCCCACATAGGCGGCGTGCTTCTCCTCGGAAATCTGGTCCTGAAGGACGGTGAGGCGGTTGAAATTGGCCAGCTTCTCCTCCCGGGGCATGGGGTCGTCCATCTCCGCCGCCGGGGTGCCCTGGCGGGGGGAGAAAATAAAGGTAAACAGGGCGTCGAACCGCACTTCCTCCAGCACCCGGAGAGTGTCCTCAAATTCCTCCGCCGTCTCCCCGGGGAAGCCCACAATCACGTCGGAGGTTAGGACGATATCGGGGATCAGAGCCTTGAGGGCCTTTATTTTTTCCAGATACTGCTCCCGGGTGTGCCGGCGGTTCATCACCTTGAGCACCCGGTCGTTCCCCGCCTGGAAGGGCAGGTGGAGTACCGGGGCCACCTTTTCACACCGGGCCATGGTCTCAAAGAGCTTCTGGGTGGCGTCCTTGGGGTGGGAGGTCATAAACCGGATGAGGAAGTCCCCCGGGATGGCGTTTACCCGCTCCAGCAGATCGGCAAAGTCGATGGGCTCGGCCAGATCCTTCCCGTAGGAGTTGACGTTCTGGCCCAGAAGGGTGATGTCCCGGTACCCCTCGTCTGCCAGCTGGGCCACCTCGGCCAAGATATCCTCCGGCTTTCGAGAGCGTTCTCTCCCCCGGACATAGGGGACAATGCAGTAGGAGCAGAAGTTGTTGCAGCCGTACATGATAGACACCCAGGCCTTGATCCGGTCCTGCCGTACCACCGGGATGCCCTCGGCGATGGAGCCGGCCTCGTCGTCCACCGAGAAGGCCCGCCCCCGCTGGGTGAGCAGGGTGTGGACCATCTCCGGGAAGCGCCAAAGGGCGTGAGGCCCAAAAACCAGGTCTACATGGCGATAGGACTCCCGTATTTTCTTTGCCACATGGGGCTGCTGGGCCATGCAGCCGCACAGGCAGATGAGGGTGTCCGGGTGCCGGCGCTTCACGTGGACCAGGGCGCCCACATTGCCGAAGACCCGCTGCTCGGCGTGCTCCCGAATGGCGCAGGTGTTGATGACGATGATCCGGGCCTCTTCCTCGCTGGCAGTGAAGCCGAAACCCATTTTTGCCAAAAAGCCCCGGATGCGCTCCGAGTCGGCCTCATTCTGCTGACAACCGTAGGTGTCTACAAAGGCCAGGGGCCGGTCCGGCCACTGGGCGGTCAGCTCGGCCACCGCCTGGCAGTGGGAGAGCTGCTGTTCGATCTCGGCGGGGGAAATCAGGGTGGTGCGTTCCATAAAAACCTCCAAAGGGCACTCGGCGCCGTTTGAAACATGGAACTATGCCCAACGGCGAGAGACTTTACCCTCAGACAAACGCAATTTTTCCCCGGAATCCTGGGTGGATTTCAAGAAAAATTGGGCAGTATGAGGGCAAAAGATTTGCCGTTTGGGCGTTTTGACATTTTCAAACAAGCCCTATTTTAACCTATACATTATACTATTCTTTTTGATAAAACACAAGGAATTTTGTCCCGTTTGTAAGGGAGACCGAAATGTAACCGCGGTACGGTTGCAATCTGTGGATGATTGGTGTAAAATATAGCCACTATATTTTAAAATGGAGGAATATTGGTATGGATGACAAGGTAAAAGCCCTGCTGGAGCGGGTGAGAGGGACAGCCAACTATGCCGCTGACGCTGCGGCGGACGGAGCCCGGGCTGCGGGCAAAAAGGCGGGACAGATGGTAGATGTGGCCAAGCTGAATGTCCAGCTCTTTGATCTGAATGGGGAATACAACGATCTGCTGCGCCAGTTGGGCCAGGTGATGTACGACACCCACCGGGGCCAGGCGTCAGACCCGGAGCAGGTCACCACGCTTTTGAACCAGGCGGACGAGAAGAACGCTAAGATTGCCGAACTGAAGGGCCGCATCTCTGATCTGCGGCAGGCGCAGACCTGCCCGGACTGCGGGGCGCCCTGCGGGAGGGGCGACAAATTCTGCCGTGCCTGCGGCAGACAGCTGTAAGGGGGAAGCTATGGACTACACAAGAGAGCAGTACCAGGCCAGCGCCCGGGCCATCCGCCGCCGTCTGGGGGACTTTGTCCCCGATGTGGCCATGGTCCTGGGCTCCGGTCTGGGCTATTTGGGCGACGAGGTAGAAGAGGCCATCGCCATAGACTACCGTGATATTCCCAGCTTTAAAGTCTCCACCGCGCCCGGACACAAGGGCCGGCTGGTCTTTGGTCTGCTGGAGGGCAAGCGGGTGGCTGTGATGCAGGGACGGATGCACCACTACGAGGGCTACTCCTATGAGGAGGTGTCCTATGCCGTCCGGGTGCTGCGCCTTCTGGGGTGCGGCACGCTGATCGTCACCAACGCGGCCGGGTGCGTCAACACCCAGTGGCGGGCGGGTGATCTGATGCTCATCACCGACCAGATCAAGATGTTCTCTGAGTCCCCGCTCCGGGGGGAGAATCTGCCTGAGTTCGGGGTCCGTTTCCCCGACGCCTCCCACCTGTATACCCCGCGCCTCCAGGCGCTGGCCCGCCAGATTGCCCAGGAGCGGGGCATCCCCCTGCGGGAGGGGGTCTACTTCTACTGCTACGGGCCCCAGTACGAGACGCCGGCGGAGATTCGCGCCGTCCGCGCCCTGGGGGGCGACGCTGTGGGGATGTCCACCGCCCCAGAGGTGATCGTGGCCGGTCACTGCGGCATGGAGGTGCTGGGGCTGACCCTGCTGTCCAACATGGCCGCCGGCATTTTGGATCAGCCCCTGTCTGAACAGGAGGTGCTGGACGCCGCGGCTGCGGCCAGGGAGAAGTTCTCCGGTCTGGTCAGGGCCTGTCTGGAAAGAATGTGATTTTTGGGGGCGCGGCGCGGCCGTCCGGGCCAGGGGACTGTCTGCGGGCGCTTCCCGGGGCGCCCCTACAAAGTTTATTAAGGAGACTTGAAATGCCAATTCTATTTACCAACGTCACCGCCATAACCATGGACCCGGCTAACCCGGCGGTGCAGGACGCCTTTGTGGCGGTGGAGGGGACGAAGATTATTTCGGTGGGGACACAGCGCCCGGCCGGGGAGTTTGACCGGGTGATTGACTGCACCGGAAAGGTGATGATGCCCGGCTTTGTCAATGCCCACACCCATGTGCCCATGACCCTCTTGCGGGGCTATGGCGGGGGCTGCGACCTTCAGCACTGGCTCAACGACTACATCTTCCCCGCCGAGGCCAAGCTGGATGACCGGTGTGTAGCCGCCGGGGCGGCCCTGGGACTGGCCGAGATGATCGCCTCGGGCATCACCTGTATTGCCGACATGTATATGAACACCGAGACCGTCGCCAAGGCGGTTTTGGAAGCGGGCATTTCCGCAAACCTGGGCTGTGGGGCGGTATATTTCGGCGACCCGGCCGACTTCTCCCCAGACAAGTGCAGCGACTGTGGAAATCACGTCCGTCTCTATGAGAACTGGCACGGGGCGGGGGACGGGCAGATCCTGATTGACGCCTCGATCCACGCGGAGTACACCTCCTGTCCCCCGGTGTGGGAGTGGGTGGCGGATTTTGCCCAGAAGCACGGACTGCGCGCGCACGTCCACGTGTCCGAAACCCAGTTGGAGCATGAGAAGTGCGTTGACAAATATGGCGCGACGCCCGCCGCCCTGCTGGACCGGTACGGCGTGTGGCGCAACGGCGGCATTGCCGCCCACTGTATCTACCTGTCGGGCGGGGACGCGCAGCTGCTGGCGGGGCGGGGGGTCACCGCCGTCCACAACCCGGTGTCTAACCTGAAGCTGATGTCCGGGGTGGCGCCCCTGTTTTTCCTGCGGGACAGAGGAATGAGCGTGGCCCTGGGCACTGACGGGGTGGCCTCCAACAACAGCAGCAACCTGTTCGAGGAGATGAAGGTGGCCGCCCTGACCCAAAATTGGAACTTTGGAGAGGAGCAAGGCCAGCTTCAGGCCTCCGATCTGCTGGCCATGGCCACCGTCAACGGGGCGCGGGCCCTGGGGCGGGACACGGGGGTGATTGCCCCCGGTAAGATCGCCGACCTGATTTTGCTGGACTTCACCGCCCCCAACCTCTTCCCCTGTCACGACGTGATGGAGGACCTGGTCTATTCCGCCGCCCCCTCCAATGTGGTGATGAATATGGCCCGGGGAAAAATCATATATGAGAATGGGACATTCCTCACCCTGGACCTGGAAAAAATTCGGGCTGAGGTGAAGGGCTACGCCCTGCCCCATATCTTCGGGGAAAAACTGCGGATGCGCTAATTTAGGAGGCTGCCTATGGCCCGACGTGAAGCGCCCTCCCGCCGGAGGGTTGGACAAAAACAAAATACCTTTTTTGGCGGGGCGGCCATTCTGGCGGCGGGTATCTTAGTGGTCAAGCTGATCGGTATGTTTTACAAGATCCCTCTGGTCAATATTATCGGGGCCCAGGGGAATACCGATTTTACCAACGCCTACAATATCTACGCGGTCCTGCTGTCCATCTCCACCGCAGGGCTGCCGGTGGCGGTGTCCAAGCTGGTCAGCGAGGCCAACGCCCAGGGGCGGCGCTGTCAGGTCCGGCGCACCTTTCAGCTCTCTCTCATCATGTTCCTGGCGCTGGGCGCGGTGTCTTTTCTGGTGATGTTCTTTCAGGCGGACGCCCTGGCCGGTATGATGCACGACACCAAGGCCGCCCCCGGTATCCAGGCCCTGGCCCCGGCCGTGGTGTGCGTGGGCTGTCTGGCCGCCCTAAGGGGATACAGCCAGGGGCACTTGAACATGACCCCGACCTCCGTGTCTCAAATCATCGAGGCGCTGTGCAAATTGGTCATCGGACTGTCTCTGGCCTGGTGGCTCATCTCGGCGGGACAGCCCCCGGAGGTGGCCGCCGCCGGCGCCATCACCGGGGTGACGGTGGGCACCGTGGCCGCGCTGGTCTATATGGTGATCGACTATATGGTGGCCCGGACCCGGGAACCGCGCCTGGCCCGGGATGTGCCCGACCGCGCGGGGGACATTGTCAGGGACATCCTGCGCATCGCCATCCCCATCACCTTGAGCTCCTCCATGGTGGGCATTGTGACAGTAATTGACTCCTCCCTGGTCCAGGGCCAGCTGCAGCGGGTGCTGCTGGAGGACCCCGCCTGTTGGGCCCTCTACACCGATTTTGTGGACTTCGCCCCCCTGGAAAGGGCGGTTGCCGCCTGGAAGGAGGGGCTGGAAGCCGGGGCCCCCGCCACCATGGCCGCCCTGACCGCCCAGGTGGACGGGCAGCTGGCGGTCCAGCCCGCGGCCCAGGAGCTCTACACCCTGTTGGAGTCGATCAGCCGTGCGCTGTACGGCAACTACGGCGGCGCGCTGAACATCTATAACCTGCCGATCTCCTTGATGGCGGCCATCACCGCCTCGGTGATCCCCGCGGTCTCCGGGGCCCTGGCCCGCCGGGACCGCCGGGGGGCCGCCCGGGTATCCGGCTCCGCCCTGCGGATCACTGCGCTGCTGGTTTGCCCCATGGGGGTGGGATTGTTCGTCATGGGCAAGCCCATCATGGGGCTGCTCTACCCTGCCCTGGAGCAGGAGGTCGCCGGTCCCCTGCTGTCTACCCTGGGGCTGGCCACCACCTTTGTGTGCATGATGATGGTGTGTAATTCCGTGTTGCAGGCCCACGGTTTCGTCAACCTGCCTGTGCTGGTCATGGTGCTGGGCGGCGGCGTCAAGATCTTTGCAAACTACCATGTGGTGGCCATGCCCAAGGTGGGGATCTACGGCGCCCCCGTGGGTAATATTCTGTGCTTCAGCTTGTGTCTGCTGCTGGATCTGGTGCTGATTTCCCGGGTGATCCCCCGCCGCCCCCGATATCTGGATGTCTTTGCCAAGCCGGCGGCGGCCTCCGCCGTGATGGGTGCGGGGGCCTGGGCGGTGTACGGTCTGAGCGCAAAGCTATTCTTGTCCCTGGGTGAGGGAAGCCTAAATGCCGCGCTCTCCTCCGGCGGAACGCCCGGGGGGCTGGGCGGGAGGCTGTGCGCCATTGACCAGGCGGCGCAGCAGGTGCTGGGGCTGAGCCGGGTGGGCAGCGCCCTGGCCACACTGGGGGCCATTGGCGTCGCTGTGGTGATCTACTTGGTTTTGGTCGTTGTTTTGCGGGCCATCACCCGAGAGGATCTGTCTCTGATGCCCAAGGGGGAGCGGATTGCCAGACTGCTGGGGCTGTAACAATATTTTCCAGAATATGGGGTATATTAGGAAACAGAGAGAGAAAATTTTTTCTGTCAAGGCAAAAAGATGAGAAAAAGACTTGATAAGGGAGATAAATTGTGGTAAATTCTCAAATGGCGGAAAACTATACCGTGAAAGACCTGCTGAATATCATGGCGCGGCTGCGCGCCCCGGACGGCTGCCCCTGGGATCAGGTCCAGACCCACCAGTCCATCCGCGCCAATATGCTGGAGGAGGCGTATGAGGCTGCGGACGCCATCGACCGCGTGGACATGGACAACCTGAGGGAGGAGCTGGGCGACGTACTGCTCCAGGTGGTCTTTCACGCCCGCATAGCCCAGGAGTCGGGTGGGTTTACCTTTGACGACGTGGTGGATGGGATCTGTAAGAAATTGATCTACCGTCACCCCCATGTCTTCGGGACGGCGGAGGCCTCAGACCCGGAGGGGGCGCTGTCCGCCTGGGACGCCCAAAAGCGGACGGAGAAGGGGCAGAGGACCACCGGCGACGCCCTAGACGGCGTGGCCCGGGCGCTGCCCGCCCTGACCAGGGCCGCTAAGCTCCAGAGTAAGGCGGCCAAGGTAGGGTTCGACTGGGAGGGCGTGGCGCCCGCGCTGGACAAGCTGTCTGAGGAGTTGGAGGAGCTGAAGACGGCCGTCCAGGAGAACTCCAATGTGGAGGAGGAACTGGGCGATCTGCTCTTTGCGGCCGTCAAGGTGGGCCATTTTGCCGGCGTGGATGGGGAGGCCTCCCTTCAGGGGACCTGCGAGAAGTTCATCCGCCGCTTCCGGCGGGTAGAGGCCTTGGCTGACAGGCCGCTGCAGGCCTTGGACGTGCCGGCGCTGGAGGCCCTTTGGCAGCGGGCCAAGGAGGACGAGGCCCGCTTAACTTGACTTGGAGGCCCAGCATTCGGGCTTTTAAGTATAATATCGGCAGCTGGACATTTTGCTGCCAGAAACAATGCACAGGAGGAGAAAACATGAACAAGACCGAACTGATTGCGGCGGTGGCCGAGCAGGCTGAGCTGTCCAAGAAGGACGCCGAGTCCGCCGTGACTGCTGCCATTGACGTGATTACCGAGTCCCTGCGCAGGGGGGAGAAGGTCCAGCTGGTGGGCTTTGGCTCCTTTGAGGTGAAGACCCGGGCTGAGCGCATGGGCCGCAACCCCCAGACCAAAGAACCCATTCCCATTCCCGCCTCCAAGGCCCCGGTGTTCAAGGCTGGCAAGGCGCTGAAGGACGCGGTTGCCCGGTAATTGAATTGATGATGCGCAAGGAAGAGGGGGCGCCGCGGGGCGGCGCCTCTTCGTTTTTCAAAGAGTGAGGAAAGGAGACCACCGAATGAGGCTGGACAAATGGTTAAAAGTGTCTCGGCTGATCAAGCGGCGCACTGTGGCCAACGAGGCCTGCGACAACGCCCGGGTCTGCGCCAACGGCCGGCCTGTGAAGGCCAGCTACGACGTGAAAGTGGGCGACCGACTGGAGTTGAGGTTTGGGGCCAATACCGTGAAGGTAGAGGTGCTGGTGGTGGCGGACAACGTGGGCAAGGCGGACGCCGCCGCCATGTATAAGGAGATTTTGTGAGGAAGCGAATTGCGTGTGCCCTGCTGGTGTGCGCCGCCCTCCTGTCAGGCTGCAAGCGGGCGGCGGAACCGGTGAAGTTCACCACCTTTGCCATGGATACGGTGATGGATATCACCCTCTACGGCCAGGACAGTGACAAAACTGCGGCGGTATACGAGACTTTGACCGCCCAGATCAGCGCGCTGGACAGCGCGCTGTCCGTCACCGGAGAGGACAGTGACATTGCCCGAATCAACCGGGGGTCGGGGGCGCCGGTGGAGGTGGCCCCTGGGACCGCCCAGCTGCTGTCCCAGGCATTGGAGCTGTGCCGGGTGACGGAGGGGGCCCTGGATATCACCGCCTACCCGGCGGTGAAGGCCTGGGGCTTCACCGTTGGGGAACACCGGGTGCCCTCGAAGGAGGAGCTGGCGGCGCTGGCCGCGGACATCGACTATGCCGCCGTCCAGCTGGAGGGGGACGCGGTTGCCCTCCCTGACGGCATGGAACTGGACCTGGGGGCGGTGGCCAAGGGCTGCGCCGGGGATATTCTGGCCCGAGAGGTCCGGGACAGCGACATCTCCTCCGCCCTGCTGGACCTGGGCCAGAGCACGATTGTGGCGGTAGGCGCGAAACCGGGGGGCCAGCCCTGGCGCATCGGGGTGGTGGACCCGGCCCAGCCGGGGACCTACTTCGCCGTGGTGGAGCTGGAGGACATGGCCATGGGCACTTCCGGGGGCTATCAGCGGTATTTTGAGCAGGATGGAGCCATATACTGGCACATCCTGGACCCCAGAACTGCCGCGCCCGCCCGGGCTGGACTGGCCTCGGTGACGGTGGTGTCCCCCTCCGCCCTGGTGTGCGACGGTCTGTCCACCGCCCTGTTCGTTATGGGGCTGGACGAGGGCGCCCAATTCTGGCGGGACCACCCTGAGTTGGAATTCGAGGCCATTTTTGTGGCGGAGAACGGAGAGATTTACTGTACCGCCGGGCTGGAGGGCCGCTTTTCCCTGGCGGAGGGATACGAGGCACGGGAGGTAGTGGTGTTGGAATGAGGACCAAGGCGATGTTATTCCTGCTGCTGGCGGCTGTGGCTCTCTCCGTGGCCGCCCTTCTGTTCCGAGACACGGGTCTCCCCTCCCCTGCTGTCCGCGTCACCCGGGACGGAGTCCTGCTGGAGGAAATCGACCTGAGCCAATTGGACCAGCCGCGCACCCTCACCTTGGAGGATGAGCGGGGGAGCAACACGCTGCAGGTGGAGCGGGGCCGTGTCCGGGTGTCGGCCGCCGACTGCCCCGATCAAGTCTGCGTCAATCAGGGCTGGATTTCCGATGGCGCTGTCCCCATTGTCTGCCTGCCGCACAGGCTGATGGTTGAGATTGTGGGGGGCGGAGGTGAGCTGGATGGCGGGGCCGGCTAAAGGGGCGGGGCGGATCACCCGGCTGGCTCTGCTCACCGCCATTGCCCTGACCATCTTTATGGCGGAGGCCCAGATTCCCGCGCTGACCGCGGTGCCCGGCGTGAAACTGGGGCTGGCCAATATCGTCACCGTCTACGCGGTGTTTGCCCTGGGCCCGGGGGACGCCCTGCTGGTGCTGTCGGGACGGGTGTTTCTGGGGGCGGTATTCTCCGGCCAGATGATGACCCTCATCTACAGCGCGGCGGGGGGACTGCTGAGCTGGTGTATCCTGTGCCTTTTGCAAAAGCTGTTTACCCGGGAGCAGATCTGGCTGGTCAGCCCCGCGGCCGCAATTTTTCATAATATGGGGCAGCTGCTGGCCGCCGCCGCAGTCCTGCGCTCCTGGGCGGTGATGGCCTACCTCCCCTACCTCGTGATCGCTGCCGTCCTTGCCGGACTGTTTACCGGGGTGGCGGCCCAGGGGCTGCTGAGGCGGCTGGAGAGGTTGGGCAAATAGCGGCCCGCCCAGGCCGTGAAGGGCCCCCGCCTTGGCCCGCCAGGGCAATTGCCCTTGTCATTCTGGCCGCTGGTGTGGTACAATGTCTCCCACAGGCGCGGGAGGAATCGCTCTGACATTTTTCGTGGAGCCATGTCCCCTGCCGCCGATTTACAGGGGACAGCCTGGCGGTTCGGGGCAGAGAGAATGGACCAGCCGGTATGCCGCCCCCCGCCATTTGAGGCGGCGCCATGGGAGAAAGGAAGATGTTGTCGTGCCAATTTCGCTGATTCCCAGCTTTTTGCTCTACTGCTTTGTGGGGGGCATCACCCCGGGCCCGGCCAATCTCTGTTCCCTGGGTGCGGCGCTGCGGTATGGCCGCGGACCCGCGCTGAGGCAGTGGCGGGGACTGTTCTGCGGCTTTTTTCTGGACGCCATGGGGGCGGTGGCCGTGACCTGGCTGCTGGGAGCAGCCCTGGACCAGTATGTGGGGGCGCTGTCCTGGGTGGGGGCCGCCTACCTGCTGTGGATGGCCTGGCATATGGTCCGCTCCAGCGGCGCGGACGCGGACCACGACCCGGCGTCCCCCACGTTTCTCAACGGACTGCTGGTTCAGCTGACCAATGTGAAGGTAATCATCTTCTGCGTGACCGCTCTGAGCGGCTATGTGCTGCCCTACACCCGGTCGCTGTGGGCCCTGCTGCCGGTGGGACTGTTTCTGCCCTTCACCGGTCCGGTGTGCAATCTGGTGTGGCTTTTTGCCGGGGCCTCTCTGCAAAAGCTCTTTTCCAGCCACCGCCGGGCGGTGGATATCGCCATGGCCCTCTCTCTGGTCCTGTGCGCGGCAAGCCTGGTGTGGCCGCACTGAGGACAAGGGGGCGGATGTTATCCGTCCAGTTCCGAACCATCGGCCCTTTCGCGGGCGGATTATATCCGCTCCCATGTGGAAATTTGAGGTGACAACTATGACAACACAGGAACTGCTGCAAAAGGCAAAGACCGCCAAGGGGAGTATAGCCGCGGCGGACACCCAGACCAAAAACCGGGCGCTGCTGGCCATGGCTGACGCTCTGGAGGCGCACTGTGAAGACATTTTGGCGGCCAACACACTGGACCTGGAGGGGGCGAGGGGAACCATCTCCGACGTGATGCTGGACCGCCTGGCGCTGAACCCGGAGCGCATCTCCGGCATGGCCGCGGGACTGCGGGAGGTGGCCGCCCTCCCCGACCCTGTAGGGGCTGTCCTCAGCCGGGTGGAGCGGCCCAATGGGCTGGTTATTGAGAAGACGGCGGTGCCCATGGGGGTCATCGCCATCATCTACGAGAGCCGGCCCAACGTCACCTCCGACGCCGCCGCGCTGGCGCTGAAGGCGGGGTCCGCCTGTGTGCTCCGGGGGGGCAAGGAGGCCCATCGCTCCGCCGCCGCCATTGTGACGGCGCTGAAGGAGGGGCTCGCCGCTGCCGACCTGTCCCCCGATGTCCTCCAGCTGGTGGAGGACACCTCCCGGGCCTCGGCCAACGAGCTGATGGCCGCCCGGGGACTGGTGGACCTGCTCATCCCCCGGGGCGGGGCGGGGCTCATCCGGGCCTGTGTGGACAGCGCCGCCGTTCCCGTGCTGGAGACGGGGACCGGTATCTGCCACATCTATGTGGACAAATGGGCCAACCTGGATATGGCCCTGGACCTCATCGAAAATGCCAAGTGCTCCCGGCCCAGTGTGTGCAACGCCGCCGAAGTCTGTCTGGTCCACCGGGAGGTGGCCGGGGAGTTCCTGCCCAAGCTGAGGGACCGGCTGGAGCACAACCGGTTTGGCCACCCGGTGGAGCTGCGTCTGGACGCCGGCGCCGCCGCTGTCATCGCCGGCGTGCCCGCCGGACCGGAGGACTTCGACACCGAGTTTCTGGACTATATCCTGGCCGTCAAGGTGGTAGACGGCCTGGAGGCGGCCGTCGGCCATATCGCCGCCCACTCCACCGGCCACTCGGAGGCCATTGTCACCGGCGACGAGCGGACCGCCCAGGCCTTTTTGCGCCAGGTGGACAGCGCCGCCGTCTACTGGAACGCCTCCACCCGCTTTACCGACGGCGGGGAATTCGGCCTGGGCTGCGAAATGGGCATTTCCACTCAAAAGTTGCACGCAAGGGGACCTCTGGGCCTTAAAGAGCTGTGTTCCTTCAAATTTGTGATAAAAGGTGCGGGACAGACCCGGTAAAATTGTAAAAATTTCTCAGATGACATTTTCCTGAAGATAGTGTATGATGGGGTCAGAATGAACTGCGCGGGGGACCCTCCGCGATCACGACGAAAGGACTGATTCCAATGAGCTATTTAAGCCGTAAGCTGCGGGAGCGGGAGTTTATCGACCTGACCCGGGAGCTGCTGGACTCCGACCAGGTGCGGATGATGGGCCGGTGGAAGCACCACGGCCCGGTGACCACCCTGGACCACTCCCTGTTTGTGGCCTTCAGCACCTATCGGGTGGCCCGGATGCTCCATATGGATGTGCGCGCCGCCGTCCGGGGGGCGCTGCTTCACGACCTGTACCTCTACGACTCCAAGGACAAGTCCGCTCATCCGGGCAACCAGTGCTTCGACCACCCGCGTTTTGCCGCCCGGAACGCCGCCGCCCTGACCACCTTGACGCCCAAAGAAAAAAACATCATTCTCTCCCACATGTGGCCTCTGGGGGGCGCTCTGCCCCGGTCGCTGGAGGCGTGGATGGTAGATTTGGTAGACACCGTCTGCGCCGGGCTGGAGATATCCCGGATCTGCCGGCCCTCCCGTCTGCGGGAGCGGCTTGGCGTGCGCCCCATGCTGTCCGCTGTGTAAATAAAGACAAATGGCCGCCTGTCCCGGACTGGGATGGGCGGTTTTTGCGGTTTTCCCAATTGTTTCGACTAAAATCGGTAGTTCTTGCCTTTATTTAAAAAAATTAATCAATAGTGGCAAAATGTAAAATTATATGTTATAATACCTGGGAAGAAGAGAAACACCTCAGATAGGAGGAAGGTTATGAACGACTATTCCGCTCCGCTGCAGGCCAAGCGGGAACAGCTGCTGGAGGCCGGCGTGCTGATGATGGACCCCGCCGCCGTGTACGTGGAAGACGAAGTCACCGTAGGGGCGGGCACCCTGCTTCTCCCCGGCACCATTCTTCGGGGGAAGACGGTGATCGGGGCAAACTGTCTCATTGGCCCCCAGGTGATGCTGACCGACTGCGCGGTGGGAGACGGCTGCACCATCAACGCCTCCCAATGTGAAGAGAGTACCATCGAGGGGGGCTGTCAAATCGGCCCCTACACCCATATTCGGCCCCACTGTGTGGTGGGGGCGGGCTCTAAAATCGGCGCCTTCGTCCAGTTGAAAAACTGCAACCTGGGCCGGGGTACCAAGATGGCCCACCTGACCTATGTGGGGGACAGCGACGTGGGGGACGACTGCAATTTCGGCTGCGGTACCATCACCTGTAATTACGACGGCTTTAAAAAGCACCGCACCACCATCGGCAGCGGCGTATTTGTGGGATGCAACACCAACTTTGTCCCACCGGTGACTGTGGGCGACGGGGCCTTTATCGCCGCCGCCACCACGGTGACCCAGGACATACCGGAGGACGCCTTGGCTGTGGGCCGTGCCCGTCAGGAGGTCAAGGAGGGCTGGGCCGCTGAGAATCGGCGTCTGAGAGGCAAAAAGTAGAATCAGCGGGCGGACAAGAAGCGGCCTTGCGCCGCCCCATGCGGTTACATCTGCCACCCCTCTGCATGTCTCCATAGGAGAAGATGGGAGAGATGGATACTCTGCAACCGGGAAATGAGAGGCAACCGGCACAGCCGGCACAAAAAAATGGGAGGATATTGTAAATGATTGCACATGGGAAGGACATTAAAATCATCACAGGCAACTCGAATCCCGCACTGGCCAAGGACATCTGCAAGGAACTGGGCATCCCGCTGGGCAATTCAGAGGTGGGCTCCTTCTCTGACGGCGAAAATTTCGCCTCCATCTACGAGACGGTCCGTGGGTCAGACGTCTTTGTTGTGCAGTCCACCTGTTCCTTTGCCAAGGACGAGAAAGCCGGCACAGTAAACGACGCGCTGATGGAACTGCTCATTATGGTCGACGCGCTAAAACGGGCCTCTGCCGGCCGGATCACTGCGGTGATCCCCTACTTTGGCTACGCGCGCCAGGATCGAAAGACCAAACCCAGAGACCCCATCTCCGCCAAGCTGGTGGCCAACCTGATCACCACGGCCGGGGCCGACCGGGTGCTGACCATGGACCTGCACGCCAACCAGATCCAGGGCTTTTTTGATATTCCGGTGGACAACTTGCTGGGCTCCCCCATCTTTGTGGACTACTTCAACCGCAAGTTTAAGGATGAGCGGGAGAACACCATGGTGGTTTCACCCGATGTGGGCTCTGTGGCCCGGGCCCGGGCCTTCGCCCAAAAGCTGAACATGCCCCTGGCCATTGTGGACAAGCGCCGGCAGAAGGCCAACTCCTCCGAGGTGATGAACATCATCGGCGATGTGAAGGACAAGCGGGTGATCCTGCTGGACGACATGGTGGACACCGGCGGGTCCCTGTGCCATGCGGCCAAGGCCCTGGTGGAGATTGGCGGCGCCAAAGATGTCACAGCCTGCGCCTCCCACGGTGTGCTCTCCGGCCCCGCCATCCAGCGCATCCAGGACAGCGTGTTGGACGAAGTGGTCTTCCTGAACACAATCCCCGCCAAGCCGGGGGTTCACTGCGATAAGATCCGCTACATCTCGGTGGCCCATCTCTTTGCCGAGGCCATCAGCCATATCTACATGGAGACCTCCGTCTCCCCGCTGTTCCTCTGATTGAAAAGGGAGCGACCTCACGTTTGGAGACACCCCCTGGAGCGATATTGTGACTGAGAAGTGTTTTTGGAGCGGCTTTGCCGCTCCAAAAACTGATTTTAAATCATTCCGCCCTGTGCGGGCGGCAAAAATTCTGTGAGGAAATGACCATGTTTTTTCAGAAGGACGCGGGCGGCGTCAGCTGGCTGCTGGTCTGCCTGGGCAATCCCGGGGACCGGTATGAGAATACCCGGCACAATGTGGGCTTTATGGTGGCTGACGAGGTGGCCGAGCGGCAGAACAAACCCATTCAGCGGCTGAAATTCAGGGCCCTGACCAACATTTTCTCGATCTCCGGGAAAAAGGTGTTGGTGATGAAACCGATCACCTACATGAACCTATCTGGAGAGGCGGTGCGACAGGCGGTAGACTTCTACAAGCTTCCCGCTGACCGCGTGCTGGTGGTGTCTGACGACACCGCCTTGGCGGTGGGGCGGCTGCGAATCCGTGCGAAGGGGTCCGCCGGGGGACACAACGGACTAAAAAATATCATCCAGCACCTGGGAACAGATCAGTTTCCCCGCCTGCGGGTGGGGGTGGGAGAGAAGCCGCACCCCGATTACGATATGGCCGATTGGGTGCTTGGAACCTTCACGGGGGAGGACAAAAAGGCCATTGACGCCGCTGTCAAGCGGGCCGCCGACGCCATTGCCTGTATCCTGGACGAGGGCATTGACCGGGGAATGGGAAAATTTAACGGATAAATCAGGACCGCCCGTATTACGGGCGGTCCTGACTGCATAAAGGCCTCACGCGGTGACGACAATCCCCGGTGTGTACTGTTCCAACAGATACAGGAGCGGGGCGTACTGGGCGGAGCGGTCCAGAATGGCGGCCTCGCCTGTGCCCCTCTCCAGGGCTTGAAGGCAGGTCCGAAATGCGCCGTGCAGCTGTTGGGGGAGCTGGCCGGCCTCCATCAGCTCTTCCAACCGTCTGCGGTCAACCCGCTCCAGCGCGGTTCGCTGGCCCAAATCCTCCAGAAGGACCAGGTAATCCCCCCCTATTCCCACGTCCTCTGGGGGACACAGCACCACCTGCATCCCCAAGGTCCGCAGCGCGTCCACGCCAATGTGCTGTGCCTCCAGCTCTGAGCCGCACAGGACAAGGGTTTTCTGCTGGAGGCGCTTCAGAGCGGGCAGAAGGGACAGCAGGGTCTGAATCTTCCCCGGGCCGTCCAGGCGGTGGAGCATGTCGTACTCCCGAAGAAAGCTCTGGGCGTACTCCCCGTCAGTGGGGGTCTGCACATACTCCTGGCCCCGCTTCTGATAGGTCTCGTCCCCCTTGCCGGCGATGAGCAGGACGGTGGGCTCCCGACAATTCAGCACGGCTTGCCGGATGGCCTCTCCTCGGTTGAGCTCAATGGTGCAGGGGCAGCCCTGCTCGGCCACATAGGCGGCAATCTCTCTACAGATGGACAGGGTGTCCTCCTCCCCGCTGTCGTCCTCGGTAAGGATCACCTGATGGGAGTACCGCCCCCCGATCTCCCCCAGATCTTTCCGCCGATCCAGCGCCTTGTCCCCCACGCTGCCGAAGAGAGAGACAATCCGCCTGCCGGGGTACTCCTCCTGGGCGGAGCGGCACAGATTTTCAAAGGACATGCGGTTGTGGGCGAAATCCACAATGGCGGTGATCACCCCGTCAGCGCTGGAATATACCTCCATCCGCCCGGGCACCCGGACTCTGGCCAGCCCGGCATAGATGCACCGCTGGGGAATTTGCAGCCCCTCGCAGACTGCGATGGCGGCCAGGGCGTTATCGACATTGAACAGTCCGGGCATGGTCAGCCGGAACTCTCGCTCGTACCGGCGGGTACGCACGCGAAAGAGGATGTCTCCCCCCCGCTTGTGAATCTGCGAGGCGTACACGTCGGCCTCGGGATTGTGCCGGGAGAAGCGGTACAGCGGGGCGCCCGCCGCCTGGGCGGCCTCCAGCACCTGATCGGCGTGGTCGCAGTCCAGATTGACACAATTTATGCCGCCCTGGCGAAAAATCCGCAGTTTGGAGGCGAAATAGTCCTCGAAATTTGGATGCTCCACGGGGGAGATGTGGTCGGTGCCGATGTTCAAAAAGCAGGCGGAGGCAAAGTCGGTACACAGGGAGCGGTGGTACTTCAGCGCCTGGCTGGAGGCCTCCATAACCAGATATTCCATGCCGGACTGAACCGCGTGGGCCAGGTGGCGCTGGAGATCCAGGGGTTCCGGGGTGGTCAGATGGGACTCAAACCGCTCCACCCCGTCGACGGTCTCAATGGAGGAGATCAGGCCGCACTCGGGCCGCCCTTTCTCCGCCATATACTCATCCAGAATGGCTTTTAAATAGTAGGCGGTGGTGGTCTTGCCCTTGGTGCCCGTCAGGGCGATGACCTTCAGCCTGCCCGAGGGGTGGTTGTAGAACCGGTCGGCCAGGGGGGCGATGGTCAAGCGCATGTCGTTTACCTGGAGACAGGGGAGGTCCACCTCTGGATAGGGGGTCTGACTCACATAGGCAATTGCCCCTCTGTCCCGGGCCATGCTCAAAAATTCCACCCGAAAATGGGCCCCCTTACAGAGGAAGAGGGTGCCGGGCACTACCTCCCGGGAGTCATAAGACACCAGCGCCACCGGGGCGGACCGGTCCAGATTCTCTGGGACCGGCGCGGCCAGAAGGGCGCGCTCCTCCAGGAGAGAGAGATAGTCGCTGAGGGGGTGCGTGGTATTGTCCATGGAATCACCTCGTTTGGTTGGTGGTTTTGACCGGGGGAAAAGGGGTGTGCCCGATTGGGTCGGGCTAGAGAACATTGTACCCACCCTCCCAGGGGGAACATACCTTGGACTGGGGCTTGTTTAAAACATGTCAAAACGCCCAGACGGCGCCCAGTTCCCCCTCCCCTTCCGGCCGGTAAAAAGTGTGCCGGGGCGGGACCGGTTTTCTTATTTGATAAAAATATGGCGCAGGGGCGGGACAGGGTTTCTTATTTGATAAAAATATGGCGCAGGGGCGGGACAGGGTTTCTTATTTGATAAAAATATGGCGCAGGGGTTTGTGACAGGCCTCTACCGCCCGCTCGGCCAGCACGGCCATGGCATCGGTGTAGAAGGGGGGCAGATGGTGCCTGTCGGCAAAGACGGACAGCTCTGTACAGGCCAGTACCCCGCAGTCGCAGCCCTGGGAGAGCAAGTCCTCGTGGATGGCGGCGAACTTTTGGGGGTCGCCGTCCCGGCCGGCCTTCACATCGTCGTAGATGAGGGACATCACCAGGGCTTGGGCCTCCGCGGTGGGGATTACCGCCTCAATTCCGGCGGCGGAAAATTCCTTTTGGTATAATCCGGTCTGGATAGTCCCATCAGTAGCTAGAATTCCGGGGCGCTTCAGCCCCTGGCCGGCCAGCAGACGGGCGGTCTCCCGGATCATGTGAATGATAGGGATCCCGATATACTCCTGTACCCGGTCCAAAAAGTAGTGGGAGGTGTTGCAGGGAACGGCGATGCAGGTGCACCCGGCCTGTTCCAGCAATTTGGCGTCATCCAGCAGTCTGCGGTATACCTCCTCCCGCTGTCTCGTTCCGCCCAGGATGGCGCTGGTGCGGTCGGGCATACCGCTGTCGGACAGGATCAGGGCATTGACGTGCTCCTGGTCCGCCCGGGCGTCGGTGCGGTCGATGACAAACTGATAAAACGTATTGGTCGCTTGCGGGCCCATGCCGCCCAGAACACCAAGACGGTAATTCAAACAGGATCACTTCCAATGTTGTGTGTATTTGAGCAGCCAGTCGGCAAGTGTCAAATCAGATCCCCTCCCAATTCGGGATGAAACTGACCGGCCGGCTCACTTCTCCAAAGCGCTGAACTGCGCCTGTCTGCGGCGCTGCGCCTCCGGGTCCAGGGGGAGGTACCAGCTCAGCCGATAGGGGCTGTCGGGCCGGGCCTGGAGTTCCTGGTAGATCTCCCGGCGCTCTCTCAGGCCGCTCTGGGCCTGATCTATGCCGTAGTCCCGATTCAGCCAGTTGAAGTAACCCTCCAAAAAGCTTTCACAGAGTTCTTCCCAGGAGCGGAAGTGCTCCTGCATCAGCCGCCCCACCTTGCAGGAGCGGCCCACCATCTCCATCCGGCTGCACCAGCCGGCGGTAAAGCACATACCCAGCAGCTGCATGGACCGGCACAGCTGCCAAGCCCGGGCCGCCTGGGTCTGGCAGCCTGTAAAGCCCGGTCCGGCAGACATGTAGTCCACCGTCTCATACAGCTGCTGGATGTTGGAGATATCCCAGCTGTCTTTCAAGGTCTCCCGGGTAAATTTCTGTCCCTGGTCGTCCATGGGCTGGCCGCCGATGCGGATGGGCCCCCTGCGGGCCTCCACGTCCCGCACCCCCGCAGGGCCGTGGCCCAATTGGGCAAAAAACTGTCCCCATATGGCGTAGGTGCCCACAAACCACCGTTCCAAATCGTTTTGGGGCAGGGTGATGTCGGCCTCCTTCCGGTTCAGTCTCCCCTGATGGTGGCTGACGAAAAACATACTGATCAGCCCGATCAAAAGGCAGAAGGTCCAAAAGCCACCTTTGAACCGGGCTTCGGTCACGGTCTCCCTGTGGTGCCCCTCCATGTCCACAAAGTATTCCGTGGTGGACAGCCCGGGGGCGTCCCGCTCCACAGCCGCCCGCTCTTCATCGGTCAGCCTCCACGCTTTCCAGGCGCCCACAGGGTAGAGCGCCTGATAGATCCCGTCCCGCTTCTCCCGCTGGACGTTGTCCAAAGTCTGGGTAAACCGGCCGGCCACCTGCTCCCCGCTGTCCAGGGGAAACACCCAGTAGGTGTCCCCATCCACAAAAAAGTACTCCATAGGGGGATACTGGTCCGCGGTGCCATAGACCAGAAGGGCAAAGCGGTCCAGCTGTTCCATGTCTGCCACCGAGCGGGCCAGCTGGGTATCCGCCAAGGCCAACCCGCCCCAGCCGCCGGGCCCCAGGTCCAGGGCCCACACGTAGAGCCGCCAGCAGGGGCCCGCCAGCAGAAACATCACCGCCGCGGTGACGGCGGCGACGTTGAGCATCTCGTCGCCCTCCCGCAGCCGTTTCACAAATCGTTTCATATGCCCCTAGCACCCCTGAAACCGGCGGCGGAAGGGGGCGATGTTCCCGCCCTTGCCCGGCTGCCCCAGAATAGAGAAGGTGATCTGCTCAAACCGCCGGTTCCAGCCTTTCTCCAACAGCTCTTGCCAAAACCGGGATACGTCCTCCGGGTCGTTGCGGAACACCCCGCAGCCGTAGGCCCCCAGTACCAGCCGGGTGCAGCCCCAGTGGGCAAAGAGGGCCAGAATTTTTTCCATCCGGCCCTTCATCACCTGTTTGGCCCGGTCTGCGCTGTCTCCGTTGCGGACCACAATCCCCATGTTGACGGCGGGGGCGGTGATCACCGGACAGGTGACACAGGTTTCTGTCAAGGAAAAATCCCCAGTGCGGAAGAAGGTGACATCTCCAATGAGCATGGTGTCGGTATACACCGGGTCCCGGTTGGCCCGATTGATCTCATAGTACCGGGGCCCCTGGCCGGTGGTCTGGGTCTGGTACAGGTTGGAACAGAAGGCCAAACACTCCTCCTGGGCCATTGAGCCATTGAGGAAGCCGCCGCCGGGGTTCTTGGCGGAGGCGAAGTTGAGCACTCCAATTTTGGGGCACAGGGTCTCCCCCTCTGACAGCCGAAAAATGGCGTCTACCGTCCCCTCGTCCCGGACCTCCAGGGCGGCGGAGGGGCCTTCCGACGGGAACGCGGCCTCTTCCACCAGTTTGTCCAGCGCCTGGCTGGTCCAAAGCTGGGTAGGACGGGCGGCGTCCCACAAAATTACCTGATTGCCCAGATGATAGCGCCCGGTCCGGCTGATCTCCAGGGTCTCCTGGGCCAGATCTTTCAGCTGCTCCCGGTTCATTTCCTCACCCCCAAAAAGCGGGTGCCCACGGCCTTGTGCCCGACGATGTCATAGAGCCGCTCCGGGTGCTCCCCGTTGGTAATCACCATGTCGCAGCCCTGGGCGGTGACCATCTTGGCGGCCCGCAGCTTGGTCTCCATGCCGCCAGTGGCCAGGTCGCTGCCCTTGCCGCCGGCCAGGGCCTCAATCTCCGGGGTGACGGCCTCCACGGTGGGGATGAGACGGGCGTCGGGGTCCCTCCGGGGGTCGGCGGTGTACAGCCCCTCGATGTCGCTGAGGAGGACCAGCAGGTCGGCCCCCACCGAGCAGGCCACGATGGCCCCCAGGGTGTCGTTGTCCCCCACCTTGATCTCGGCGGTGGCCACCGTGTCGTTCTCGTTGATGACGGGCAGCGCCCCCAGCTCCAGCAGCCGGGCCATGGTGTTTTCAAAGTTGCGGCGGCGGTCGTCGTGGTCCACGTCCTCGCCGGTGAGCAAAATCTGAGCTACCGTGTGGTTGTACTGAGAAAACAGTTTGTCGTAAGTATACATCAGCTCGCACTGGCCCACGGCGGCGGCGGCCTGTTTGGTGGGCATGTCGGCCGGCCGGCCGGGCAGATTCAGCTTGCCCACCCCCATGCCGATGGCCCCAGAGGACACCAAAATCATCTCGTGCCCCGCGTTTTTCAGGTCGGACAGTACCTTTACCAGCTCTTCCACATGGCGGATGTTCAGCCGTCCGGTGGCGTGGGCCAGGGTGGAGGTGCCTACCTTTACTACAATGCGCATGGTTATATTCTCCTTTAATATTACGGTTTTGACTGCGTTTCGTCCTGTAGGGCAAGGGCTCTGCCCCTGCCTGAACAGGTTTCCATATCCGTGACGAGGCAAGGGCAGAGCCCTTGCCCTACATTATGTAACTTTACCGCAGCTTCAGCGTCTTCTCATAGGCGGCGATGACGGCCTCCATGGCGGCCCCCCGGAAGCCGCTGCGCTCCAGGGCCCGGACCCCCTGGATGGTGGTGCCCCCTGGGGAACAGACGGCGTCCTTCAGGGCGCCGGGGTGCCCGCCGCTCTCCAGCGCCATTCGGGCGGAGCCGGCCAGCATCTGAGCGGCGTAGGCGGTGGCCTTATCTCGGGGCAGCCCGCAGGCCACCCCGCCGTCAGACAGGGCCTCGAGAAACAGGTAGGCGAAGGCGGGGCCGCAGCCGGACAGGGCGCTGGCCGCGTCGATCAGGCTTTCGGGGACCGGGTCCACCAGGCCGGCGGGGGCGATCAGGGCGGCAAAGCTGTCCAACTCCTCCACCGTCACCCCCTGACCGCAGTACTGCACCACCCCGGCCCCAATGGCGGCGGGGGTATTGGGCATCATGCGGATGACAGGGCAGTCCAAGTCCAGCAGGTCCTGAATCTGATCACAGGACAGACCGGCGGCCATGGTGGCCAGTACAAAGCGGTCCTCCCGACTGCTGAGAATGGGCTTGAGAGGGGACAGCGCCAGCCCCATCAGCTGGGGTTTTACCCCCAGGAAGATGAGCTGAGCGGAACGGGCAATCTCCTCATTGGAGGACCGTGCGCTGTTTGGCAGCTCCGCCGCCAGTTTCTCCGCCTTGGCGGGGGTGCGGTTGGACAGCAAAATGGTCTCGGCCAGTCCGCTCCGGGCCACCGCGCAGGCCACGGCGGAGCCCATATTGCCGGTGCCGATAAAGCCGATGGTTTGATACATAATTGGTTCCTCCTTGTTGAGCGAAAATGCCCCGGCAGAACCGGGGCATTTTCTTAGGGTATTCAATGACATAAGAGAGGCAGGAAGAAAACGGCAGCTGCCGCTCCGAAGGAAAGTACAGAGGCTGCCCACAGCGCCCACTGTTTTTTCGCAAAGCTGATTGCTCCGTTCAGCAGCGCCGCCAAAAAGCTGATACAGCCCAGCGTGACAAAATTATAAATCAGAAAGCGGCTGGCATCCGCGTTCGCGGAAAGCAGGGATATATTGGTGGTCAAAAAGCTGAAAAGAGCGACAAACACCGTTAGAATCACCAGTACATTGGCGTAAATTGACCGTTCCAGATCCTTTAAGTTTTCCGTTTTCTTTTCAATATACCTGATCTCACGCTGATAAATATCTTTATATTTTCCCAGGCCGGAGTAATCCATCTCATCCGAAAACGCGCCGGGGTAGGGGGCCTGTGCATGGCTGGCCAGCACTTCGAACAGGATGGTGACGTATTTTCCATCCTTTTGAAGGTCAATCTCATTCCCAGACACATTTGTAACGCGGAAAAACACCTTGGTATGGTGCCCCGGTTGGTACACGGGGGCGTCCATGGCAAGTCCCTGACGCAGTCTGCTGTTCTTTAAAACAAGCCTGCCCAGCATATTACTCGGCAGACAAATATTTTCCTGTGTGGCGACAAAAGCCGACTCCCCACGCTTCAAGCTGATGTGGGAAACCTTCTTGTCTTCCGAGACAAAATATTCCGCCCTGAGGTCATATCCAATGTTTGTAATACAGCTCGGGTCGTAGTGTTCCAGCAGCCCATTGTTAGCCAGTGCCGCTATCTGATGGTCTGTAAGTACCATATACGCACCCTCCTCACTGATGATACAGTCAATTATAATCGTTACAAACTATTTTGTAAACCTTTTTCTTGTTTTTGGATGGATATAAAATCTTAATCAATTCTTAATTGTATTTCCTCCGCTGCTGTTATATACTGTCTGTACTAATACAGTTAGTACAGTATCCAGAGAGGAGGCGCTGTAATGTTACATTTAGACTACCGAGATGCCCGTCCCATCTATGAACAGGTAAAGGACGGCCTGCGCCGGCTGATGGTCACGGGGGTCATCCAGGAGGGGGAGAAGCTCCCATCGGTGCGCACCATGGCCGGGACGCTGGCCATCAACCCCAACACCATCCAGCGGGCCTACGAGGCCCTGGAGTCGGAGGGCTACGTCTACTCGGTGCCCGGCAAGGGCTCCTTTGCCGCCCCCAACACGGGGGTGGACGAGGGGCGGAAGAACGAACTGTTCCAGACCTTCGACCAGACGGCGGGAGAGCTGCTGTTCCTTGGGGTCAGCGGCCAGGAACTCTGGGCCCGGGTCCGGGCGTTGGAAGGGGGAGAGACGAGATGATAAAGGTAATCAATGTAGTAAAGACCTTCGACGGGTTTCGGGCTCTGGACGGCCTGACTATGACGGCGGAGAAGGGCTCCATCTACGGGCTGGTGGGGCCCAACGGGGCGGGTAAGTCCACCATCCTGCGGCACATTATGGGCATCTACCGGCCCGACTCGGGCTCTGTGCTGGTGGACGGGGATCAGGTCTATGAGAACCCGGCGGTAAAGGCCAGGATTGCCGCCATCCCCGACGACCTCTATTATTTCAGCTCCGCCTCTACCAGAGACATGATGCGCTTCTATCGGGGGATGTACCCCGCCTTCGATGTGAAGCGGTACGAGGCCTTCCCCGAGGTGGACGAGAAGCTGCCCATCCGCCGGCTGTCCAAGGGGATGCAGAAGCAGTCCGCCTTCCGGCTGGCCCTGTGCTGCAACCCCGAGGTGTTGGTGCTGGACGAGCCGGTGGACGGCCTGGACCCGGTGATGCGCCGGCAGGTGTGGTCCCTGCTCATGGGGGACGTGGCCCAGCGGGGGACCACCGTGCTGGTGAGCTCCCACAACCTGCGGGAACTGGAGGACGTGTGCGACCACGTGGGCATCCTCAGCCACGGTAAGGTGCTGCTGGAGCGGTCCCTCACCGACCTGCAGGACAACGTGGTCAAACTTCAAATCGCCTTTGCGGACGGCAAGCTGCCCGAGCTGCCCAAGGATTTGCGCCTGCTCCACACCGCCCAGATCGGCCGGGTCTTTACCCTCATCATCCGGGGCAGCCCGGCGGAGATCAAAACCCGCATGGCGGGCTTTGCCCCCATCCTCATGGAGGCCCTGCCCCTGACCCTGGAGGAAATCTTTATCTATGAATTGGGAGGTGAGGACTATGCGGTCCGCGACATCGTACTTTAACGGCCCCCTCTACCGCAAGACCCTGGCCCGCTTCTGGCCCCTGTGGGGGCTGTACGGGGTGATCTGGCTGTTCTTCATCCCGCTGAACTTTCTCAGCACCTATTTCGACCGCTACTATTCTTCCTCGCCCCAGCTCAGGCTGCTGACCAATGCCCTTCACCTGCCTGAATATGTGGCCCCGGGACTGTATTTCGCCGCCTTCTTTGCCATACTGTGCGCCATGGCGGTGTTCGGCTACCTGTACAACCACCGGGCCGCCTGCTGGACCCATGCCCTGCCCATGCGCCGGGAGGCCCTGTTCACCACCCAGTATCTGGCAGGACTCTCCTTCCTGCTGCTGCCCCAGCTGGCCGTGGCGGCACTCACCGCCGTTATCGAGGTCTCCTTCCTGCCCATGTCTAACTGGGGCGCGGCCCTGTCCGCCCTGCTCGCCTGGCTGCTGGCCATGAGCGGAATCTGCCTGTTTTTCTTCTCCTTCGCCGCCTTCTGCGCCATGTTCACCGGCCACATCCTGGCTCTGCCCGCCTTCTACTGCATCCTGAATGTGCTGGCTGACGTGATCTATACCCTGCTTAACGCCCTGATGACGGAATTTTTCTATGGCTATGCCGGGTCCCCCGGCGCCAGCCAGGTCGTGAAGTACCTCACCCCGGCCTACGTCCTGCAGGATGCGTCAAGGTGGTGGATGGAGGGCGGCTTCGCGTCTCCGGCCACCATCGCCGTCTACGCCGGGGTGGGCGTCCTGCTGACCTCTGTGTCCCTGTACGTCTACCGCCGCCGGCATGTGGAGACCGCCGGGGACGTGGTGGCTGTGTCGGTGGTCCGGCCCCTGTTCAAATACGGGGTGTCCTTCTGCTCCGGGCTCTCCTTCGGCATGTTTACCGCCGCTTTCTTCGGCTGGGGCGATCTGCCCGCCCTCATCCCCTGTATCCTGATCTGGGCCGTCATTGGCTGTTTCGCCGCCGAGATGCTTTTGAAAAAATCTTTCCGGGTGCTGCACGCCTGGAAGGGGCCTGTGGCCATGGCCGGCGTACTGCTGGTCGTCTGTGTGGTCTGCCTCCTGGACCTGTTCAACATTGTGGGCCGGGTGCCCGACCCCGCCCAGGTGGAGACAGTGCTGGTGGATATCGATATGGGCTACCCCTATGACGGCGGGCAGATGCTCAGCACCGATATCCGCGACCCCGGCCAGCTGGAGCGAATGGTCGCTCTCCATCAAGCCATTGTGGACAACCGGGACAACGAGGGCCGGGGCAACGACGCCGAGAGCGACTACATCTCCGTCAATTTCACCTACCAGATGTCCAACGGCTCCGAGATAAAGCGGCAGTACTACAGCGTCCCCGTCTTCGCCGAGGACCTGAATACCCCCGGCACTGTGGCCCACACCATGCAGCAGATTCTGGACGACCGGGAGCTGGTGGCCCAGGCCTACCGCTTTGACACCTTCCTAAAGGGCGGCCGCCTCACCGGGGCCTGGCTGGACCGGCTTACCAACGAAAAGGGCGACACAGAGTACAACATCTATGTGGACGATTACGCCCAGGAGCTGTGGGACGCGGTGCTGGCCGACTTTGACGAGGGGACCATCGGCGTGCGCTACCTCTTCGACATGGACGCGGAGCGCAAGAAAAACACCTATCGGGCCGACCTGACCTTCAGCCTCACGCTGTACCAGAGGCCTGATGGCAGCGGCTCCGCCCAGGTTGGACCCGGCAACCAGGACATCGACCGTACCCTCACCATCACCCTCACCCCCAACGCCAGGCACACCCTGGCTGTCCTGGAAAAAACCGGAATCTGGGAGGAGGGCTACTCCCTCGACAGCCCCAATCCCTGAGGGGCGCCCCCCATTCCCCTGTTCTGTCCGCCAGATGTGGACGGCGCCCTCTTCCCCCGCTAAATCCCTCTTAAAACCCCCTTCTGCACCCGTTAAGGGCCCCAAAAAGGGCCCTTAACGGGTGTATTATTTCGAACAAAAATACATTTTGTATTCTTGTTCGCCCTTTGCGGACACCTCACCACCTGGTTAGAGGCGGTTTGTGCCCCACCCCAAAATGCCAGAAAATCTTATTGCAATTTGAGCGTTTCTTCGCTATAATGAAGTCCAAGAGCGGTTATCCCGAGCCCCTCTCACCGCGGTCTACTAAAATTCAGGAGGTAACACATATTATGAGAGAAGTTTATGTCGTCAACTGCTGCCGCACCGCCATTGGCTCCTTCGGCGGGTCCCTGAAGGATACCCCCGCCGCCGACCTGGGCGCCACCGTCATCAAAGAGGCCCTGAACCGGGCGGGCGTCGCCCCGGAGAACGTGGACGAGGTCATGTTCGGCTGTATCCTCACCGCCGGCCTGGGCCAGAACGTGGCCCGTCAGGCCAGCTTGAAGGCCGGCATTCCCACCTCCGTCCCCGCCTACACCGTGGGTATGGTGTGCGGTTCCGGCATGAAGTCGGTCATTGAGGCCGGCCGGACCATCGCCCTGGGAGATGCCGAGATTGTGGTAGCCGGCGGCACCGAGAACATGTCCGCCGCCCCCTTCGCCCTCCCCGCCGCCCGCTGGGGCGCCCGCATGGGCGACAACAAGATGGTGGACACCATGATTAAGGACGGCCTGTGGGATGTGTATAACAATTACCACATGGGCACCACCGCGGAGAACATCTGCGACGTGTGGGGCATCACCCGGGAGGAGCTGGACGAGTTCGGCTACAACTCCCAGAAAAAGGCCGCCGACGCCATGGCAGCCGGCAAGTTTGACGACGAGATTGTCCCCGTGATGATCAAGGTGAAGAAGGAAATGGTGGAGTTCAAGGTGGATGAGTTCCCCCGTCTGTCCCCCCTGGATAAGCTGGCCAAGCTGCGGGGCGCCTTCCCCTGCGGCCCCGAGGGCGTGGAGGACGAGATTGTCCACACCTTTGAGGTCACCGGCGTCCACGAGGCCGACGCCAAGAAGCATGTCCAGCGGGTCACCGCCGGCCAGGCCTCCGGCATCAACGACGGCGCCGCCGCCATCGTGCTGGCCTCCAAGGAGGCCGTGGAGAAGTACGGCCTCAAGCCCATGGCCAAGCTGATCAGCTGGGGCCAGGGCGGCGTAGATCCCAAGATCATGGGCGTGGGCCCCGTGCCCGCCTCCCGCCAGGCCATGGAGAAAGCCGGCCTGAAGATTGAGGACATGGACCTGGTGGAGGCCAACGAGGCCTTTGCCGCCCAGTCCATCGCTGTGGCCCGGGAGCTGAACTTTGACATGAGCAAGGTCAATGTCAACGGCGGCGCCATCGCCCTGGGTCACCCCGTGGGCGCCTCCGGAGCCCGCATCATCGTCACCCTGCTCCACGAGCTGGCCAAGCGGGACGACGCCAAGAAGGGTCTGGCCACCCTGTGCATCGGCGGCGGCATGGGCGTTGCCACCATTTTTGAGAAGTGCTGAGTCAGTCAAACACACAGCCGGCCCGGGAGCAATCCCGGGCCGGTTTTATTGTCTGCCCTTTTGAAAAACAGAAACCGTTACGTCTTTTTCTTCAATATGCTTCCATATCAGCCAACGGACATAGGCGGATACCGTCTGCTTTCTCTCTTCCGCAAGTCCCTTCAGCGCCTGGTAAATGGGCGGCGGCATCCCTACTACTACTTTTTTTGTGTTAATACGCATCTTTCGTCTCCTTGCTACCACATCTGGTCGCATTTGGGATAATATATCATTTTTTTCGTATGCTGTCAATATCATATATGATAGCAGGAGGCGGAAATGGATTATATTGACAGAATGGTGGCCGTTCGTGTAGACGCGGATGACACACAGCGATCCCTGGGGAAAAAACTGGACATCAGCTACTCCCAATGGGGTGCATATGAAAATAGGTCACATGAAATGCCCATCCGGTATCTGGTAAAATTCTGCCAGCACTATGGCGTCAGCGCCGACTATATCCTCGGCCTGGGCCGGGATATGAAGTGGCCCCGATAGCGGGCCGCCGCAGGCGGCCCCCAAAACGCAGCCCAGCGCAGCGGCTGCGCTTTGGAGAGGAGGAGCAGCGAAATGAGCGAGCTATCGGCTTTAGCCGGAAGCGAGGGATATGGAGCTTGCGACGACGAAAAACCCCGGACACCTGCTCCAAGGTATCCGGGGCTTCCCGTTGAAAAAGAGGATTAAAATGAAACGAACTGTCTCTTGCAGATTTTATGATACAGGAAAGATATTAACAAATCCAACTCCAGATGTTACAAAAAGATTAAATCATCTAAAATTGATTCCCCTGTATAGGAAATCATTGGCAAATTTGGACATGCCTATGTGGATGCGCGTAAAAAGGGAGAAAGGCCGGCGGAGCGACCCGCCAGCCTTTCCAAAAATGGAGGATAGAATGAAAAGATGTTCTTGCCTTGCGAGTATGAGTATAGCCAAAAGATTTTACAAAAGTTCACGCCAGTTGTTACAAAAGATTTAAATATTATCGTAAACCTTGAAAAAAGGTCTGGAGTATCGCCTCGCACTCCTCCTCCAGCGGCCCTTGATAGATGCGGGGGCGGTGGTTGAACCGCTCCTCGAAGAGGTTGAGCACCGAGCCGCAGCAACCGGCTTTCTCGTCCTTTGCCCCATAGCGGACCGCCTCCACCCGGGCGTTGATGATGGCCCCGGCGCACATGGGACAGGGCTCCAGCGTGACATAGAGGGTGCAGCCGTGGAGCCGCCAGCTTCCAAGCCGGGCACAGGCGTCCCGGATGGCCTCCACCTCGGCGTGGGCGGTGGCGTCGCCGTCCGCCTCCCGGCGGTTGCGGCCCCGGCCTATGATCTCCCCATCCCGGACAATGACGCAGCCTACCGGCACATCGCCGTCAGCCATGGCCTCCCGGGCCAGACGCAGGGCCTCGCCCATAAAATAGTTGTGGTTCATCCCCTGCTCTCCCCCATTCGTTTCTTTCAGTCAGAGTTTACCGTCCCTTTGACGCGGGAACATTTATGTCCATACAGGCGCGCCGCGACCACCGCCTTTACTTTAATTATACCACAGGCCGCGCCCCCGCCGCAATTGGCGGCGCCCCGCATTTTTGGCCAGATTCCCAGGATGGTTCTATGTTTACAACAGGTTATCCCAGGAAAAAGGCCAAAACCGGCGAAAGAACAGCAAAAACGCCATTGCCATTTTCTGAAAAAGGCTGTATAATGTGTCGTTATCATTCTGAATTTTATCGAGGTGCGTCAATTTGCGGAACGAAAAATTACGGAACATCGCCATTATTGCCCACGTGGACCATGGAAAGACCACCCTGGTGGACGAGATGCTCAAGCAGTCGGGCGTCTACCGGGAGAATCAGGCGGTGACCGACCGGGTGATGGACTCGGGCGACCTGGAGCGGGAGCGGGGTATTACCATCACCGCCAAGAACACCGCCATTCAATACGGCGGTGTGAAGATCAATATTGTGGATACCCCGGGGCACGCCGACTTCGGCGGCGAGGTGGAGCGCATCCTGAAGATGGTCAACGGGGTCATCCTGCTGGTGGACGCCGCCGAGGGGCCCATGCCCCAGACCCGCTTTGTCCTGTCCAAGGCCCTGGAGCTGGGCCACAAGGTGATCGTGGTGGTGAACAAGATCGACCGCCCTGACCAGCGGGTCTACGAGGTGGTGGACGAGTGTTTGGAACTGCTGCTGGACCTGGACGCCACCGACGAGCAGTTGGACTCCCCCATGCTGTTCTGCTCCGGCCGCCAGGGCACCGCCTCGGTGCAGCCCGACGTGGCGGGCAGCGACTTAAAGCCCCTCTTCGAGACCATCATCGACTATATCCCCGCCCCTGAGGTGGAGGTGGACGCCCCCTTCCAGATGCTGGTGTCCTCCATCGACTACAACGAGTTTGTGGGCCGCATCGCCATCGGCCGCATTGAGCGGGGCAGCGTGAAACAGAATCAGGAGATCGCGGTGTGCAACTTCCACCACCCCGACGCCGCCCCCATGAAGGCCAAGGCCACCGCCCTCTACGAGTTCGACGGTCTGGGCAAGGTCCCCGTGCAGGAGGCCGCCGCGGGCAACATTATCGCCCTGAGCGGCATCGGCGATGTGACCATAGGGGACACCATCTGCGCCCCCGAGCAGGTGGAGCCCATCCAGTTCGTCCAGATCTCCGCCCCCACCATTGAGATGACCTTCTCGGTGAACGACTCCCCCTTCGCCGGCCGGGAGGGCAAGTTCGTCACCAGCCGCCAGCTCCGGGACCGGCTGTTCCGGGAGATGCTGAAGGACGTGTCTTTGAAGGTGACTGAGGTGGAGAACGCCACCGACTCCTTCAACGTGGCCGGCCGTGGGGAGATGTCCCTGTCCATCCTTATCGAGACCATGCGCCGGGAGGGGTACGAACTCCAGGTGTCGCCCCCCCGCGTCCTCTATCAGGAGGTGGACGGCGTGAAGTGCGAGCCCATCGAGCGGGTGGTCATCGACGTGCCCACCGACTATGTGGGGGCCGTGATGGAGAAGCTGGGGTCCCGCAAGGGGGAATTTGTCACCATGAACCCGGTGGGCAACCGCACCAAGCTGGAGTTCCTGGTGCCCGCCCGGGGCCTGTTCGGCTACCGCAGCGAGTTCCTCACCGACACCAAGGGGGAGGGCATCATGGCCTCCGTCTTCGACAGCTACGCCCCCGTCAAGGGAGAAATTCAGCGCCGGTCCACCGGCTCCCTGGTGGCCTTTGAGACGGGGGAGGCGGTGACCTACGGCCTGTTCAACGCCCAGGAGCGGGGCGCCCTGTTCATCGGCGCGGGCACCCCGGTCTACGGCGGCATGATCGTGGGCGAGTGCCCCAAGGCGGAGGACATCTCGGTCAACGTGTGCAAAAAGAAGCAGCTGACCAACATGCGGGCCTCCGGTTCTGACGAGGCGCTGCGCCTGGTCACCCCCCGCCAGCTCTCCTTGGAACAGTGCCTGGAGTTTTTGGCCGACGACGAGCTGTTGGAGTGTACCCCCGAAAACCTCCGTCTCCGCAAGCGCCTGCTGGACCACGGCGCCCGGATGCGGGAGGCCTCCAAGAAAAAGGGATAACTTTATTTTATCGGCTCTCCTGCTGGGGAGCCGATTTCTGTCTTGTTGCGGCACCGTGATTATGCTATAATAATAGATATTTTATTGAGGCAGGGAGTAACATGGCCGGCGGGGAGAAGAATATGGAAGCTTTGGCAATACGCTGTCCCGGCGTGGAAAACGGCAGATTTCTTCTGGACCACACCGGCCGGGGGCGGGACCTGTCCCCGGAGCTGATTCTGGAAAACCTGTCCCCGGAGGCGGTCACTTTGGCCGTCACCCTGGAGGATATGAGCCACCCCATAAAGGGCTTTACCCACTGGGTAATCTGGAATCTTCCGGCGGCGGACCGCATCCCGGGGGCCATCCCGGCAGGGAAGACGGTACCCGGCAGCGGGGTGCAGGGAGTGGCCTACGGCATCCACCGCTACGCCGGCCCCAAGCCGCCCCGGCGGACACAGCACACCTACCGCTTCACCGTCTACGCGCTGGACGGCGCCCTGGCCCTGCACAGCCGCGCCCGGAAAAAGGCATTTCTCCGGGCGGCGGAGGGGCATGTCCTCCAGCGCGGAAGTATTTCCGGAATCTTTGCGTCGTGAAAAGGCGGGTGGCATATGGATTTGTTTATTGCCAGAGATATTTTAGACCAGCTGTCTTATCGTTCCACTCTGGGGCAGAGCCTGAAACAAATCTCCCTGCGCGGGACGCCCCTTGCTCTGATTCTGGACGATATTGCCAAGTACCGTTCCAGCTATATTGACGTTCTGGTTCAGGAAAACCTGATTGGCTCCCGTTTTAAAAGTGAGGACTCCATCATACGAAAGTATAAAAAGACCCTTCAATCGGGCGGCGGCTTTAAGCAGTGCTTTAATGATGTGCTGGGCTTCCGGCTGCATTTTGACAGATACCCGGAAGAATACCCCCCTCATTTCCGTGTTGTTGACCTCCGGCAGGGAAAGCTGCTGGACGACGGCTACCGGGCGGTCCATCTCTATTATCAGCGGGATAATCTGGCCTACCCCATCGAGGTGCAGCTCTGGTGCGGTTCAGACTACTGGTTTAACCTCTGGAGCCACCAGTATATCTATAAGTATAAATCCCCGGAGACGGGCAGAAAATTATATTCGGAATTTTCCGGCGGTATGATTCGGTCTGAACAGGACTTTTTGGCCCGTCTGAACGATTGGGAGGCGGAAGACAATGGGGGATAAGAAACTGTATATTGTGGCAAAGGTCTTTGACCGGCCAGGCTGTCTCGCCTACCGCTGCAAAACGGCGAACGAGGCCCGATGTCTGCCGGGTACACTGGAGGCCATCCGGGCGGAAGGGGTTCAAATTGTAATTCTGGATTCCCCGGAAATTTATTCCGAATACGCGCCCTATGTCTACATTGAGGACATGAAGGAATTTATCGACCGCGTCAGCCAGCTGAACCGGGCCGCCTGAGCCCTGTCCGCAATATCCGAAACAGCATAACCCCGCCCTGTGTTTCCAGGGCGGGGTCTTACTGTTACGACCAGGGCGCCATCTCAAACCGGACAAAATAGCCCTGGGGGTGGCGGCAGACAGGGCAGTGTGCGGGGGCGGCGGTGGCCTCCAGCACAAAACCGCAGTGCAGGCACATCCACTGGACCTCCACCTCGGAGAAGAAGAGCTGGTTTTTCTCCATCAGGTCGGCGAACTTGCCGAACCGGTCCCCGTGGGTCTTCTCCACTCGGGCGATGTTCTCGAAGAGCTTGCCCACCAGGGGGAAGCCCTCGGACATGGCGGTCTTGGCGAAGTGGTCGTAGTCGTGCTCCCACTCCTGATACTCGTTGTGCTGGGCGGCGCGCAGGTAGTCCAGCACTCCGGAGTAGATATCCACCGGGTAGGTGCCGTCCACCTTCACGGTCTGGCCGGCGCAGTCCTCCAGGGCGGCGTAGAACTGCTTGGCGTGGACCCGCTCCTGGTCAGCGGTGAAGAGGAACACCCCCTGGATGACGGCCAGCCCCGCCTTATTGGCCACTCCGGCAGCGATGGTATAGCGGTTGCGGGCCTGGCTCTCCCCGGCGAAGGCCCGCATCAAGTTCTCGCGGGTCTGGCTGTGGAGAAAGGCGTCGGTTTTATCGGACATATTGAAACCCTCCTTAAATTAAACAGGTCAGGGTTAGTATGCCCAAAAAAATATATTTCAGCGCACAGGCAAGCCCCGCATTTGCCTGAACTTAACGCAGCCTGCTAGCAGGGCAGTAAATGCTTGATAGTCGCCCAGGGACAGAAGACGCCCAAAATAATTTGTTAGTTGTGGATAGGTGACCCACGTGGCCTTCAGCTCTCCTGCTACTTTCCGCATGAGTGGAAGAAACCGAGGGTCGGTCTGCGGCAGACAGATGCGAACCTCGGCTATGAGCCGATGTTCTGTCTCCATGTCCAAGCCCACCCACACGGGTGTGCGATAGTCTTCCCACGCAATGCACAGGGGGTACTGTGTGACCAGGTTGATTGCATTATTGACCTGCTGCGGATTCATCATTGGCTTTTCCCTCCATGATCTTAGAAATTAAAGCTAGCTTTTTTTGTGCGCTCGGGGATGTGTCAGCTAAGAGCTGTGCGAAACGGCGGTTGAGCTCCAAGCGTATATCAATCTGTTGTACCGTGTTTACTGAATTGGCCAATTGTGGAGCACTTGTGAGACTGAGAAGATAAGCTGACAAAACCACTCTGGTGAGAAAAGCTGCTTTTACCTTTTTTGTGTTGTAAGTCTGCCTAAATATCTCAATAAGGGGCCTATGAAGCGTTGGGTCAATTCTGATTTTTAAAAAGCCAGGAACAGGAAGCGTGGCCGGGACTTCCTCGAGTTTTGGTTTGTCCTTTGCCGCTTGAATCAGAACGTCGGATGCTGCGCCGCCCAAGTCTATGATGTAGCGGACAGCCCGGTCCCAGATACCAGGGCGAGAGCTGTCGGGGGCGGCATCTCCTTCGGCGTCTTGAATTGCCGCGAAGAGCTGGAAAAGGATGGCTGGCGGTCGGTTGACAACAAGGTAATCCTCAGAGCTTTGGTTCATGGCTGATCCCTCCTATTCAATATAATGCAAAATAATTCTTTTAAGATTATTCTATCGGGAAAGAGAACGCTTGTCAAGGAAAATGTCTCTTTCCCTTGCTTTTTTTCCTGGGGGGAGTATAATAGTTCTAACAAGGGGGTGTCTTGTCACCCCGATACAAGGAGGCTTTCTCGATGAAAGCGAAGACAAATCTGACCATGCTGTGCGACTTTTACGAGCTCACCATGGCCAACGGCTACTTCCAGACCGACCTGCAGGACCGCATCTGCTACTTCGACGTGTTCTACCGCTCCGTCCCTGACAAGGGGGGCTTTGCCATCGCAGCCGGACTGGCCCAGGTGGTGGAGTACATCCAGGAGTTGTGTTTTGACGAGGAGGACTTGGCCTATCTGCGCACCAAGGGCTGCTTCACCGAGGAATTTTTGGCCTTTTTGAAGGACTTTACCTTCACCGGCGACATCTGGGCCGTCCCCGAGGGCACCCCGGTTTTCCCCAACGAGCCCATCCTCACCGTCCGGGCCCCCGCCATCCAGGCCCAATTTGTAGAGACCTTTATCCTGCTCACCCTGAACCACCAGAGCCTGATTGCCACCAAGTCCAACCGTATCGTCCGGGCCGCCGAGGGCCGGCCGGTGGCGGAGTTCGGCTCCCGCCGGGCCCAGGGGGCGGACGGCGCCCTGCTGGGGGCGCGGGCCAGCTATATTGCGGGCTGCGCCGCCACGGCCTGCACCATGGCCGACCAGCGATACGGCTCCCCCGCCACCGGCACCATGGCCCACTCCTGGGTGCAGATGTTCCCCGATGAGTACACCGCCTTTAAGACCTACTGTGAGCTCTATCCCAACAACGCCACCCTGCTGGTGGACACCTACAATGTGCTCAAATCCGGTGTGCCCAACGCCATCAAAGCGTTTCGGGAGGTGCTGCTCCCCCAGGGCATCACAAAGTGCGGCATCCGGCTGGACTCCGGCGATCTGACCTACCTGTCCCAGAAGGCGCGGGAGATGCTGGACGCGGCGGGCTTTCCCGAGTGCAAGATCGTGGCGTCCAACGCCCTGGACGAGTACATCATCCGAGACCTGGTGCGCCAGGGGGCCCGTATCGACTCCTTCGGCGTGGGCGAGCGGCTGATTACCTCCCGGTCTGAGCCGGTGTTCGGCGGGGTCTACAAACTGGCCGCCATCGAGGACGACGGCGGAAACATCATCCCCAAGATCAAAATCAGCGAGAATGCCGCCAAAATTACAACCCCCCACTTTAAGAAGATTTACCGTATCTTCTCCAGAGACACCGGAAAGGCGGAGGCCGACCTGATCTGCCTCCATGACGAAGAGATTGACTTCACCCAGCCGCTGGAGCTCTTCGACCCGGATGCCACCTGGAAGCGGAAGGTATACACCGACATCGAGGCGCGGGAGTTGATGGTCCCCGTCTTTCAGGGGGGCGAGCTGGTGTATCAAGTCCCCGACCTCCAGGCCAGCCGGGCCTACTGCCAGCGCCAGGTGGATGCCCTCTGGGATGAGGTGAAGCGGTTCGAGAACCCCCACAACTACTATGTAGACCTGTCCCAAAAACTGTGGGATATTAAACAGGGTCTTTTGAACAGCCATGAGATGAAATAAAAAATCAGCCCCGCCAGTCGGCGGGGCTGATTTTTTACACAGTTAGATCAGATTGAGAACCAGAGTGATGATGATCCAGAGGATGGCCACCCACTTGGTCATCTTGGCCAGCTTGGCGTCCAGACTCTTGGCCTTGTTCTTGGACAGGAAGGTATCGGCCCCGCCTGCAATGGCCCCGGACAGGCCGGCGCTCTTGCCGGATTGGAGCATCACCACGGCGATGACGGCCAAGCCGCACAGGACCTGGACAATAGTGAGAATCAAATTCAGCATAGTTACTCGTTCCTTTCAAGGCCCTGGGGCCGAAAATTGACTGTGGGAAAAACTCAGAGTACAGAGAAGCATACCACAGTTTCGGGGGGATTGCAAGTATTTTTCCGCAAATTTCAGGAATTTTCCCCTCTGACATAGTAGGCGGTCCCGTTTTGACACACCTCGGCCAGCCGGCCGGTGTCCACCAGGTACTCGAGGAAGAAGCGGACGTTGCGCTCGAAGCGCAGGGCGCGGGGAGGTCTGTGGGTGAGGAGCGTATAGAAGAGGCAGGCCGCCTCGTCAATCTGGCTGGCCGTCATGGGGCGGTCCACCAGGTTTAAAATCTCCTCCGCCCGGCGGCAGATCAGGGCCTGATTTGCGTCGATGAGGGCGCCAATCTCCTCCCCGGAGCACACCCCCCGGTGGGCCATGATATAGGCGTCACAGGCCAGATTCCGCAGTTTTTCTCGGCTTTCAGCGGCCATCTGCTGGCTTAGATTGTAGGGCAGCTTGGCGTTCAACAGCTCTGTGCTGAGCAGGGCGTCGGCGGTATAGCACACGTTGTCCGGGGTGATGGTGCAGATGTGGCCTGCGGAGTGGCCGGGGGTCTGGATGACCTGGAACTGCACCCCGCCCAATGTAAAGGGTCCGTCGTGGGGGGGAATGAAGTAATCGGGCTCGTGGATCATGCAGGACGACTCCCGCTCCACCGTCCCGGGAGAGAGGGTGAGGAAGTAGCACTTCAGCGTCAGCGGTGTGGAGCACATACCTGCCTCGGGAAAGGTGAGGGCCACCTTTGTGCCGTATTTTTCTTGAAAATACCTGTTGTTAGCGCAGTGGTCCACGTGGGCGTGGGAGCACAGCACCCTGGCGGGGGTCAGCCGGTTGGAGCGGAGGGTCTCGTCCAGCTCCTCCCGCTCCCCGGGCAGGCCGGTGTCCAGCAGGATGCACCGGCCGTCGTCCAGCCGGTACAGGGGGATCAGCTCACTGGCCTCAATGACCCAGGTGTTTCCCTTGATGTGTGTCAGATTCATGATATCTCTCCCAGAAACATTGTGTAGGGCAAGGGCTTTGCCCTTGCCTCGTTACAGAGGCGGTAACTGATCGAAGGCAAGGGCAGAGCCCTTGCCCTACACGGGGGAGCCGCAGCTCATAGATAGGATACATGCTCAATCTGAAGGGAGATGTCCCCCTCAAAGGCGATTTCCCCCCGCCAGCGGGCGGCGCAGTCGGGAAAGCTGAGGACGGCGGTGTCCTCTGAGGGAAAGACGGCCGAAAAGGGCTGGGGCTCCGACAGGTCCACCCAGAAGCAGCAGGACAGGTTTAACGAGGAGACCCCTGTGACGGTGAGGACCAGGTCGTGGTAATAGGACAGGTCGAAGCTGCCCACAAGGGTCAGGGTGTCCCCTTCCAGTTTGTCAATTCGGAAATCAGAAATCTCGTTTGACCGGATGTGCCGGTTCATGGCCTCGACTGTGGACGCGATGCCGCGCTGTTTTTGTTGATCCACCCCTACCCCTCTCTCTGCTTCAAATACACCATCAGCACCGCCACGTCCGCCGGGGAGACCCCGGACACCCGGCCGGCCTGGCCCAGGTTTTGGGGGCGGATGGCGTCCAGCTTCTGCCGGGCCTCCAGCCGCAGTCCGGAGATGGACAGGTAGTCGATATCCTTCGGCATAGGGCGCTCCTCCAGTCGGCGGACCTCCTCCACCTGGCGCAGCTGGCGCTGAATGTAGCCGGCGTATTGAATGGTAACCTCCACTTCGCTGACCACGGCGGGGGGCAGTTCTGGCCGGTCCGGGTCGAAGGGGGCCAGGTCGGCGTAGCTCAGCCGGGGGCGGCGAAGCAGGTCGGCCAGCCGGGCCCCGTCCTTGACAGGGGGCTCCCCCCGTGCCTCCAGCAGGGCGGTCAGTTCAGGCGAGGGGGGGGCGCCGATGTGCTCCAGCCGGCGGACCTCCCGATCTACAGCGGCATATTTCTCCAAAACCCTTTCATATTGTGCCCGGGGCACCAGCCCCAATTCATAGCCGATGGAGGTGAGGCGCCGGTCGGCGTTGTCCTGGCGGTGGAGCAGCCGGTACTCGGTGCGGGAGGTCATCATGCGGTAGGGCTCGTCGGTGCCCTTGGTGACCAGGTCGTCAATAAGCACCCCGATGTACCCCTGATCACGGCGGAGGATCAGGGGTGGCTTTCCCTGGATTTTCAGGGCGGCGTTCACCCCGGCCACAAACCCCTGAACGGCGGCCTCCTCATAGCCGGAGGAGCCGTTAAACTGCCCCGCCCCGTACAGACCGGGGACAGCCTTGGTCTCCAAGGTGGACTCCAGCTGGGTGGGGTCCACACAGTCATACTCGATGGCATAGGCGCACCGGGTCATTTCGGCCCGCTCCAGGCCGGGAATGGTATGGAGCATTGCAATTTGGACCTCTTCGGGCAGGGAGGAGGAGAAACCCTGAATATACAACTCCTCGGTGTCCAGCCCCATGGGCTCAATAAACAGCTGATGGCGCTCCTTGTCGGGGAATCGCTCCACCTTGGTCTCGATCGAGGGGCAGTACCGGGGGCCTATCCCCTCAATGGTGCCGTCATAGAGGGGGGAGCGGTCCAGATTGGCCCGAATGATCTCATGGGTGGCCTGGTTGGTATAGGTGAGGTAGCAGACCGCCTGGTTTTTGGGGGGAGTCCCTGTCTGGAAAGAGAAGGCCAGCCCCTCCCCGTCCCCCTCCTGGAGCTCCATTTTGGAAAAATCTACACTGCGGGCGTTGACCCGAGGGGGGGTGCCCGTCTTGAACCGGCGGATGGACAGCCCCAGGCGGACCAGACTCTGGGTCAGGGGCAGGGCGGCGGACAGACCGTCAGGGCCCGAGTCCCGGACCACCTCCCCCACTACGATGCGCCCCCCCAGATGGGTGCCGGTGGCTACCACGGCGGCCTTTACCCCGTACACCGCCCCGGTGTGGGTGACGACAGCTGAGACTGCGCCCTGCTCCGTTAAAATCTCGGTGACCTCCGCCTGCTTTACCCACAGGTTTTCCTGTCGCTCCAGGGTGTGTTTCATCACCTTTTGATACGCCCGGCGGTCGGCCTGAGCCCGGAGGGACTGGACGGCGGGGCCTTTGCTCCGGTTGAGCAGCCGGTACTGGATGCAGGCCTGGTCGGCGGCCTTGGCCATCTCGCCCCCCAGGGCGTCCAGCTCCCGGACAAGGTGGCCCTTTCCCGTACCCCCGATGGCTGGGTTACAAGGCATGTTGCCCACCGCGTCCAGGTTGACGGTGAAGCAGAGGGTTTTCATGCCCATTCGGGCGGCGGCCAGAGCGGCTTCAATCCCTGCGTGGCCCGCCCCGATCACGGCAATGTCAAATTGTCCGGCGTAATAGGTTTTCATAGAGGCGTCCCCCTGTGCGATCAATTCGCCGTGTATTTTATCACGCTTTTCGGCGTGGGGCAAGAGTGAAGCTGGAAAAACAGAGAAGGAGCGGCCAGCGCACGTCTTTGCCGTCAGCTGGGCCATCCCCTGCCAATGGACGGCATCCGGCCATGGAAATCGAACAAATATTTGATTTTCTGCTTGACAAATTCGAACATCTGTTGTATATTTTGATTAGGCGCCGTTTGAAAAATGGAAATATGCACAATGGCGAGGAATTTTTTTACCAGACAAACACAATTTTTCTTGAAATACTGGATGTATTTCAAGAAAAATTGGGGCAGTATGCTGGAAAAAGGACCGCCGCTCGGGTGTATTGACATGTTCCAAACAGGCCCTGGAACAGATGTTTCCTTTCGCCCCAGGTGGAATAGTCCGTTTTTTGGGACATATACTGGTCTATATTAACCTCAATCATGAAGGATACGGAGGAATTGGGAATGCAGACCATGTACAATAAGACATCTAATTTTATTCGGCACAGCGGCAATATGATAGATCTGGATGAGTTCCGCCGCCGGCTGGAGCTGGCTGGGCAGCCCGAGATGTGGGCGGAACGTGGGGAGGAGGGGGGCTTCCAGCCGGTGGTCCTCACCTTGGCCAGAGGGGAGCGCCGCCGGGCCCGCCGGGAGCGCCGCGCCTGGACATTGGACACCTGCGCCAGTCTGGCTGTGGTGTTTATGACACTGGTCTTTGCCCTGCGCGTCATGGTGTGACCAAAAGAGGAGGAAGCCTGAATCCAGAACGCCGCAGTGTTTCTGGCGGTACGGGTTTTCGTAAAATGGTAAGAAACGGTTGGAGGCGCGGCGACTATATCTTGAATATTTCGTCGAATTCAACACAATTTGTGCGAAGAACACCGGGGATTTTTCCCCGGTGTTTCATTATTCACATTTTTTTAAAAATTTTTTTGGGGCTAGGCGAGAAAAAGGGGTTGACGGGAGAGGGGAAAGCGTGTATATTGTTGTTACCATTTTGTAACTCTTTTTTTACGATTGTCATTTTCTGTTTTCAGTAGAAGAGGTAATGACTATGGATCAGCTAAAATTACAGCCGCAGGAACAGACGCCCGCGCCCCGCGGGCCGAAACAGGAAAAGCCAGAGGGGGCCCAGGGGCGGCGGCAGCCGGAAAAGGGACAGACTCCGGCAGAACAAACACCCCCAGTCCGGGACTGGGGAGGGGAACTCAAGGTCTATTGCAAGGCCATGGGGGAGTGGAGCCGTATCCACTTTCGGCGTTGGACCCACCTGTTTCACGGCGCCGCCGCCGGCAATCTGGCGGTGGGGCCCATCTCCTTTTTGCTGGTGGCTGGGGCGCTGGGCACCGCGCTCACCCTGACCACGCTGTATTCCACCAGCTACGCCGTCATTGTGGATGGACAGGAGGTGGGGGTGGTGGCCGACCAGAGCGTGGTGGACCACGCCATCCAAGCGGTGGAGGACCGGGGCAGCCGGCTGCTGGGCTACAACTACCAGGTGGAGGGCGATATTGACTACAGCTTTGGCCTCACCTTAAAAAGTGACCTCAGCCGGGAGCAGGATATCAGCAACTTTTTTTATGAGCAGCTCAACGAGGTCAGTGACCAGCTGCGGGCCTACGAGGTGTCGGTGGATGGGCGGGTCATTGGCGCGGTGAAGGATGAGGCGGCTCTGACCACCATGCTGGACGGCATCAAGGAACAGTATATCACCGAGAACACAGTGTCCTCCGGCTTTGTGGAGGATCTGTCGGTGGATGCGGTCTACGCTGTGGACGACCTGATGGACGTGGGACAGATTGAGGAGGCTCTCAAGGCCAACACCACCGGGGAGACCACCTATACTGTGGTCAAGGGCGACACCTATAATGGCATCGCCTACCGAAACGATATGTCGCTCAGCGACCTGATGGAGCTCAACCCTGACGCCAACATCAACCGCCTGATGGTGGGGGATGTGCTCAATGTCAAGGAGATCATCCCCACCCTGTCCGTCCAGACCACCGAACAGGTGACCTACACCGAGCCGATTGCTTGTCCGGTGGAGACGGTGGAGGACGACTCCATGTATAAGGGAGATTCCAAGATCCTCACCAAGGGGGAGGAGGGCGAGGCCCAGATTAAAGCCAATGTGGTCTATGTTAACGGCTATGAGCGGGACCGCACCGTTTTGGAGACCACCACCCTGCGGGAGCCTACCACCACGGTTAAGGCCGTGGGCACCAAGGAGAAACCCAAGACCGCCTCTAAGGGCACGTTTATTTGGCCCACCAGCTCCCGGCGCATCAACTCGTACTTCGGTGGCCGGAAAATTTTCGGCAAGTCCAACTACCACTCCGGCTTGGATATCCACGCCACCTATGGAGAACGAATCAAGGCGGCCGACGGCGGTACCGTCATCAAGGCCGGCTATAATGGCAGCTATGGAAACTTGGTGGTCATCCGGCATGACAACGGTACCGAGACCTACTACGCCCACAACTCCTCTCTGCTGGTGTCCGTGGGAGACAAGGTCTATCAGGGCCAGGCCATTGCCAAGGCGGGCAGCACCGGCCGGTCCACCGGCGTCCACTGCCACTTTGAGGTCCGCGTTCGGGGCACCGCGGTCAACCCCCTGAATTACCTGAAGTGATGCCTCCCCGGATGACGGGGCGCGGCGTTGGGAGCGAAACCAGCCGCTGGCTGGCGCGCCTCCGTCAATCGCCGGTATGGACAGATAAAAGGACACACGGTCCCTCGCAAACCTCTGTTTCTATCCCCAACAGAGGCTGAGAGGGACCGTGTGTTTTTGTTTGATGGAAGTCCCAATTCTTTTTCGTATGCCCGCCCCCGCAGGGGGCGGGCATTACTAGGGCTTGTTTGAAACATGGTAACATGCCCAAACGCCGGCTCTTTTTCCGCCATGCTTTGCCAATTTTCCTTGAAATACATCCAGTATTCCTGCGTCAAATTGGCTTCGTCTGGCGGAAAAATTTCTCGCCGTTGGGCATAGTTCCATTTTTCAAACAGCGCCTAAGCTGTTTTCCCTTGGAGGAACACAAAAGCGAATTGGGAGTTATGGAACGGCCCAGAGCCTGCTGGTTACATACTGCTGGCCGTAGGTTGCGTCGTAGAGCAGGTCGGTGAGCAGGGACAGCCCGAGACCGTCTGTCCCCTGGGTTGGCAGGGTGTCGGACAGTTCTCCGTCCCGACTGAGGTGGTAGTTGGCCGTATCGGTTACCCGTGTCTGGGACAGCTTGTCAATGAGCCGCCAGTACAGAGGCATGTCCACTCCCGCCAGTTCCAGCAGACGCGAACCCAGGTAGTTGCAGCTGGTGTCGTACTGACTGCCAGGTTCGCCGGGTAAGTAGGCCGGGTCATTGGACCAGATCAGGTAATCAGCGGCGTGGAAGCGCACAAAATCCTCCACCCCCCAGTCCTCCAGCACCCAGGGGACCAGCCCCAGCGCGGAGTAGGAGGTGCCGCCGGTGGAAAGCCCCAGGCCGGAGAGGTGGTCGCCATAAAAGACAATGACCACAGGTTCCTCACAGGTGCGGAAGTAGTCCACCAGCCTGCCCAGGGCGGCGCTGGCGTTGTTGAGCCCCTGGGAACAGATCAGGATATGTTCTGCCGCCTCCCCGGTCAGGTCAGAGATGGGCTCTACGGTGATCTCGTCCGGCCTGTACTTCTCCAGCGGATAGGGGGTGTGGTTTTCCATCGAACTGGCATAGAGGAAAACCGGTCCGTCCCCCTGGGCGGTTTTGGTCTCGAACTGGGAGATCAGCAGGTCAGTCATCAGTTCATCGGAGAAATAGGCCCCGGAAAAATGTCCCCGCATAAATTCATTGTAGTCCTCCGCCGCCGCTGCCGGGGGATAGAATTTGGCGAAATCCTCGCAAAAATAGATGTCGCTGAAGCCCAGCGAGCCAAAATAGGCCCCTCGGTTGTAGACCGAATCGTTATACATGTGGATCATGGAGGTGTAGTAGCCGCTGTCTCGGAGCAGATTGGGTACGGCGGGCAGACGGGTGAAGTACTCCTTGGGCCAGCTGTTCTGGGGCTCGTTGTCCAGCAGACCGGAGTTCATGCCGGTCAGCACCTCCAGCTCGATGTTGCACGTGCCGTACCCAAAGCTGCGGGTGCCGAACTTTCCGGACACCCCCTCTTTCTGGAGGGCGTGGTAGTCGGCCAGGGGATCTGTCTGGAAGGAGAGCCCCTCCAGCTGAGTGATGTCGAAGAAAGACTCAGACAGGATCAGGATGATATTGGGCTGCTCCCGGTCCGCTGCCGGTTTTCCGGCAGAGTAGTCCTGGGTCTTGGCCAACACGTCTTCCATATATTCCAGGGAGTAGTCCTCCGATACCTTCCGGATGCGGCTGCTGTACAGCGAGCGCAGCAGGCCCAGAGGCACGCCGCAGGCGCTGTTGGCCGATGCCTGGGACATGGACCGGTCAATCCCCGCCCCCAGAGGGGAGAACACCAGCGGATCCGCCCCGGTCCAGAAGATCAGATAAAGGACCAAGACGCACACCGGGGCGCCCAACATGGCGCTCAACTCCCAGTTCAGCCGCAGAGGCCGGGAGAAGAACAGACACAGCAGCAGCCAGAGCACCCCGGCCGCAATGGCCAGCACGCTGTTTCGCCGGAGAACCAGGGAGTCGCTGTTCAGATTGGCGATCTGCCCGGCCTGCCCAATCAGGACAAAGTCTCCAAGGAGCAGGGGGGTCATGGTGATCAGGACCTTATAATAGTTGACAAAGGCCAGAATGACTGCGGCCAGGCCGACCATCAGATTACCGGCAAACAGGCTGCGGAAGAGAAAGGTCAGCGCCAATGTGGCCAGACCCAGGAGGAGAGCGGTCATCCACAGCTTTTGCTGGGCCAGCCCAGCCAAGGTGCGGCGGATGGACTGACTTTCTATCAGGACGGTCAGCCCAGCCCACACCAGGCCGGACAACATACAGGCGAGCATGGCGGTCGGCCACCGCCAGAGAGGGGGCGGGGTGAGGCGATGTTGTATTTTGATAATCTGTTTCATCGAATCAATAGGCCAGCTTCTCCTCCAGCCAACTTTTCAACTGGCTGATGGGAACCCGGACCTGGTCCATGGTGTCCCGGTCTCGGATGGTGACGGCATGGTCAGCCGCCTCGGTATCGCTCCCAACGGTCTGGAAGTCCACAGTGATGCAATAGGGGGTGCCCACCTCGTCCTGACGGCGGTAGCGTTTGCCGATGGAGCCGGCGTCGTCGTAGTCCACCATGAAGAACTTGCTCAGCTCGGTCTGGATCTCCCGGGCCTTGTCCCCCAGCTTCTTGGACAGGGGCAGCACGGCGCACTTGAAGGGGGCCAGAGCGGGGTGCAGGTGCAGAACGGTGCGCACGTCGTTCTTCTCGGCGTCCACCAACTCCTCGTCGTAGGCGTTGCACAGGAAGGCCAGCAGCATCCGCTCCACGCCCAGAGAGGGCTCGATGACGTAAGGGATATAGTGTTCGTTCTTCTCCTGGTCGAAGTAGGTCAGGTCCTTGCCGGAGGTGGTCTGGTGGGCGGTGAGGTCGAAGCTGGTCCGGCTGGCCACCCCCCACAGTTCGCCCCATTCGGTGAAGGGGAAGGCGAACTCAAAGTCGGTGGTGGCGTTGGAGTAGTGGCTTAACTCCTCGGGGTCGTGGTCCCGGAGCCGAAGGTTCTCCTCTTTGATCCCCAGGTTCAGCAGCCACTGGTGGCAGAAGTCCTTCCAGTACTTGAACCACTCCAGCTCGGTGCCCGGCTGGCAGAAGAACTCCAGCTCCATCTGCTCAAACTCCCGGGTGCGGAAGATGAAGTTGCCCGGGGTGATCTCGTTGCGGAAGGACTTGCCCACCTGGCACACGCCGAAGGGCAGCTTCCGGCGGGTGGACCGCTGGACGTTGACAAAATTGGTGAAGATGCCCTGGGCGGTCTCAGGACGGAGGTAGACGGTGTTCTTGGCGTCCTCAGTGACCCCCTGGAAGGTCTTGAACATCAGGTTGAACTGGCGGATGTCGGTCCAGTTGAACTTGCCGCAGGTGGGGCAGACGATCTGGTGCGCCTCCACGAACTCCTTCATCTGGGCCTGAGACATGGCGTCCACGCTGTGGCCCAGGTCGAAGCTGTTTTCCTGGCACCAGTCCTCAATGACCTTGTCAGCGCGGAAACGCTCCTTGCACTCCTTGCAGTCCATCAGCGGGTCAGAGAAGCCGCCCACGTGGCCGCTGGCCACCCACACCTGGGGGTTCATCAGGATGGCGGCGTCCAGCCCCACGTTGTAGGGGTTCTCCTGGACGAACTTTTTCCACCAGGCCTTCTTGATGTTGTTCTTCAGCTCCACGCCCAGGGGGCCGTAGTCCCAGGTGTTGGCCAGGCCGCCGTAAATCTCGCTGCCGGCGAAGATGAAGCCCCGGCCCTTGCACAGGGCCACAATTTTTTCCATGGTCTTTTCGCTGTTTTTCATGTTGTGTTCTCCTTATTATGATAATTTGATCTGCAGGGGCGGCCTTTGGCCGCCCGTCTTCCGCTCTGATGCCCTGCGGGCGGCCAAGGCAGCCCCTACTGGGGGTCGATGGTGCGGAAAATAGAGTTCAAGCCGCCGTTTTCGTACAAGAACTCAAGCTGCAACGTCAGATAAACCAACTCGCCGCCGCAGGTCAGCTCATAGTCCACGGCGAAGCCGCTGCCGTCCTTGTACTCGAAAAACATCACCTCGTGGTGGTACTCATACTGCGGCTTGAAATTGCAGGGGACGCCGTACTCGTCGAATACGTCAAAGTCGTTCATCTCCAGGGTGCCCTGGATGCACTCCCGGATCTCATCGGTGTTGTCCCACTCCATCTTGTCCACGCAGGAGGGCAGATCCTCGTACCGCTTCTCGTGGAGGACATGGCAGATGCTTTTTACTACCTCAATGGCCTGCTCCTTGTGCTGTTCCGTCATTCAAACACCTCCTTTGAACAAAAAACGCCCCGAGCCTCTCGGCTCAGGGCGAACAAAACTGTCCGTGGTTCCACCTGAATTCGCGTCTGGCTGACGCGCACTCTGACCCGGTAACGGCGGGGGCCGGCGGGGCATTTCCTCCCCGCGCTCCAGGGGGCCTTCCCATCACAGCTTGGGAGGGCTTTCACCGGCCGCCCTCTCTCTGTTGCCCCGCTGTGGGGTACTGTTCCCTGTTGTCGCTTTATGGCCTTTTATTGTATGACAGTTTGCGCTTCCTGTCAAGGGGAATTTTTGGGAGTCCCCCGGCGGACGTGTGCCCTGGAGCACTGGTTCTGGAGGGCGTCATATCCTCCCGACGGCGCTCATAGAGTAGATACAACCGTAATTTCTTGACACAGGATAAGGAGTGATACCATGGGGGATAGAGGGACAGGCTGGCGGGCCCTGCGCCGGGGGGTGGGGCTGGGACTGGCGCTGGTGGCGGCCTGGGGCGTAAGTATGACGATGGACCTGAGCGGGATGGGGGACAGGCTGGCCGCCCTTGGGGAGGAACCAAACCTGGCAGTCTCTCTGCTGGCCAGCCAGATGGGGGAGCTGCCTGGCAGAGAAAAGGGGCTCACTGGCTGGGGCCGGCTGCTGCTGGACAACTCCCCCCTTCTCTGTGACGGAGAGGGCGCGGTATTGGAACTGCGTGCCGGCCAGGGCGGCTGGGGGATTCCGGAGTTGGAGGCGCCCGAACTGGAGGACGGTGAGGAGGACATTGACAAGCCGGACTTGCGACCCTCCACCGATGGCGAGGGCATTGTGGAGATGACCGGCCGGGGGAAGGAGGGCAGTCAGTACCTCCGGGACGGGAATATCTATGTCTATAACCGCACCGATCAGGACTTGGACGCATCTCTGCTGCAGGAGGGAACTGTGGATGTCCCTCTAGGGGAGGGACCCCAGATTTTGATTGTCCATACCCACGGCAGCGAGGCCTACTCCATGAGTGATGGGGACCGCTATGAGGAGAGCGACCCCTACCGGACCACCGATTGTACCCACAATGTGGTCCGGGTGGGGGAGGAGATGGCCACCGTTTTCCGGGCCTATGGGTTTCAGGTGATTCACGATACGACCCTGTGCGACTACCCCGCCTACAACGGGGCCTATGACCGGTCTAAGGTGGTGGTGGAACAGTGGCTGGAGAAATATCCCACCATAAAGGTGGTCTTTGATGTCCACCGGGACGCTCTGGTGGGCGGAGAGGGGGAGGTCTACAAAATGGTGTCTCTGGAGGCGGGAGAGAAGGTGGCCCAGGTGATGATGGTGCTGGGGAGCGACGCCGGCGGCGCGGAGCACCCCCGCTGGAGGGACAATCTGGCCTTTGCGCTCAAGCTTCAGCGGAACTTGGTTCGGGGATATTCCAGCCTGGTCCGCCCCACCGTTCTGCGCAAAAGCCGGTATAACCAGCAGCTTTCCCCCGGCTCCATCCTGGTGGAGGTGGGCGGACACGGCAATACCCTTGCCGAGGCAATTGCCGGGGGGCGTCTCTGGGCGGATAACGTGGCCAGAACGCTGCTGGAGATGAAGACCGCGGAGGGCTAACCCCTTGCTCAGAGAGGGGAGCGGATGGCTGAAAACAGGAAATCCCCCAAAGCCTTTGGCTTTGGGGGATTATTCCTCGTTTTCATTTAGACAATGTTCAATCATGCTGATTACCACATTGTTGAAGCTGGTGTCGTTATCGCCGGCGATTTGGGTGATCTGATCAGCAAGAGCAACAGAGATGTATAACGTTTTGTATTGGGCCTCTACTTTCTTTTTTGTTTTTTTAATTTTATAAGTCATAATTTTCCCTCCCTGCTGACACTTTAATTCTAATATGTTTTGTAATATAATAAAAAGACAGAAAAATGAATTGTATATTTCTGGTTTATATGTTACAATGTTAAATTAATAATTTTTATGATAGAATAAGCAGGTCAAAGGAGGGATGACGATGAACGAGAGAAGCGAACGGGACAGACTACAGGAGAAGGGGACGCTGCTCAGCCAATATCTGGCTTTTGTGCGCGAGACGCCCATGCCGGATCGGCCCGCAGAGCGGGAGACATGGGAGGACCTGTCGCCGGAGGAGGAGATATATTTCGGCAGGCAGGCAATTCAACGGGGGGAGAGCCTTTTAATCAATGGATTTGTGAATGTGATGCTGGAAAATTTTTTGCAGCTGATCAGGCAGCCGGAGGAGGCCATTGCAATTGGAGAAAAGGGTGTGGCGCTGCTCCACTCCTTCTTAGAGGGGTATATCGACCTGTTGGAGAGAGAGTCGGAGCTGTGTAAATAAGGGAGGTATCCCGCTGGGCAAAGTCCCGGCGGGATACTTTTTTCATGCTCGACAAATTTCCCCTGGAAATTGGACAGGCTCCGGCCTATACTGGGAAAAAATGGAAGGGGGAGCGATGGTATGGAAGACTGGCACAGCCGGCGGTTGGCCCAGGTGATGCGGGAGGTGGACAGCCGCCCGCAGGGTCTGACCAATCGGGAGGCGGCCCAGCGGCTGGAAAAATACGGCCCCAACCGACTGACCCAGCCGGACCCTCCCAGCCTGCTCACCCGCGTCCTGGGCCAGCTGAAAGACCCCATGATTTTAGTCCTGCTGGCCGCTGCCGCCCTGTCGCTGGCGGCCAGCGGCGGAGAAGACTGGTTGGATGGGGTGATCATCTTGGTGATCGTGGTGGTCAACGGGGTGATCTCGATCACGCAGGAGGACCACGCCCAGCAGGCCCTGGAGGAGCTGCGGCGCATGTCCGCCCCCCAGGCCAACGTTCTGCGGGAGGGGAGCCAGCGGCGGGTGGCCGCCTCCTCCCTGGTGCCGGGGGATGTCATCCTCCTTGAGGCGGGGGACCAGGTCCCCGCGGATGCCCGCATTTTGGAGTGCAGCCGCCTTCAGGCCGACGAGTCATCTATGACTGGGGAGTCGGTACCGGTGGAGAAGGAGGCCCGGGAGGGACTGCCCGAGGACACCCCCTTGGGGGACCGCATGAATATGCTCATCTCCGGCACGCTGATTACGGCCGGGCGGGGGACCGCCCTGGTGGTGGCCACAGGGATGGACACCCAGATGGGCCATATTGCCGGGCTGCTGCTGGACAGCGGCGAGGGGGATACCCCCCTCCAGCGGAGGATGGGAGAGATCTCTAAGTCTCTGTCCTTTCTGTGCCTGTCGGTGTGCGCCGTCATGTTTGGAGTGGGGCTGTTTCAGGGGAAGGGGCTGCTGGAGATGTTCCTCACCGCCGTCTCTCTGGCGGTGGCCGCCATTCCGGAGGGGCTGCCCGCCATTGTCACCATCGTATTGGCCCTGGGGGTCCAGCGGCTGGCAGACCGAAACGCCATCGTAAAAAAACTGCCGGCAGTGGAGACGCTGGGCTGTGCGGGGGTGATCTGTTCCGATAAGACGGGCACCCTCACCCAGAATAAAATGACAGTACAGCAGGTGTGGCTCACCCCTGGGGCCCGGCGTCGGGACGCTATGCTGGCGGGGACCCTGTGTTCCGACGCCCGTTTGGAGTGGAAGGCTGGAGCGCCCAGCGCCGCCGGGGACCCCACCGAAGGGGCGCTGGTAGTGGCCGCGGCTCAGGACGGGGTGGACCAGAACCGGGAGTTGGAGCGCCTCCCCCGGGCGGCGGATATCCCCTTCGACTCCACCCGAAAACTGATGACCACCATACATACCGTTCCGGAAGGGGGATGGATTGCCCTGGTGAAGGGGGCGCCCGACGTGCTGCTAGAGCGGTGTACCGCCACCCCCAAGGGGCCTATCACCCAGAGCGACCGGGCCCGCATTGTTGCCGCCAATGAGGAGATGGCGGGCAGGGCGCTGCGGGTCATTGCGGTGGCCCGGCGGGAGCTGCGCAGCCTTCCCCGGGAGCTGGAACCCCGGATGGTAGAGAGCGGGCTGACCTTTTTGGGGCTCTTTGGCCTGATGGACCCGCCGCGTCCAGAGGTGAAGGCGGCGGTGGCAAAGTGCCACCGGGCGGGCGTAAGGCCGGTGATGATCACCGGGGACCACCGTTCCACCGCCCTGGCTGTGGCCCGTGAGCTGGATATTGCCCGGCCCGGGGACTGGACGGTGACAGGGGCGGAGCTGGACTTTATGCCCCAAGAGATGCTGGAGAACGACGTGGAGAAGTTTGCCGTTTTCGCCCGGGTATCTCCAGAGCACAAGATGCGCATTGTTCGGGCCTGGCAGAGACGGGGGCAGGTGGTGGCCATGACTGGGGACGGGGTCAACGACGCCCCCGCCCTGAAGGCGGCCGACATTGGATGCGCGATGGGGCGGACGGGCACCGACGTGGCCAAGGGGGCGGCAGACATGATCCTCACTGACGACAACTTCTCCACCATTGTCTCCGCCATTGAGGAGGGACGGGGTATCTACTCCAACATCCGCAAGGCCATTCACTATCTGCTCTCCTGCAACATTGGAGAGATCTTTACCATCTTCGCCGCCACCCTCCTGGGGTTTGGACAGATGCCTCTGGTGCCAGTGCAGCTGCTGTGGCTCAATTTGGTGACCGACTCGCTCCCCGCTCTGGCCCTGGGGGTGGAACCGGTAGAGGAGGGCGTGATGGAGGAGGAGCCCCGGGACGCCGCAGCCGGGCTGTTTGATCGAGGCTTTTCCTTCCGCCTGGCCTGGCAGGGGCTGATGGTGGGAGGACTGACCCTGGCGGCCTATTTTCTAGGGTTTACCCGGCTGGCCGCCCCGGGCATGGAGGGCGTTACAGCCAACACCATGGCCTTCGCCACCCTCACCCTGTGTCAGCTGTTCCATGCGTTTAATGTCCGCAGTGAGAACCGGTCCCTCTTTGCCCAGGGGGTGCTGTCCAATCCGGCTATGAACCGGGCCTTTCTGGCGGGACTGGCCATGCAGCTGTCTGTGCTGCTGATTCCGCCCCTTCAGGGGGTATTCTCTGTGACGCCCATGTCCGCTGTACAGTGGTGTACCGTCCTGGCGCTGGCCATGGCGCCCATCCCCATCTGCGAGGCAGCGAAAGCGTCGGGCCGCAGACATAGAGCCCCCCAGACAGAGGAAGTGGCGATCAATCGTTAAGAGCACAGCCCCACCGGCGTTTGCCTGGTGGGGCTGTTGTTTTGGTTATGGGCTGTGCTGTTCCAGCAGCGACTGCACTGCGTGGCGGGCGGTTAAGATTCCGTCCAGCACCTTGGCGTAGTAGTGATCGTCATACCAGTCGAAGGAGGGGCGGTCCAGCTCTTGCTCCAGATTTGCCTGGAGCGCGGATTCCTCCGCTTGAAGCTGCTGGAGCAGCTGTTCTGGACCGACCTTCTGGAGGAGCAGCCCGAGACGCTGTAGCTCCTCCAGCTCCGCGCGGCGCACATGGGAGAGAAAGGGGGAGTGACACTCTGAGGCAAAGGCGGACTGACAGGCAGCAATCAGCTGCTGTATCTCCTGTTCCATGCGTATGTCCTCCTTATGTGTTTGGATCATCTCAGGGTAAACACCGCCCCCGACCTTGGGGGCAGGGTGATGAGGGGGACATCCTCCTCCTGGACGAGGTCAGCCAGCCCCAACAGAGGCTGGGGGAGGCCCTCCTCGACGCTGAGGGTGTGGGCCTTCTTGCCGGAATTAAAGGTGCACAGAAGCCGCTCCCCCTCCCCCTCCCGCAGGAAGGCCAGCAGAGGGCCCTTGCCGCAGGTGTAACGGATGGAGCCCCGCCGCAGGGCGGGGTGGTCTCTGCGCAGTCTGCCCAGGGCGCGGTACCAGTCCAGCAGTTCTTGATCCTCATATCCCCAGGGGTAGGTCTGGCGGTTGAAGGGGTCCTCGAAGCCCTCCATCCCCACCTCGTCCCCATAGTACACCGTGGGGGAGCCGGGGAAACAGAACAGCAGCAGGGCGGCGGCCTTCAGCAGGGCGCGGCCCCGGGCCAGCTGTTTGGGAGAGAGGACAAAGTGGGCCCTCCACTCTTTGGACTGGTCCCGGTACTCCCCGCCGGCCCCCAGGAGGGTGAGCAGACGGGGGGTGTCGTGGGTGTCCAGGGAGTTCATAGCGGAGTAGAAGGCGAAGGGGGGGTAGTTCTCCCGGATGGTCTCCATTCCTTTGACAAATGCCTCGCCCCCTCCCCCCTGGAAAAAGGCCAGGATAGCGGAGCGCAGGGGGTAGTTCATCAGCCCGTCGCAGTGGCCCCCCAGGATGTGCCTGCGGCGCACGCCGTAGGCCACCTTGGTGGAGCCGTCTTCCCAGACCTCGCCGATGACCACCGATTCCGGTTTCTCCGCCCGGGCGGCGGCATGGATGCCGGCCACGAAGTCGTCGGGCAGCTCGTCGGCCACATCCAGCCGCCAGCCGTCTGCCCCGGCTCTCAGCCACCGGCGGACCACGCTGTTCTCACTGCCAAAGATAAAGTCTCGATAACTGGGGGCGTTCTCATTGACGGCGGGCAGAGAGTAAATGCCCCACCAACTGTCGTATTTATGGGGCCACTGGGAGAAGTTGAACCAGGAGCGGTAGGGGGAGTCCTGGCTCTGGCTGGCCCCCAGATCGGCATAAAAACCGTCGCCGTTGAAGTAGCGGCTCACAAAGCCTGTGTGGTTAAACACGCCGTCCAGCATTACCCGCATACCCCGGCGGTGGGCCTCCTCGCACAGGCGGGAAAAATCCTCGTTGGTGCCCAACATGGGGTCCACTCGGCTGTAATCGGCGGTGCCGTAGCGGTGGTTTTCCGCAGCCTCAAAAATGGGATTGAAGTAGAGCGTTTCCACCCCCAGACTTTTCAGGTAGCTCAGTTTGTCTATCACACCTTGAAAATCGCCGCCAAAGAAGTCGCGATTGCGCACCTCCCCCTGGTCGTTGGGGAGATAGACGGGGAACTCCTCCCAGCTCTGGTGGACAACGCGCCCGCCGACCATCCCCTCTGGGTCGGGGATGCGGCTGCGGCAAAAGCGGTCCGGAAAGATCTGGTAGGTGACCCCTTCGCCAAACCAGGCGGGAACGGTCTCCTCCCCGTCGTAGACGGTGAGCTGATAGGGACCCAGATCCTGGGTGCGGCCGTTCAGCTTTTCCAGCCGGAAGGAGTACCAGACCAGGCCTATATATCCCTGGGTGTCAAGGGAGGCAGAGAACAGGTCCTGGCCCAGGTCGAAGCCCTGCCAGGGCATTTTCAGGGTGAGTGTCTGGTCGTTCCGGCTTTCAAACCGGGCGGTCATGCTGGCGTGGGAAAAGCTCTCCGCTCTGGGCGGGCGCAAGGTAAACTGTACCTGCGTCCCCGAGGCCACCGCCCCGTAGGGCGTCTTATACCGCGGGTCTCGGGAGTCGTAGGTGGGCAAATATGGCATTTGGAATCACTCCGAGTTTAGGATCAAGCCCTCTCCGCCGCCGCCGGAAGGGCACCGCCTCCCCGGTCGGGGGGAGGGCGAAGGGAGAGAATGCGCTCAGTGGTATTTGTAGCTCCCGCCGCCGATGAACTCCCGGAGCAGGGAGTCCTTGGCCACCAGAACCGGGTCAATCGCCTCGAAGTGCTCAAAGGCGTTCACCAGGTCCATCATTTCATCGTGGCGTTCATTGTCCTCGGGTACGCTCTTGAGGATGGGGACAGCATAGTTCTTCATCACCGGCACCTCATAGGGCAGGGAGGAGTCAAAGACGATGTCCGCCTTGCCCTTGAAGGGAGAGATATACAGCTTTTCTCCCCGGCGGACGTTGGCCCACATGTCCAGGGTCTGGGCCACCTCTGTGCCCCGGAAATTGTAGTCTCGGACAGCGCGGCGGGTCAGCCGCATCCAGGTGCCCTTAAAGCGCAGCGCGGAGCCCTCGTTGATATTGGACCGGGCGGAGATATACAGCTTGGTCGCCTCGGGGTGCCGGCCGGCAATGTCGTCATTGAGGGCATGAATGCCCTCGAAAATGGCAATCTCATTTTTCTCCAGACGCATGGGTGTGCCCAGGCTGTCGTTGCGCATCTGTCTGGCAAATTCAAATTTGGGGATGAGAATCTCTTCCCCGCGGCTTAGAGCGGTGAAATGCTCGCTCAGCAGGTCCATGTCCATACATAGGGGCGACTCGTAGTCGATGGCGCCCTCGGGGGTGCGGGGGGCGGTGCGGGGGTTGATGGTAATAAAGTAGTTGTCCATAGCCACCGCCCGGGAGTTTACACCCCGGCGGCGCAGCTCCTCTGCGATCTTCATGGCTGTGGTGGTCTTGCCTGAGCCGGAGGGCCCGGACAGCAGCACAATGGGGCTGTGCTCCAGGTTGGACAGAATTTTGTCCGCTGCCAGTGACACCCTCTGAGCGTAGTTCTCGTCGCACTCCGCCAAAAATTCCGCCACATCGGTCTGAATGCGCCTGTTGATCTCTTGCAGCTGGTATGCCATAGATAATACTCCTCTCTGCACTCTGATTTGTTGGATACCCGTGGGGCCGCGGCCTTTGCGTGCGGCTATGGCTGGGCTGAATAAAACGACTCGATCTCTGCTTTCTGCCCCAGCACTTTGTCCAGCCCAGACAGGTAGTCCTGGGGGTACTTGGGGTTGGTGAGCCGGAGCAGGTCCCCGCCGCCAATGAGCTTGGTGACGCCCCCGGCGCCCAGAGAGATGACGGTGTGCAGCTCCTCCATCATCACGATGTTGTAGAGACTTTTGGCCCGGGGCTTGGACCAGCCCACATTCTCCAGCGCGCCGGACATGTACTTCTGCCGGTATAAATAATAGGGGATATAACCCCTCTGTGTCAGCCGCTCCCGGGAGTAGTCCAGCATCTGGAGCACTTCGTCCCCGGCGGGAAGCTGCCCGCCCTCCTCCATCAGTCGGGAACCCTTTTTCAGGGCCAGAGTGTGGACGGTGACATTCTCTGGGGCCATGGACAGCACCTCGTCCAGAGAGCGTTGAAAGCCCTGGAGCGTGTCCTGGGGCAGTCCGGCGATGAGGTCCATGTTGACGCAGGAAAAGCCCGCGTCGGAGACGAGCGCGTAGGCACTCCGGAAGTCTGCGGCGGAGTGTTTTCGGCCGATGGCCTCCAGCACGTGGTCCTCTAGGGTTTGGGGATTGACAGAGATGCGGTTGATGTTGTGCCGGGCCAGGGCCTGGAGCTTTTCTTGGGTGATGGTGTCCGGCCGGCCGGCCTCTACGGTGTACTCGGTGCAGTGCTCCAGGGGGAGCTGTGCCTCGCACCCGGCCAGCAGCCGGTCCAGCTGGTCGGCGGACAGGGTGGTGGGGGTTCCGCCCCCTATATAGAAGGAACGGATGGACAGACCCAGCCGCTGGAGCACCCGGCCCGTCTCGGCCACCTCCTGGAGCAGGGCGTCCACATAGGGCTGCACCAGCTTCAGGGTCCGGCCCACATCAGCCGAGACAAAGGAGCAGTAGGCGCACCGGGAGGGGCAGAAGGGAATTCCAATATACAGCGAGACCTCGTTTTGCGTTAAAGACCGCTGAACCTCTATACTGGCCTGGGCACAGTCCACCGCCAGCCGGGCCCGCTCTGGGGAGACGTGGTACTCTTTCTCCAGCTCCCCCTGGGCCTGCCGCGGGGTGGACCCCGCCAGAATGGCCCGAGTGGGCAGCTTCACCGGGCGCACCCCGGTGAGGGCGCCCCAGGGCGGTTCGTGCCCCAGCAGGGCGGTGCCCGCCCGGTAGAAAGCCAGCTTCAGAGCGTGCTGAACGGTGTGGTAGACCTCCTGGCGGGACCGGTCCAGTTTCTCGCTGGAGAAACGGGCCACTCCATTATAATATCCCTGGGAACGGAAAACCAGAACACCGACATCGGTCAGCTTTTTCCCCCGGTGGAGGGTGAAAATGGCGGCGTTGTCCTCCTCGGCCGGATTTTGGGGCGGAGGCCCCTCCGGGTACTCGGGCCGCTCCCCTGGAAAGAGTGTGAGCATCATCTGTTCCGCCGCGTAGTGGTACCGCTCGGGCTGCCAGGGGAAGTTGGACGTCTGAAAGTACAGTTTCATGATTCCAGCGCCATGCCCTCTTTCAGGTACCGGTTGACCTGCCGCTCCCGGTCCATGGTGGAGGTCTCCTCGTGGCCGGGGCAGATGTGGTAGTTGCCCTCCAGCCGGCCCAATCGGCCCAGGGAGGATAAAATTTGCTCATAACTGCCCCCCCGCAGGTCGGTGCGACCGCAGTCGCCGGCAAAAAGGGTGTCGCCGGTGAAGAGCACGTCCCGCACCTTCAGGGTGACGGAACCGGGGGAGTGGCCGGGGGTGTGGAGCACATGAATGGTGAGAGCGCCCAGGGGCAGTGTGTCGCCCTCGTCGTAGAGCAGCAGGTCGTCCACCTGGCCGGCCAGGGGAAACAGGCGGCTGCCCGCTCCGTTGGCGTCTGCCTGGTGGATATAGATTTTGGCGTTGGGCAGGGCCTGGTGGAGCTCAGGCACGGCGGTGGTGTGATCGTAGTGGCCGTGGGTGAGGAGGATATAGTCCACCTGACTGTCCATCCCCTTTAAGATGGACAAAATCCGATCCGCCTCGTCGCCTGGGTCGATAACGGCGGCCCTTTTTGCCGTCTCGTCCTCTAAAATATAGCAGTTGGTACCGATGGGACCCACCTGCATCATTTTAACTTTCATGAATCAATACCCCCTCTTCAACCCAACATGTCGGATGCGTCTTCAAATCGAGACAGGTCCACAGCATCCCGCTTGTAGGCGGTGCGGAAATAGGCAATGACCTCCTCCACCGTCTGTACATCCAGATCCCAGAGGGCTTTTTCCTGTTTCAAGCCCCAGCCGACCTCCACCGTGTACCAGCCGGGGCGGGGACCTGCCCGGTTCATGGCGCTCTGGATGAACCAGTAGTTCTGGGGGGCGCCGGGGTCTTTCTGCTCCAGAATGAGGAAGCTGTCTGGGTCCTCCAGGTTCAGTTTGCGCAGCTCAGCTTCCAGGATATCCCAGCTCAGCTGCCTGGAGGGCACGCCGCCCAGGTTCAGCGTCCAGGGCCAGTCTAAGCGGGGGCGGTTGGGGTCGTTTTTCTTTTGGCCGAAGAAAAGCATGGGGAAACCTCCTCGTGTGAGGGCGGACACGGTCCGCCCGTGTGTTCCGACAGCGGCGCCGGGCGCCGCAATCAGGGCTTGTCGGTGTCAAATAGGATGGTCACTGGGCCGTCGTTCACCGAGGCCACCTGCATATCGGCCCCGAACTGGCCGTGCTCCACCGTGAAGCCCCGGGCCCGGCACTGGTCTAGAAACCGCTCGTAGAGGGGAATGGCCAGGTCGGGCTTGGCGGCGTGGGAGAAGCCGGGGCGGCGGGAGGCGGTGTCGGCATACAAGGTGAATTGGGAGATGACCAGCAGCGCGCCCCCCGCCTGTGCCAGATTCAAGTTCATTTTTCCATTTTCATCCTCAAAGACCCGCAGATTGCAGATTTTTTCCGCCAGCTTGTCGCAGACGGCCTCGTCGTCCTGGGGGCCCACCCCCAGCAGAACCAGGTAGCCCCGCTCAATGGCCCCCTCCACCTTGCCGCTGATGGTGACAGAAGCGGAAGTGACACGGGTGACAACTGCGCGCATGAGATCACGTCCTTTGCTTGAATTTGGTGCGGAGAGAGGGCGGCCACAGGCCGCTATTTCCCCGAGGCCCGCGCCACATGATACACGCCCTGAATGTTGTTTAACTTGTGGATGACGCCCTCCAGTTCGGCCTTGTCCTTCACCTCTACCACCATGGAGATGGTGGCGTGGCCGTCTGCCATGGAGCGGGCGGTTAGGGCGGATACCTTCACCTTGGCGGTGGACAGGGCCATCGCCACATCCAGGGTCAGATTGTCCCGGTCCTTGGCGGACAGCTCCAGGGAGGTGTGATAGTTGGGCAGCTTGCTGTCCACCCAAGAGACCTTGACCCAGCGGGCCTCCTCCTCGGGCTTGCGTCGGTCGGGTTGGGCGTTGGGGCAGTCGGAGCGGTGGACCGACACGCCATAGCCCCGTGTGATAAAGCCAATCACCGGATCACCGGGGACGGGGGTGCAGCACTTAGCGAACTTCACCAGGCAGTTGCCCAGCCCCTCCACGACGATGCCCGTGTCAGAGTGGCGAGGCTTGACCCCGCCGTGGGTGTCAGAGGGGGCGGCGTTGCCCGGCATAATGACGCTCTCCGCAGTGGTCCGGGCGGCGGCGGCGGCCTTCTCTGCCTGGAGGCGGCCCAGCCGCTGCAGCTCGTCCCGGATACGGGCTACCGACTTGGCGGCGGTGGTCCCGCCGTAGCCGATGGAGGCGTAGAGTTCGTCCAGGGTGCCGCAGCGCAGCTTGTGGAGCAGGTGGGGCAGCACCTCGTCCCCTGTGATGGCGGTCAGAGACATCTTATAGTGCTTCAACTCTGATTCAAAGGCGGCCCGCCCGGTGGCAATGTTCTCCTCCCGCCGCTCCTTCTTAAACCACTGCCGGATTTTATTCCGGGCCTCGTTGGACTTGCACAGGGCCAGCCAGTCCCGGCTGGGGCCCTTGGCGGATTTGGAGGTGAGCACCTCCACAATGTCGCCGTTAGATAGCTGGTAGTCGTAGGGGACCATCCGGCCGTTGACCCGGGCGCCCACCATGGTGTTGCCCACGGCGGAGTGGATGTTGTAGGCGAAGTCGAGGGGGGTGGCCCCGCTGGGCAGACTCTTCACGTCGCCGTTGGGGGTGAAGACAAAGACCTCGTCGGCGAACAGGTCCACCTTCAGGGTGCTGACAAACTCCTCGGCGTCGGTGTCCTGCTGGCCCTCCAGCAGTTTGCGCACCCACTCAAATTCCTGCTCGGTGCCCAAGTTCCGGTTGGCCATCCCCTGCTTATACTTCCAGTGGGCGGCCACGCCGTATTCGGCGGTCTGGTGCATCTCCCAGGTGCGGATCTGTACCTCGAAGGGGATCCCCTCCCGGCCGATGACAGTGGTGTGGAGGGATTGGTACATGTTGGGCTTGGGGGTGCCGATATAGTCTTTGAACCGGCCCAACACCGGCTTGAACATGTCATGGATGCAGCCCAGCACGTTGTAGCACTCTGGAATGTCGCTGACGATGACCCGGAAGGCGTACAGGTCGAAAATTTCATCCAACGTCTTGTTCTGGGCGAACATTTTGCGGTAGATGGAATAGATGTGCTTGACCCGGCCGTAAATCGCGCAGTGGAGGCCCTCCTGTTCCAAGCGACGCTCAATGCGGTGCTGGATGCCCGCCAAAAACTCTTCGTGAGTGGAGGAACGCTCGATGAGCTCCTCTTCGATCTCCTTGTAGCCAATGGGGTCGAGATAGCGCAAAGCCAGGTCCTCTAACTCCCACTTGATCTTCTGCATGCCCAGGCGGTGGGCGATGGGGGCATAGATCTCCATGGTCTCCAGGGATTTTTCCCGCTGTTTTCGGGGGGACTGGTACTCCATGGTGCGCATGTTGTGCAGTCGGTCGCAGACTTTGATGAGAATGACCCGGATGTCCCGACTCATGGCCATGAGCATCTTGCGCAGATTTTCCATCTGCTCCTCTTCCTTGGTGACAAACTGCATCTTGGTCAGCTTTGTGACCCCCTCCACCAGTTCGGCCACCGTGGGATTGAACTTCTTGGCAATCTCCTCGTGGGTGGAAGCGGTGTCCTCAATGCAGTCGTGGAGCAAGGCGGCCACCACCGAGTCTATGTCCAGCTCCAGGTCGGCCACAATCTCCGCCACGGCGATGGGATGGATAATATAGGGCTCGCCGCTCTTACGCAGCTGGCTGTGGTGGGCGGTGTCCGCATAGGTGAAGGCGTCAAACAACCTCTGGGTGTCCAGATTAGGCATGTAGGTGAGCACCTTTTTCTCCAGTGCGTGGTATCGTTCCAGGATGGGGTCCATTAGGATCACCTCGGTTTCGGGTTGTTAGGGGCGGGTGTTCTCCGCCCGAAAAATGGGGTCGGGTGGCACAGGGGCGGGTGGGGGGCGCCCCTACAGCCCGCCCTCTAAAATGGCCCGCAGGCGTTTTATAATATCCGAGGCTTCCAGATCTACCTTCTGTTCCACATGGCAAAGGGTGATCTGGACGCGGTCGGTACGGCGGTTTAGACAGATGAGGCCTCGCTCCTCCATGACCTCCAGGCAAAGCATGGTGCGGGCGGGCACCTCCCGCTGGTGGGTGGCCCGGGCCACGGACCGGGCGATTCGGGCGGGGGTGTCCTCTACCACGGTGCAGCAGGTGGACTGGCGCTCCAGCCAGCGGTAGAGGCCCACAAAGTCCCCTCGACTGGGCAGAAGGAACTGCGCCTCCTCCCGGGTGAGGGACGCCCCCTGGCGGTATTTATCATAGATGGCCTGTTCCAGCTGGGCCCGGGAGGGGGCCAGCTGGAGGTCCACCACCTGAAGCTGAAGGTCGCGTCTGCCCCGAAAGTCGTTGATCTGGGGGTAGAAGACCACGTCCACCCGGCAGCCGGGGAACAGGCCCAGCTCCTCCCCCTGGTTGGAAAAGAAGATGGCGTCCAGAGAGAGGCCGCGGGCCTCCAGGCGCAGCTTTAGATGCCGGCCCCGTCCCACCTGGGACATGGCGTGCACCTGGGCCCCCTGAAGGAGAAAGATGGGGCGGGGATTGCCTGTGCCGCAGGGCTCCAGCAGATCCAGAGATTCCACCGCCTCCACCGTCAGATGTTGGGGGGAGACGGCCATATCCACCTCCAACACGGAGGGCAGGGCCGCGCCGTGGCAGCTGTCCGCCACCCGTTGGCGCAGGGCCAGCGTCAGCGCGGGAATATTCTCCTCTTTTACGGTGAAGCCGGCGGCCAGGGTGTGGCCGCCGAAATTATCCAGCAGATCAGAACAGGAGGACAGCAGCTCAAAGAGGTTGATATCCCCCCAGGAACGGCAGGAGCCTTTGCCCATATGGCCGTCCAGGCAGATCATAAAGCAGGGGCAGGAGTACTTCTCCGCCAGACGGGAGGCCACAATGCCTACCACGCCCTGGTGCCACTGGCTGTCGGCCAGGACAATGACCCCCTCTGGGGGGTGCTCATCCAGGTGCTGGACGCACTGCTGAAAGATCTCCCCCTCAATGCCTTGGCGCTCCCGGTTCAGTTCGCACAGCTCCAAGGCCAACTCCTCCGCCCGGGCGGGGTCTTTGGTGAGCAGCAGTTCCACCGCCACCTCCGCCATTCCCATCCGCCCGGAGGCGTTGATGCGGGGGGCCAGAGTATAGCCCACCGAGACGGAGGTGACCGGCTTGTCCTCCAGGCCGGCGCATCGGATCAGACTGGCAAAGCCCAGCCGCCGAGGCGGGTCCAGCCGCTGGAGTCCCAGGCTGACAATGGCTCGGTTTTCTCCGGTCATGGGCATTACGTCGGCCACCGTACCCACAGCGGCCAGATCGCAGAATTCCGCAAAGACGGCCGGGGCCGTCTCCCGGCCCGCCACCGCTAGAGCCAGCATCAGGGCCACCCCTACCCCGGCCAGCCCCTTGAAGGGGTAGGGGCAGTCGGGCCGGTGGGGGTCTACAACTGCGGCGGCGGGGGGAAGTTCCTCCTTGCAGGCGTGGTGATCGGTAATGATGACCTCCAGGCCCAGACTGTTGGCCAGGGCGGTCTCCTCCACGGCGGTGATGCCGCAGTCCACCGTAATAATCAGGGAGATCCCCTGCTGGGCCAGACTTTGAACCGCCTCGGGGTTCAGACCGTAACCCTCCCCCAGGCGGCTGGGGATGTATGAGATCACATCTCCGCCCCGGTCGGTGAGAAACTGGGTGAGCAGGCAGGTGGCGGTGATGCCGTCTACATCGTAATCGCCGTAGACCGCGATGTGTTCCCCGCGCTCCAGGGCCAGACGTACCCGCCGAGCCGCCCGATCCATGTCCCGGAGGAGCATGGGGTCGGGAATGAACTCTGTCTCTGGGGTGAGGAGCCGGCGTGCCTGCTCGGGACGGGTCACGCCGCGGGCGGCCAGCAGCCCGGCCAGCAGAGTCGGCAGGCCGGCCCGCTCCAGGGTGAGCTGGCCCTCAGGGCAGGGAGGGGCCACCCTCCACTGCTTATATTTCACTGGCGGTCACCCCCGTTCCCCGCTGGCCCTGGTGGAAGCAGCGCAATTAACTCACCTATTATATCACAGGAATGGCGGCAGTTTCAAGATAAAATCTTGACGGAGAGGCGGTCTTGCTATAAAATAACAGGAAAATGGACCGTTTAAAACGACAGGCGATGGGAGAGGCGGAGAGAACAGTGGGAAGAAGATATGAGCTGGATCTGACTAGGATATGTGCCTGCCTGATGGTGGTGCTGCTGCACACAGCGGCCACAGGCTGGCGGATAGACCCCTGGCTTCCCGAGTGGCGGTACTATAATTTGGCAGACATGATGGTACGGGCGGGGGTGCCGCTCTTTTTTATGATCAGCGGCGCCCTCTTCCTCAGCAAGAGGGACTTTGCAATCGGAAAGTTTCTCCGGCGTCATGTGGCCTTTCTGCTGCTGCTCTTTGTAGTCTGGTCCAGCTTTTACAGGTGGAACAGCTGGCGGCTGCAGCCGGCGGATACCGATATGCACGACTTTGTGCTGGGTGTGATTGGCGGCCACTATCACCTGCAATTTTTAATTTTTCAATGTATCCTGTACCTGCTTCTGCCCATTCTGCACGCCTGCATCCATGGGAAAAAGATGGATGTGCGGTATCTGCTGGCGCTGTTTGGGCTGGTACTGATAAAAGAAAATCTGTCGCTCCTCCCCAATCTGCCGGATATTTTGGCGGCCCTGCTGGGCAAGGTGGACTACACACTCGTGGTATATGCGGGGTACATGGTGTTGGGGTACTGGCTGAGCGGCCGGACCTACCCCAGGGGGACCCGGGCGGTCTGTTTGGCCGTGTATACGGCCGTGACCCTGCTGGGTGCGTGGTGCAACCGGTGGTACTCCATTCAGCAGGGGGCGCCCAAGGAGTGGCTATACGGCTATCTCTGTGTGACTACCCTGATCCAGGCTGTGTGCATCTTCAGTTTTTTCCAGACGCTGCGGGGGGCGGAAATAAAATACCCCAGGGCGCTGCTGGAGCTGTCAGCGAATACCCTGGGAATTTACCTTCTGCACCCCTTTGTGCTGGAGGCGCTGAAAAGAAGGGGGATCAGCGTGGCCCTTTCTGTGCCGCTGAAGAGTATTCCTTTTATATTTGTCCTGGTAGTGGCTATCTGCCTGGCCATGACCGCCGTGCTGAGACGGATTCCTCTGGTCAGAAAATTGATCGCCTCGTGACTGTTTTTTCGACTTCAGAAGGTGGGCTGAGAAGGGCTGGATGCCGTTCGGAGCGTGGAAGGGTACCTGTGTGAGAGGGGCGGCCGAGCAGCGGCATTTTCTGGGACGGCCAACCGTTTAAAAGGAGACAGACAAGCGCCCCCGGCCGGAAGAATCGGCCGGGGGCGCGTATGTTCCAAGCATCGGGGGCTTCAAGTCTTTATCAGCGGAGTGATACACATTCCCATCAGCCTTTAAGCCAGAAGTGAATCGAGGCTGCTTGTCTCTCAAGCGGACTGACTGCTGACAGGACCGAAGCGGTTCAAGGGCCACAGGGCGAGAACCACTCGGCCCAGCACGTAGTCGGCGTCCACTGTGCCCAGCCGATCGTCTCGGCTGTCGGTGGAGTTGTTCCGGTTGTCCCCCATGACGAAAATAGAGCCCTGGGGAACCTCCCAGTGGGTCTGATACATGGTGGCGAAGGGCGGACGGTACATCGCCTCCGGGAGATATGGCTCGTCCAGGGGCTGACCGTCCACATAGACAACTCCCTCGTCATAGTCGATGTCCACCGTCTGGCCGCCCACAGCGATGACCCGCTTGACAATGGCCCGAGGTTCCGTCCAGCCGGACAGGACCGTGGTGGTCTTGTTCAGCACCACAATATCCCCCTGCTGGGGGGTGTAGCCCAGAGACCAGATCAGCATGATTTCGTTGTGTTGGAGGGTATTGTTCATAGAGTCGCCGTCCACCCGGGTGAGTCGGGCCACGCAGTTGAACAGCAGCACCGCCGTCACCACACAGCCCAAAAAGAGCTGAAGCCACTCAAACAGGTCGGCGCCCGGACGCCGGGACTGATTTTCCTCCGGCTGCTGGTCTGGCGTCTCCTCCCCCTCCAAGGGCAGGCCGTTGTAGTCGTCCATTGGGCCACCTCGCTTCTGTCGTGTTGTGTGTGGTATTATAACCGGTTTTTCAGAAAAATGCAACTGTTGTGGAGGTCTGAAGGGGCCGGGCCTGTTGTGCCGCCTGGAATGGACCTCGACAGACCGTGGCCTTACAGTGCAATCCGCTTTACCCCTGGGGCGCCGCCTAGCACCTCCCCCTCCCGCTTTTGACAGGTGAAGAGAAGCAGCTGCTGGGCACCGGACAGCTCCCACAGCAGTTCCAAGGCCAGGGTGAGCCGGTGATCGTCAAAGGAAGCCAGGGCGTCGTCCAACAGGATGGGGGGCTTGGATTGCAGACAGAGTTGACACACTGCCAGCCGCAGAGCCAGGTAGAGCTGGTCCGCCGTCCCCTGGGACAGATACAGGGCGGAGCGGGGCAGCACCCCGTCTCCCTCCCGGACAAAGCCCTCCAGCTCCCGGGTGAGGGAGACGGCTGAGTATTTATCCCCGGTGAGCCGAGACATATACTGGCCGGTAAGCCGGTTCAGTTCAGGGGAGAACCGCTCCTGCAGGCGGATGTTGGCCTGGGTGAGGGTCTCCATGGCCAGCGTGACGGCATCCAGTTCCAGTCTGCGCCGGGACAGCGTCTCCTCCAGCCGCTCCTTTTGGGCGGACAGGACCGCGGGGTCCCCCATGGCGTGCAGGGTGCCCCGGGCCTGGTTGAGCTGGGCGTTCATCTGCTCCAGCCGGTCGGCCGCCAGGGCCAGGGCCCGGTCCGTCTCCTGGGGGCCCATGTCAGGGAGAGGCAGTTCCGGAATCGGGCCGTCCTGATGTTCGGCCCCCTGGGCGGCCAGGTCGTCCAGCCGGCGGCGGCAGGCGGCGGCCCGCTCCCGGGCCAGGACCAGATCGTGGTCCATGCCCAGAGCCCGACTCAAGGCGGCCGAGCAGCCGAACAGGTCGCTCACCTCTGGGGCAAAGGTGTGGACGAAGTCCAGCAGCTCCGCCTTTGTGTCATCCCGTTTGGTCTGCCGCTCGGTGACGGCATTTTGGATGACCTCCACGTCGTGGGCGGCCTTGTCCGACGCCTGACAGCGGTCCCGGTAGCCCTGGGCCAGGGCGGTGAGCTCCTCCGGAGTCTGGACGCCGTAGGCGGACAGGACCTCGCCGGCCCGCTTCCTGGCGGCCTTGGAGCGGAGCAGGATCAGAATAGACACAAAGGCCAGCACTACATAGATGCCCGCACCGGCCCACATGCAGGGGATGATTTTTTGCGCGATCCCCCAAAACAGGAGAGCGGCAAAGGCCACGGCTCCCAGCAGATGGACAAGAAAAGCCCACTTTTTCTGTTTTTTCGCCCTGTCCACACCGGATTGATACTCAGCGCAGTCGGAAGCGGCCTTTGCCACCGCCTCCTCGCCGGTCGTCTCGGGGAAGTGCTCGTCCTTGGCGGCCTCTTTGGCCTGGGCGGCCTTCTCCTCCGCCTCCTTCAGGGCGGGGTCCCCCTGCCTGATCTCCTCATCCAGCGCCTTCAGATACTGTAGTTCTCCCTGGGCCTTTTTCAACGCCTCCCGGTCGGGGATCGGGCGGGCGGACAGCTCGGTTTCCAGGTTGTTCAGCTGTGCCTGCGCGGCCTGGTACTCCTCCTCCGCCTGGGCATATCGATCGGACAGCTTCCGCTGGGCCAGGAGGCGGTGGATCTCCGCCTGACGGGCCAGCCCCTCCCGGGTCCGGGCCAGGGCGGCGTGTTCCCCCTCCAGCCGGGCGGCCAGGGCGGCCGCCTCCTCCAGCTGAGTGAGATGTTCCTGCACCTGGGCCAACTGGGCCTCTAACTTGGGGATCTCCCCCACGCTGCGGTTGACCTGACGGCGGTTTTTCCAAGTTTTCAGCCGTTCCATGGCCTGGGAAAAGGACACGTCCTCCTCCCCCGATGTGACCAGGGCGGCGATGCGCCGTTCCAGCTCAGGGGCGGCGGTGAGGGACAGGCCTCCGTTCCCCAAAAAGGCGGAGCGGGTGAAGACCTCCGCCCCCACCCCGGTGAGCAGCTCGCCGCAGTTGGTGGCGGTGAGGCCGGGTACCGGCTCCTGGGTGCCGGTGTAGACGGCGGAGAAGGCGCCGAAGGGGGTGTTCCCCCGGGGGCCTCGGCGGATCGTGATGTCTCGCCCCTCCATCTCCAGCTGGATTTCTCCCTCCATGGGGGCCCCGGACCAGGGCTGATAGCGGTTTTTGTCCGCCAGATAGCCCTTTTTGTCCCGATCACGGGTGTCGATGCCGTAGAGCATGGCCCGCCAGAAGGCGGCCCAGGTGGACTTGCCCCCCTCGTTGGGGGCGTAGATGAGGGTGAGACCGGGCCCCGGCTCCAGCCGGGCCCGCTCCAGCTTACCGAAGGTGGCGGTCATGGACTTGATTTTCATGGCGCCTCTCCCCCCTCCAGAGCGGCCAGCCCATACCGGGCGGCCAGCTGACACACCGGGTCGTCCGGCGCGGCCTGGCACTTCTCCCACATGGCCTGTAGGAACAGCCCGGTGAGGGCGTCCTCCTCCCGCCGGGCCCACAGGTCCTGGGGTAAGCGGGTGCGGTCGATGATGGTGAGGCCGTAAAACTCGGGGGACAGCATCAGCTCCAGCGTGGCCAGGTCGGGGGCCTCCCCCTCGCCGGTGAGGATCAGGCGGCAGATGAGGTCGCGCGTCCGCCCGGGCAGGACCTCCAGGATGTTGGACAGCGCCCCCTCCGGCCCGGTGATATCCACCGAAAAGATCTCATAGCGGACCTTGGCCAGGGGGACGAACCGGGCGGTCACATGGCCCGGTTCCGCCTCCACATAGAGGACCCCCTTCTCCCCGGTCTCGTCAAAGCCCCGTCCCTCGGGGCAGCCGGGGTAGGCCCAGAAGGTCTTCCCTTCCCGCTGCAGCCCGCTGGCCTGATGGACATGGCCCAGGGCCAGATAGTCCAGGCCGCTGGCCGCGATCTCTTCAGGGGGGATGGGGCCGTAGTTACTCTCCGCCGCCCCCACGTTCCCGTGGAGGACGGCGAGGTGGAGCTTGCCGTCGTCGGGGACATGGATGCCCTCCAGGGGGCAGGCGGCCTGATGTGGGTCGGAGAAAGCCCGGCCCCACAGGGTGCAGCCGGGCAGGTCCACCCGCTCCAGGTCGTCGAAAATATGTACATTTTCCGGCCAATCCAGGGCGGTCCACACCGACCGGGGGCCGTAGAAATCGTGGTTGCCCGGGGCGATAAACACCGGGCAGGGGATGGAGGCCAGCGCCGAGGACAGGGCTTGCGCCGTCTCTCGAAAGACCCGCTCTGAGTCCAGGAGGTCGCCGGCCAGCAGGACCAGGTCGGCCCGCTTTTCCCGGGCCAGGTCGGCCAGACGGTTTAGCAACTTCCGCTGCTCCCCCCGCCGCTGGGCTGCCCGCTCCGGCGTCAGGCCGGAAAAGGGGCTGTCCAAGTGGAAATCAGCCCCGTGGATGATTTTTAACATGGTGTTACCTCGTTGAGCGGGGCGGCGAGGATACCGGCCCCTACAAAATGGTTTGTTGTTTAGGGCTTGTTTGAAACATGTCAACATGCCCCAACGCCGGCTCTTTTTCCGCCATGCTTTGCCAATTTTCCTTGAAATACATCCAGTATTCCTGCGTCAAATTGGCTTCGTCTGGCGAAAAAATTTCTCACCGTTGGGCATAGTTCCATTTTTCAAACAGCGCCTAGGCGTAGGGGCCAACATCCTCGTAGGCCCGGAGAGGTGGCGGGCAGGGCCGCCGAGGGCGGAAGCCCCTAGGATTCCTCAAGATCCGCCCGGCGGACGGACACGCATTTTTTCGTGTCGGTGTCGATGGTAAACAGACAGGCGTTGAGCTTGCAGCTGCCCTCCGCCTCCTCGTACCGCCGGGGCAGGCCCCCCATGAAGAGGTTCAGAGAATTTTCTGGCTTGATGCCCAACACGGAGTTGACGGGGCCGGTCATGCCCAGGTCGGTGACAAAACCGGTGCCCTGGGGGAGTACCCGGCAGTCGGCGGTGGGGACATGGGTGTGGGTCCCCCACACCGCCGCCGCCCGGCCGTCCAGGTGCCAGCCCATGGCCCCTTTTTCACTGGTGGCCTCGGCGTGGAAGTCCACCAACAGCAGGTCGAAGCCGCCCCGGTTCCAAAAGTAGTTGGCCGACTTAAAGGGGTTGTCCAGGTTGGCGTTTAGGTCCACCCGGCCCATGATGTTCAGCACTGCCAGCCGTAAACCGCGGCACTGGTAGACCCCGAAGCCCCGGCCGGGCACCCGGCCGGCGTAGTTGGCGGGCCGGAGAATGCGGTCCTCCTTGTCCAGAAAGGCGCCGATCTGGATGCGGTTCCAGGTGTGATTGCCCAGAGTGATCACGTCGGCCCCGGCCTCTAGAATGCGCCGGGCCTGGGCGGGGGTGATGCCCACCCCGGAGGCGTTTTCCCCGTTGACTACGGTGAAATGGGCCCCCGTCTCCTCTTTCAGGCCAGGCAGACGGCGGCACAGGATGTCCTGGCCCCCCTCGCCCACCACGTCGCCCACAGCTAATACATGAAACAGCATTTTAAATCACTCTTTTCCAATCGTTCCCCTGAAAATTTTTGGAAATCCCTATCCCTCTATGGCGCAGGCCAGGGGATTCACTCCCATTTTATAGGTGATATTGTACTATATTTTGTATGGAAGCGCAACCTTGGATTTATGGGTACTCCCTCCAGGTCAGGGCAGTCCCGCTATCATTTCCAAGCGGTCACACTGCGGCCAAAGACGCGTCCTTCCGGCGCGTCCAGACGTTCCGCAGTCCTTCCACCGCCCTATGGAGCAGGACGGCTAAGAGGATGTTGGCGGCGTAAGACAACAGAAAATACAGCCGGTTGCTGGGGCCGAAGGAGACCAGTTTCCGCAGGAGTGCCACCTCGGAAAAGAGACTGACGTTGAGCAGGTAAATCTCCAGGCTATAGGTCCCTAACAGCCGCAGGAAGGGGCGCAGCCAGCCCAGGGGCAGGCGTTCAAAGCACCAGCACAGTACCAGACAGGAGGGCACGGTGGAGAATAGGAATAGTACGCACAGGGGAAGGTACTCCTCCAGGTGGAAATAATGCCGGGCCAGCAGATAGGCGGCCCCCGCTCCCGCCCACAAACACCAGAACAGCAGATCTTTTGCCCCCAGCCGCCGCTCTTCCACCACATAGAAGCCCATCAGCAGCCCCAAAAAGAAGAGGGGAACCCGAAAGGCCACATCCATGGCATACCAGTAGCCCTCGCGGGTGAGCAAGGTGTTGGCCAGGGAGGCGATCAGAATTGCCGCGGCGGTCAGTACCTCCCGATGTCTGCTGCGCCGAAGGCGGCGGTAACACAGTGGAGTGACCGCATAGAAGCTCATGGAACCGGCTATGTACCAGTTGAAGGCGGCCGCAGGCCGCACCCAGTAGTACAACAGCAGGCAATTCCAGATCAGGCCGCTCCAGCCTGTCTTATAGTATAAAATGAAGAAGATGGTGTAGGGCACCATGACCAGATAGTAGGCGGGAAGGACCCGACTGGCCCGCCGGGCCATAAAAGAGGAGTAGTCCTGTTCCCGCCGGGCGAGAGAGACCACCAGGCCCATAGAGGAGAGGAGAATAAAAATATCAACTCCGCCAAAGCCGGCAGCCCGGAACCAATTTAAGATGGTGAAGTGAAGATCCAAGTCGAAGGAGTGGAAAAGCATCACCCACAAAATGGCGGTGCCCATCAATTCGGTGCGGTATTTGCTTAATATGTGGTAGCCCATAGCGGTCTCCTTCCATTTCGGCCTAGGATGTTGAGTAGGGGCGGCTTTTGGCCGCCCCTACATTTTAGGCCCTACAGGGACTAAAATCAACACTTTTCTCAATGATGTGCTGTAATTTCCAGATAAAGGACCATGTTTTAGAGAGAACCAAAGGGGAAGGTGGAAAAAACGAGCTTTTTTGCTGAATGACTGCAATGAGACCAAGAAGAGGCGGGACGACTGTGCCGTCCCGCCTAAAATAATCGCTTACTTTACAGACTGCCCGGCCTCTTTCCGGGCCTTGATCTCCCGGAGGGCGTCCTTATAGGACAGGTTGACCCGGCCCTTCTCGTCGATCTCGGTGACCTTCACCCAGATCATGTCGCCGATGTTGACCACGTCTTCCACCTTCTCCACCCGGTGTTCGGCCAGTTTGGAGATGTGGACCATGCCGTCCTTGCCCGGGGCCAGCTCCACAAAGGCGCCGAACTGGAGGATGCGCACCACCTTGCCGTAGTACAGCTCACCCACCTGGGGGACGAAGACGATGGTCTCGATCATCTTCTTGGCGGCGTCGCAGGAGGCGGCGTCGGGAGAGGCGATGTGGATGGTGCCGTCATCCTCAATGTCCACCTGGGCGCCCGACTCGGCGGTAATCTTCTGGATCACGGAGCCGCCCTTGCCGATGACCTCCCGAATCTTGTCCGGGTCGATCTTGATGGTGACCATTTTGGGGGCGTACTTGCTTACCTCGCCCCGGGGGGCGGAGATACAGGGCAGCATCACCTCATCCAGGATGGCAAAGCGGGCGTCCCGGGTGATGTCCAGGGCCTCCTTGATGATCTCGTGGGTCAGGCCGTCGTTCTTCAGGTCCATCTGGATGGCGGTGATGCCCGACTTGGTGCCCGCCACCTTGAAGTCCATCTCGCCGTGGAAGTCCTCCACGCCCTGGATGTCGATAAAGGTGGTGAAGCCGCCGTTGTCGTCCTGGATCAGGCCGCAGGAGATGCCGGCCACCGGGGCCTTGATGGGTACGCCGGCATCCATCAGGGCCAGGGTGGAGCCGCAGATGGAGCCCTGAGAGGTGGAGCCGTTGGAGGACAGCACTTCGCTGACCACCCGGATGGCGTAGGGGAAGTCATCCTCAGAGGGCAGCACCGGGGCTAAAGCCCGCTCGGCCAGGAAGCCGTGGCCGTACTCCCGGCGGTTGGTGGACCGGGGGGCCCGGGCCTCGCCCACGGAGTAGGGCGGGAAATTGTAGTGGTGCAGATACCGCTTCTCGGTCTCCTCCCAGATGGTATCCAGCTTCTGAGAGGCGGCCAGGGTGTTCAGGGTGCACACGGAGAGCACCTGGGTCTGTCCCCGGGTGAACAGGCCGGAGCCGTGGACCCGGGGCAGGATGCCCACCTCGGCGGCCAGGGGACGAATCTCGTTCTGGGCCCGTCCGTCTACCCGGTGGCCCTCCAGCAGCCAGGCCTTGACGATCTTCTTCTGGAACTTGTAGGTGAACTCCTCCAGGTACTGGTCCATGTCGGGGTACTGCTCCAGGTACTTCTCGTGCCAGTGGTCGATCATCTCGTTCCAGCGCTGCTCCCGGACGGTCTTGTCGTCGGTGTCCATGGCGGCCTTGGCCTCGTCCATGAAGTTGGCCACAATGTCGTCAAACAGCTCCTGGTTGAACTGGGCGTGGTCGTACTCCATCTTGGGCTTGCCGATCTCGGCGACGATCTGGTCGATGAAGTCGATCTGCTTGCGGATCTCCTCGTGGGCCTTTACGATGCCGGCGTACATGATCTCGTCGGGGATCTCGTCGGCCCCGGCCTCGATCATCACCACCTTCTCCCGGGTGGCGGCCACGGTCACGTCCATGCGGCTGGTCTTGCGCTGGGCCTGGTTGGGGTTGAGGACAATCTGTCCGTCACAGAAGCCCACCTCCAGACAGCCGATGGGGCCGGCGAAGGGGATCTCGGAGTAGCTGACGCAGGCGGACGCGCCGATCATGGCGGCCACCTCGGGGGAGCAGTCGTAGTCCACGCTCATGACGGTGCACTGAATGCATACGTCGTTGCGGAAGTCATAGGGGAACAGGGGGCGCATGGGCCGGTCAATGAGGCGGCTGGCCAGCACGGCGGGCAGGGAGGGCCGGCCCTCGCGGCGCATGAAGGAGCCGGGGATGCGGCCCACGGCGTACAGCTTCTCCTCAAACTCCACGGATAGAGGGAAGAAGTCGATGCCGTCCCGGGGGCGGGGGGAGACGGTGACCGCCACCATCACGGTGGTCTCGCCGTACTTCACCAGGGCGGAGGCGGAGGCCAGCTCGGCCACCTTGCCCACTTCGATGGTGAGGGGCCGGCCGCACAGGTCCATGGTCCAGCTTTTGAACTTGGGGAACTGCTTGTGCTTGATAATGGTTGACATGTGGATTCTCCTTTTGTAGTTGGTCTCCCTGGAGTTTCCTGCTGCCCTTTAGCACTTGAATACGGGAACGATACGCCCATGTTGCCACGCCTCGCCTGTTCACGACGGCTCGGGCGCTTCGCTGCCATATTCAACTGCTAAAAGACCAGAAAAAACGCCGGGGGTATATGCGAACATAGGGCGGAGCGCAAAACGCCCGCCCTATATTTCACAATCTTACTTTCGAATGCCCAGCTTGGCAATGATGGCGCGGTAACGCTCGATGTCCTTGGCCATCAGGTAGTCCAGCAGCTTGCGGCGCTTGCCGATCATCTTGTACAGGCCACGGCGGCTGTGATTGTCGTGGATGTGTACCTTCAGGTGCTCGGTCAGCTCAGTGATACGGGCGGAGAGGATGGCAATCTGCACCTCGGGGGAGCCTGTGTCATTCTCGTGGGTGCGGTTGGCCTCGATCACGGCCGTCTTTTCGTCCTTGCGAATCATGGGAAATTCCACCTTTCAAAATGTTCTCTCCAAAGGCTGGGCCGGGGGCGGGTGTCCCCCCGCGCACCTGCGCGGGCTGTGTCCCGACAGCCAAGCGATGGATGGCGCGCATTCTCGTGCCCGGATAATATATCATAGTTTTTTCCTGATGTAAAGGGAAAAATCAGAGTTTTACAAGAAAAAATTTTCCTGGGGCGGGGCGAGCGGACCGCCAAGGGACGCAATTTCCCGGGGCAGGGGTGACACGCCTCAAGTATCAATATAACAAAATGTCATGTTGACAGATAAAACAAGATGCTATAAAGTTAATTGTACCCGATTTTTGCGTGTTGGCATAACTTGATATAGTTTTGTTTTTCCAGGATTTAAGCCGAAAATTTCAATTTTTGCGCCCAATCACTTCACATATCATGATATAGTTTTGTATATCTTTGCCTTGAAAAGTAGTAAAATAAGTAGTAAATCTTGCCCTAATCGAAGGCAGAAAAAAGGGAGTACCCGTACTAAAAGTAGTACAGGTACTCCCTTTTTTAATTTCCATTGACAACACGCCGCATTTCCACTGCTGCATCCTGGAAGCCAACATGTGTATATGTATCGAGAGTGATTGAAACATTTGCGTGTCCCATAATATACTGCAATGCCTTGGGATTCATACCGCCCTTTGCCATGTTGCTACAAAACGTATGGCGGCATACGTGAGGCGTGACTTTCGGCATCTGCGCTCCGCTGACCTTGACAAACTTCACCCAAATAGCGCGAAAACGGTTACTCCAATCCTGTCCGGTCAGCGGCATACCTTTTTCGTTTAGGTAGAAAAATCCGCATTTTCCATCAATTATCTGCGCAATTTTGGGAGTGGGCCTGTTTGTCATCAGATGGCGAAAATACATATACACGTCATCAGACATAGGAATCTCACGCCTACCACTAACAGTTTTTGTGTCTGAAATATAATAATTTCCATCTTGCTCACGTAGCAGCTGGTGGTCTACGATAATTTTACGATTTTCCATGTCAACATCTGCTGTTGTCAACCCCGCAAATTCGGAAATGCGCAACCCGGTATGGAACAAAATATAAAGTGCGTCGTGATATTTAGAATAATGTGCGTCTTGTTTCACAAATTCCAGGTACTTCCTCTCTTGCTCCGGGGTCAATGCTTCTCTGGTTTGACTGTTGTTTGTCACGGCATCGGAGGTTTTGAAATCAAATGGATTCTTCCGTATTAAATCATCATTGACCGCCATCTTGAAAGCCGGTCGAAGAACCTTTACAACTGCATCAACTGAACCGCGATTGTAACCGGTTCCGTCTGGTCTGCCGCATTGTTGTAAACTGATAATATATTCTTTTGCATCAGACTGTTTGATGCGGTCAATTCTCCGCGCTCCAAAACCACTACGCGCAATAACTTGTAAAACAAAATCGCGAACATGGGTTGTATTTGCCCTTACTGGTGGGCGCTGACGCAAATATTTATCCACCAGTTCAGATACCGTAATTTCTCCGCCTCTGGGGTTTATGCCATCCTCCAAATCCCGCTTGATTTGCCGTGCCTTTTCCCGCAAAGCCAGTCCATCACGCTTGCCCTGGGGTAGCTTATCTCCTGGCTCCAAACGCCAGGAATATACAAACTGCTGTTTTCCAGCGGCATCAATATATTTATATGTATATCGTCCGTCTGGTCGCTGGCTCTCTCCTGTGCGCAGGATACGGCCCCTGTTGTCTCGTCGTTTCTCGCTCATAGGTAGGTGTTCAACTCCTTTGCATTAACAATTAAATCGTATCCCACCCGGCCCGCACTATGCGGGCTAGTCTCCATTTGGTGATAGATATTCCGGGATTTTGGCATAGTCGCTAACAAGGTCGAGTATCTTTTGCTGCCCCTTCGGGTTCAATCTCCTGAAAGCTTCCAGCAGAACTTCTTCCTGTTCGGGAAGTCGATTATGTTCTCTGACAATTTCATCTTTAATCTTGAGAAGTTCTGCGCACATACGCTCCCAGCGTTCGATTTCTTCCGGGTCGCCCTCCTGTCGCGCTTCCTTTAGATGATGGTCAGCGCGAGGCCAAGCCCTATTTACAAATTCGGACAATTCCATTTCTCCCATATAGTGTGTGTTGGTCAACACACCTAGAGGTACATCCAGTACAGCAGCGATACGCTCTAAAGTTTCTTGCTTTGGTTTTCTCTTACCCGATTCCCAGTTGCTTATACCAACGTATGAGATGCCCAGCCTATCAGCCAACTCTTGTTGTGTCATCCCGGCTTGTTTGCGTGCTGCTTTGATGCGTTCGCCAATCGTCATTTTCATTGTGCTATCGCTCCTTTATAATATATATATTAAGACTAACATAATCATATGGATATGTCAATAAAAATTTTAATCAAAAGGTTGTGTTTTCTCGTTAAGTATGTTACAATGTAGAAAAAGGAAAATGCCGTCTATCCAAGGAAGGAGTTGATAAATTTGATTAACAAGTCTAGTGTACCAATTAGCGAGAGGTATGCCCTAAGCATCCGCGAAGCGGCAGAATATTCTGGAATCGGGGAAAACAAAATACGTAAATTAGTGATGGAAAATCTGGATGCCGGATTTGTTTTGCAAATCGGAAGCAGGTGTATCATCAAGCGGCAAAAATTTGAAGAATATCTGGACCAACAAACTGCCATCTGACCCTGTATCCCGATGTCCAGCCGTGAGGCTGGACATCGACACTTACAAAACGCAATTACACAAATATCGCAAAACTGTGTCCCAGTGTCCCACTCCAATGGGAAACGTTGATTTTCCGGGGCTTTGCGCGGGGGACACAAGCTACGGCTGGTTGTGTCCCCCGCATGTCCCGTGTCCCACCGCTCCAAGAGATAAAGGAGGAAACAAAATGGATAACAAAAATGACGCGCCTGCAATACCCCGGCAGGACGCGCCAAACACTATAATTTCTACCAATACTATACCACAGCCAGGGGCTGCTATGCAACCCCCAGTCCCGCCGCCTCCCGGCAAAAAGGGTAAGCGCGAACGTCATACGCTTGGTATAGATTCTAAGGTTCACGCCGTCGCAATTAAATGTTACGACGAGCAACTTCCACATGGGCGTGATTACACTTTTGACGCTATCCGGCAAACAGACAAGTCTCAATTCCAGGTCCTTGCAATCGTTCATGACCGAGATACCGTGACGGCTGGAATATGGTACGAAGCTAATATTAAACCCCATTTGCACATCATTGTGCGCTGTGTGGACCGGAAGAAGCGTATACGTGTACGCACAATCATGGATTGTTTAGGAATTTTCTTTCGCCCTGGGCTTGATGATAGCCTTTGGCAAGAGCATGGGGTTGAAACAATCGGGAACTACACTGGATATGCTATGTATTTGACTCACGAAACCAAAGAAGCCATTGACGACGCAAAAGAACTTTATAGCGTTGATGAACTAATTAGCAACCTGACTAAAGACGAAATTATCCATATCCGTGAGGGCTATATCCGTGTTTCCACTAACGCTCATAAGGTTACAAGTGATGAATTAGCAGTACTAGACCAAGACGCATACAATCTGGGATATGAAATGAAAAATTTTGCACAATGGTACGATGCCCAGCCTTTTACAGTCCGCAGCCATACAAAAATCAAAACCATCCGAGAAAGCTATGAACGCGGCGTTAATGCACGCTTAGAAGAAGGACGAGCAATAACCCGTTTATGTATCTACATTCAAGGCCCGCCTAATTCTGGAAAAACCTATGCTGCCCTTGCTGCTCTTGATGGCAGACAAATTTTAACGGTCGGAGGCGGAGGAACCGGAAAGTTTGACCGTCTCCGGCCTGACCATGACGCGATTGTTATTGATGATGATGTGTGCCCTAATTTGCTTAATATGACCGACAATTATATCTGCCGCGCATATAAGCGCAACAGTAATAACCCAGCATGGGCCGGACATTATTTTATCGTTACAAGCAACCTTCCATTTACCGATTGGCTGAAAAAAAGTGGTATAGATATAAGCGACAAGCGCGGAAATCCATCAACGCATTACACAGCTATGTGGTCACGCTTTTATATCTGCGAGATTCGATACAAAAACGATGTGGCACATCTTGCCTTAGTGTCTTCCTCCACACGTGGGTCGTCCACAGAGCAGCTTGAACGGGCAAAAATGTTTGTTGAGTTTGCCGAGAGATTTAATACTATCATCGCACGTTACATTCCAGAAAAAAACGGTGACAATACGCTTGATTTAATCGCAGTTCTTGACCCGTTTAGTGCATATTGGGATGATTTGGATGAAGAACTCAAAGCATTAAAAGTTGCTGAGGAAGCTTATCAAGATAGTATCGACATATTTGCCCAATATCAAGCTCGTGAAAAACTTGGAGAGCCGGTATATTTCGACTACCGGCCATGGGACCCCAATTTCCAGACCAAGATTACATTTTCTAACGGAACATATGGTAACAATAATTACGAAGTTTTGGACTGGTGCAATCCTGATAAATCCCCGGAAGAGCGCGAACAACTCCGGCAGCAACAGTTGATTATATTAGAAAAATGGTTGCAGAGGGAAAAAGAATTGCAACAACAGCTTATGCCAAAGAATCAAGAACAAGCAAAAGCTAACATCTCATACGTTCCTACAGATAGACAATATTGACAAGATGCAACAGTTTAGAGGGGGTCCAGGGGGAGGGCTACAGCCCGCCCCTTGGGCACGGGAGAGAGCAAAGCGAACGGGATTTAATGGCACATTAAATCAGAGGGCACGTTACTCGGATTTATTATAGACGGCCATGCCGTCTATAACAAATCTGAGTAACGCAGCCGCAACATTTGGAGGTGATTGAAATGGGTTGGAAAGTCGGAATTACCACATTAAAGTTGACCAATCAGCGCAGCAAGAAAAGCCGTGCTAAACGCACTGGGTATTTACGCGCCGTCGTGTGTGAAGGCTTATCGGAACGCTGGGGCAAAGATGAGGACATAGACCGTAACCGCTCCCGCTACAATACATACACCGGCATTGCCAGCGGTGTTGAATTAGCCGAAAGTATGACAAAAGAAGCCGCAGAATATTCCGCGCAGCGCAAAGCCGCCGGAGGCCGTGCTTTACGCACTGATGCGGCTATTGGCTGGGCTATGATTCTCAAACCACCGGCAGAAATCATCAATACTATGTCACCAGAGCAACAGGTAAAATTTTTTGAGGACAGCGACAAAATCTTAGTTGATATTATGGGGGATGACAACATCCGCGCCACTGCATTGCATCGGGATGAACAGGCTCCCCATAAACATTATTTTGGCATGGGCTACACTCGAACTGGTGAACTGTGCGTTGATAAAGTAATCAACCCTAAACTCTATAAAAAATTAAATCAGGAATACCCCCGTCTTATGCGCGAAATGGGATGGGATATTGAAGATTGTACTGTTTATGATTCCGATAAAGTCAAATCCATGACTGAGGACGAGGCCGCAGCATACAAGAGAGTGTGTAAGGCAAAACGGCAACAGAAAAAGAGCGGAGTGGATTCTAAGACTTACAAAGCACAACAAGAACTCCAAAAAATTGAAAAGGAAAAAGATAGAGCACGTTTAAGCCGTGACTTAGCCCTTGCCGCCGCACAGCAAGCCAAGCAACAGACCGCCACCGTCCATCAGGAGAAAGCGGCCTTAGAAACGAATATTGCAGACCTCAAAGAACAGGTTGACAGTTATCCTACTGATTTGCAGGACCGCCTTGACGCGCTTTCCGCTGCCGCCAATGCCTACCACAACGCCGCCAGAGCAGACGAGAGTGAGCAGTTGATTGGATTTCTCAAAAAAATTAAGGTAAATCAAAAGAAACCGGACGGCTCCACTGTCAAAAGGACCATATATGATGTATGGCAAGAATATCAGCAGAAACAAGAACAGAAATTAGCAGAACAAGCAGAACAAGCGCGACAGGGGGCGGCAGATTCACAACGTCGGCTCCCTACGTTTCAATCTACCACCGCACAGCACGGTGATTCTTATGCTAAAAACTTCTAACACCCCGCGGCAGACGGGGCGCAGCGCGGCAGGGCGTGAAAAAAATTGCGCCCATCACGCAGGATGGGCGCAGCGTAGCGGGATGTCATTCCGTATACAGCCCAAGTTCTGATAAGGCGGGAAGGAGTTGAACAGGCGTGCTGTTTTCATGGCCATCTTTCCAGTTCTTCACTTCGTCAGCGATAAAGAAGCTGAGAAGCCTGTACCTGTCATCATCGCCGTTGCGTTCCTCTACCGTTGCGTGGTTGTCAGATTTACCAGACCAGCTGTATTGGATTTCATATGCCATGATGAGGGTCTTGTCAGGGTAGGTGCCGGATTTCCAGATGTAGTACAGGTTCGCGGGCCTGTCGTAGCTGGGGTTTTGCTTGCAGTATGCGCCCGCCGGCTCCCCATAGGTGTCCATGAGGCTTTCCAGGGTGCGTCCAGCTTCCAGGGAGAAGGGCTGCGCTCCGTTGATTGCTATGGACTTTTTAGGACGGCTGGGGTCATTGTCAGGGAAACCGTCATGGAACGAGAAACCCATATATACGCCGACGCCGTTGCGGGCATCTTCGTCTGTGTTGTTATAGACCATGTTGAAGGCAACTTCATGGCTGCTGATGCCGCCATATGTGTGTGGGGCTATTGTGTTGTTGTCTTTATTTGTGAAGGGGCTGCTCCCATCCATGACGAAGGTTTCCCCATCGTCCCGGATGTCATATGTTCCGTCGGGTTGCAGCTTGGCATCTGCGCTGTATACCGTCACGCTGGGCATGTCGATGGCAGCGCCGCTGTCGCTTATCTTGACGGCCTCGCCAGTCGCCAGGAACGTGCCGTTGTACAGATATACGCCGTCCTGGGTGGCCTTGTTGGCATTGTCCGGCGCAGCCTCGTCCGGTGCGTCCGTGGCGGGTCCAGAATCCGTGCGGGTATCGGCGGTCTGTTCCGAATCTGTAGCACTGCTGGGCGTGCTGTTGTCCTTTCCTCCGCAGGCGGACAGGGTAAGCAGCATGGATGCTGCAAGGAGTGATGCAATCAGTTTCTTTTTCATACAGGTTTTCCCTTTCTATCGTTTTCTCGCCGGTACTTGCCTGTGGGGGTGGTACTTCCTTTCCCGTCCCCCGTAGGCGTTCCCGCGAGACAACAAAAGCGGCGCAGGGTCAATAATCCCTACACCGC
>CAPGBJ010000067.1 GCA_948616425.1 uncultured Oscillospiraceae bacterium
CGTCCTGGCTCATCTTGCCGGCAGGGGCGGCTTGGGGAGGGGGTTCCGGTGCGGGTTCGGGTTCTGGCGGAGCCATGGAGGCCAGCATCTTTTCAATGTCGTCCTGGCTCATCTTGCCGGTAGGGGCGGCTTGGGGAGGGGGCTCCGGCGCGGGTTCGGGCTCTGGCGGAGCCATGGAGGCCAGCATCTTTTCAATATCGTCCTGGCTCATCTTGCCGGCAGGGGCGGCCTGGGGAGGGGGGGCCGGCGCGGGTTCTTCCTCCGAAGTGTGCTGCTCGACCGCGGGCACAGGAGTTTCAGACGCGGGCGCTTCCTCTGACTGAAGGAGCTCTTCTTCCAGGGCCTGCTGGATCTGCTGGGCAAGATTGTCGTCGTTGGCCTGAGCCACTTCTAGAATGGGAGGGAGGAGAGGACGGCCAGCAGTGGGCTGGACGGCCTCCTGGACGGGGGTCTCGGAGTCGCCTTCCGTGGGCGGGGAGGAGATTTCACCCGGTGCGGTGAGCAGATTCAAAACATGGGCGGTTTTATTGCCCTTTGTATTTTTCTTAGCGGCAGCTATGGTGGCCACGCTCCTTTCCGGTATTTGGGGAACTTTGAATTCAATGGGCCGTCTGGCCGTTGGAGGCAATGTTCCAATTAGGGGATGCTGCCCACCGACCTATGGGGGCAGCACAGTGTTTCAGAGGAAAAGCGGCCCTGACGAATCTGAGCACAATATCAGGCGATTCACACCGCCGCTGGCTGGCGCTCCCCCCTGGAATGGACAAATTCAGTTCAAATAGGCCGACAGGCGGGATTATTTTCTCAGTAGCTGGGTGCGGAAGGAAAGAAACCGTACTCCCGAGTGACTTCGTTGAGGAGCAGGCGCAGATCCCGGGCTACCTTGGAGTCCGGGGCGTAGCTGAGGACGCTCTCTCCGTGGGCGGGGGCCTCTGCCACGGCCACGCCGGAGCGAATTCTGGAGTGGAAGACCTTGGTGTCCAGCTGCTTCGCAATCTGTTCGGCCATGTCCAGCACCTCGCGGTTCAGGGTGAAACGCTGGTTATACTTGTTGAGCAGAATGCCCAATACCCGCAGGCGGGAGTTGTAGCACCGGCGAACCGTATCAATGGTTTCACGGATCTGGGCTACACCCAGCAGACTGAGAATTTCAGGGGCCATAGGGATGATCAGTCCGTCAGCGGCTACATAGGCGTTTACGGTCAGCACGTTGAGTGCCGGCGGTGTGTCAATAATAATGTAGTCATAGTCGTCCTGTACCTCAGACAGACAGTTTTTCAATAAAAATTCTCTGCCGGGCCGATTGAACTCCAGTTCTGCGGCGGACAGCAGAATGTTGGAGGGTAAAATATCTCCGCAGTCTGATGGCGTGATGACCTCGCGGATGGGCCGGCTGCCCTTCAGTACATCGTAGATTGTGACGCAATTTTCAATGTCCAGTCCCAGACAGAAGCCTAGACTGCCCTGCGGGTCCAGGTCGACGCCCAGTACACGGGCGCCCCGCTGACGCAGACCATCCATCAGGGAACTGGCTGTAGTGGTCTTGCCTACGCCGCCCTTCTGATTGGTGACGGTGATGATGATGGACAAGTGATCTCCCCCTGTTGCAGGAACCCGCATACACGCCGGCAGGTTGTGCCCTTGTACCCCTTTTGTAAGAAGGAGAGCGGATGCAGGTTCGAAAATCTTTCTCTGAGAACTATTAACTTTATAATACTACATGACGATAAAAAAGTACAGAGTCTTTTTGTTTCATTTATCATAAAACAGTTGGGAATATAAAGACAAGATGGAAGGAGCGACCCACATGGCGTCTATCAATAGTGTAAGCAGTAGCAATATGACCAGCAGTTTGCTCAACAGCGCGAATATGATTAGCGGTTTGGCCAGCGGCCTAGACACTGAGAGCATGATCGAAAATCTGGTGAAGAGCTACCAGACTAAGATCAACTCCTTGAACCAGAAGGTGACCAAAACTGAGTGGAAGCAGGACGCATACCGGAGTATCATCAGCAAGATGGTGGGATTCAGCAGCAAATACACCTCCTACACCTCGGGGACCAACCTGACATCCCCTAGTTTCTTTAACAGCGCGGTGAAGGTGGCCACTCAGGGGCTGTTTGCCGACAGGGTAGCTGCCAGCGGCAAGACCAGCAGCGATATTTCCTTGGACAGGGTGAGCCAGCTGGCGACCTCCGCCCAATACCGCACCAACAGCAACTTAAAGGCCGGAGATGGAAAGAGCATTGCCGCCGAGGCGGGGTTTGACCTGGTCAAGGGCACCACGGAGCTTGGCCGGTTGGACGGCAGTCTGGAGTTGACGTATGGCTCTAAAACGGTCAGCATCCAGTTCGACGAGGTGGCCGACGTCAAGGCCCTTGAGGAGATTAAGAAAAAGAACAGCGGGATGAGCGACGACGAGGCGCTGGCCCAGCTGATCCAGCAGAAATTGAGCGACCAGAAGATTACCTTAACTGGCGGCAGCACCGTCGACGCTGACGACCGCATTGAGGTGACTGCGCGGAATGGGGTAATCTCCTTTGGCGACAAGTCTTCGGCCGGCAACTCCGTCTATATCTCCCAGGCCAGCGGCAATGTTGCCGATGTTCTGGGTCTTGACCTGAAGAACGCCAGCAAGGATAAGCCCTCTACCTTTACAATGAAGGGGGATGGTCTGACCAAAGAGGTGGACAATGCCAACTATCTGTCTGGCAAGACCATGAACCTGAGCTTGGACGGCACTGTGAAACAGATCAAGCTGCCCACCATCAAGGGGGGGAAGCTGGTGGATGCCGATGGCAACGCCCTCAAAGACGCCAATGGCAACGACATCTCCACTTTGAACGCCGAGAACTACACCACGGCGCTCAATGAGGCGGTGCAGAAGGCGTTTAAGGGCAACAAAATTAAAGTGGAGAACATGGACGAGAGCGGGGAGTCCCTCCAGCTGCGTTTTCAGGTGCAGGAGGGCTCTGAACTGGTGATTAACACCGATGTGGGCGAGACCCTGGGCATTGGCCGGGCTGCTACCAGCTATATGAACACCAGCAAGACGCTGGAGGATCTGCTGGGTAAAGAAGCTCTGTCTAAGCTGGAACCCGCCATGGTGAAGGACAAAAACGGCAATCTGGTTCAGGACAGAGACGAGAAGACAGGCGAGCTCAAGTATGAATTTAAAATCAACGACGTGGTGGTAGGCAAGTATACCAAGGACACCAAGCTGTCTGACATTATGTCTGATATCAATACCAATAAAGAGGCCGGCGTCCAGGTGAGCTACTCCCAGACCACCAAGAATTTCCTCTTTTCATCCAAGGAGACCGGTCTGGAGAGCGAGATTAACATGGGCGAGGGCCTGGCCCAGGCCATGTTTGGATCCACCGAGATCAGCGACCAGAGCGGCAGCAGTTTTGCCGAGTCCTACGGCGTTAACTGGCTGCGGGAGGGGGAGAGCGCCGAGTTCACATTCTCAATCCCCGGAAGCGAGCTTAAGTTCGAGATCACGAAGGAGACAACGCTGGAGGATGTGGTCAATAATCTGAATAAGTCCCCCATGGGTATGAACCATTCCTTTGCCTATAACAAGTATTCGGGCCAGATTGAAGCAAAAGATAAGAAGAGCGGGGCGCCGCTCGAACTGAAAATAACCGACCGGGATGGCGACGCTGTGGAATTCGACGAGACCAAAGCGCCTGCGATCGACTATACGCCCGGTCAGGATGCCAAGTTCACCGTCACCGTCAACGGCGAGACCAAGGAGATGACCCGCAGTTCCAACAGCGTGAATATTGACGGACTGACCATCACGATGAAGGACACTTTCGACGGGTATAAGGATGAGGAACAGACCGGGGACGCCGTGACCAGCACAGGCAAGCCCAAGAACTCTGTCACATTTAAGAGCACCACTGACTCGGACAAGATTGTGGATGCCGTCAAGACTATGATCGAGGATTACAACGCGATGATGTCGGAGATCAAGTCGGCCTATTCGACCCTGCCTTATCAGAAGTCCAGCGGTTCTTTCGCAAACTATGAGCCTCTGACGGAGGAGGAGCGGGCTGGCATGACAGAGAGCGCCATCGAGCGTTACGAGGAGAAAGCCAAGCAGGGTATTCTCTTTGGCGACCGGAACTTGTCCTCTCTGTATGACAAGATGCGCAACGCATTTGCCGGTGAGAATGAGGCTGCGCTGCGGTCTATGGGCATTACAATCGGCTTTTCGATCAGCGACGGTGTTCAGACCGTCACGCTGGATGAGGGCAAGCTGCGCGATGCGCTGGAGAGCGACCCCGAGAAGGTGACCCAAGTGTTTACCGGAGAGCGGGGCGTGATGCAGAGCATGAAGACCCAGCTGGACAACTATGCCAAAACAACCGGCGAACCCAAGGGTATTTTGATTCAACAGGCGGGCAGTCCTCTGAGTTCCCTGTCCCTGATGAACAACTCCTGGCAGAAGGAAATTGATAATATCAATACCCAAATTGAGCGGTGGCAGGATAAACTGTCCAGTCAGGTGGACCGCTATACCCAGCAGTTCAGCCGCCTGGAGGTTTTGATTAACCAGATGAACTCCCAGAGCTCTACTCTGGCGGGATTGATGGGCGGCTAATACCGCCAGAAAGGAAAATTCCAACATGGACGCAAGAGGTTATCAGCAATATAAACAGCAGTCCATCAATTCCATGACACAGGGGGAACTGCTGCTGATGCTCTATGACGAGCTGGTGAAGCGGAGCACCCTGGCCTCCATTGCCCTGGATAAGCAGGATTGGCCCCTGTTTGAATCTGCGCTGGACCGCTGTACGGATATTGTCAACTATCTGGACGAGACGCTGGACCGTCAATACCCTATCAGCCACGACCTGGGGCGGATGTACGACTACTTCACCTATGAACTGAGCCGGATCAAAACCGGGCGGAATAAGAAGGAATTAGATCGGCTGCGTCCCATGCTGGCTGAAATGCGGGATGCGTTCCGCACTGCGGAGAAGACCAGCAGCGGCCAGGAGCGGCAGGTATGACAAAGGGAGACTGGCTGGACTTGGCTGTACTGGAGCGGAAGAAGTATAACCATCTGTCTGAGGTGATGGACCTGAGCCAGCAAATGGGGGAAGCTCTGGATCGCAACGACCAGGTGTCCCTGCGGATGCTGATTTCCCTGCGGCAGGACCCCATTCTCCAGCTGGAGGAGCTGCAACGAGCCATCAACATCAAGCGGGAGAGCCTGCCAGATGAGGATCGGGAGCGGTTGTCCGCCTTACTGGGCGGGGCCGCCCCCCAGGGGGAGGAGGAGACCGGCTACGCCAATCAGGCGGGCGCGGCCCGCCGCCTCTTGGAGCGGGTGGTGGAACTGGACCAGCGCCTGAATCGCCGCCTGGCCGGGGATGACTCCTTCTATGCCAAGGGCGGAAATCCAAAATAGAGCGGACCTGCGCGGTATCTTTGCCTTGGCGGATGGCTGAACCTGTCCACAGCAACCAAATAAATAAAGATCTACCCCTGTGCCTCGTAGACGCGGGGGTAGATCGTTGTTAAAAGAAATCTTGTGACAGAACCCACAGGGGGCCGCCGCTGTCCCGACTGGAGGACAGTTCGTCTACAATCAGTTCCAGATCCCAGGTGGTCAGGCTACGCTCGGGACTGGCTGGATCGGCCACCAGAATGCTGCCGTCTAGGGTGACGCCCCGCAGAAGAATGAAGTGGCCCCGATTGGTGAAATGGCCCGGACCCATCAGGGCCACAATCAACTGTCCATTGGACAGGTATCGGGAGACTGTCTCCTCGTCCGCCTGATCAGGTGGGAGAGAGGTGCAGGTCAGCCCGAAGTCTTCCGCCACACCGGAGACGATGGTCCGGTAGGAACCGTGTTTCCTGGCCCAGTAGCCATGGTCCACACAGTGCTGGGCCATCTGAATCGGGTCCACGGTGGTGTCGGTTAGGGAAGATATCACCATAGCCATGGCTGTGGGTCCGCAGCCGTAGCCGCCGATCCGGTCGGAACCGTAGGGCTCATCCGCCCAACGCTCCGCCGTTTGATTATAATAGGTGATCTCCCGAGTGCCGCCTGTGAGATACTCGCAGCCATTCCGGGCTGCCAGAGAGGTGATCATGAAGCTGGCTCTGGATCTGGGCGGTGGCGCAACGGCCTCGTTATCTACAAGCTGTACCTCGTCCAACGCCTCGTCGGGGTCGGGAGGTGTTTGAAGGGCCTGCAAGGTCTCCTTCAGCTGATTGGCGGCGAAATGTACCGAGTTTTGCGCTCCAGCACTCCATCGATCCCAGGTGGTTTGGCTGGCTTGGACCAGCTGGTGTACGCCGGTACGGACGGGTGAAATAATCTTTTCATAGAGCTCAGGCGCCTGATAAGAACACACGATAAGTTCTACGATCCCGACACAGACCAGCGCCAGAACCAGTGCCAGGAGTATGGAGCCTTTGAGCGAGAGAGGTTTTTTAAATTTTTTCACGTTTGCCCCCAAAAAAATAAAAATAACTCTTTTCAACTGAGACGAAAAAGATTATACTGATTATACTACAAGCTGCGAAATTTTGAAACTATAAATTTATGGCGGTGCCCCGAGAACCGAGCGTAGCGCCATAAAGAGGCAAGGAGCCGCTTAGCAATGCCGGAAATACGCCTGGAAAACACTTCAAAACTTTATAAGGCGGAAGATAAGCGGGACAAACGCAAGTATTATGCGGTGCGGGAACTAAACCTGAGTATCAATCAGGGGGAGTTTGTCTTCCTAATCGGGAGCAGCGGTGCGGGAAAAAGTACTATGCTGAAACTGATAGGCGGTGAGATTTCTCCCGACGAGGGTACAGTTTTCGTAGATAATGTCAATATTGCCCGGTACTTTGGCCCATGGAAAGCACGGCTGAATCGGACCTTTGGGATTGTCAGTCAGGAATCCAGACTGATTCGAAAACGGACGGTAATGGAGAACTTGATGGTGGCAGCCCGGGCCAGTGGACTGCAGCGCAAGAGCCGCGCGGCGGCGGAAAAGGCGCTGGGTCTTGTTGGCCTTCCTGATGTGGAGGCGTGCTATCCAGCCCAGCTGTCGATTGGCGAGGCACGCCGGGTAGAGTTGGCCAGGTCACTGCTCAGCAGTCCGCCCATCCTGCTTTTGGATGAATTGACCGCCAATCTTGATGACGACACAATCTGGGACATTATACACCTGTTGAACGAGCTGAATAGCCGGGGGACCACCATCATTATGGCAACCCATGCCAGCCAATATGTGAACATCATGCGCCGGCGGGTGATAACTTTGGTGGATGGAAGGCTGTTTGGCGATGTGAAAAATGGGAAGTACGGAGATATTGTATAGATTGTATGTTATAATTATAGAAATAAGGCGGTGGAGCTATGAAACATATCAGCGGACCGGTCCGCAGGGCTAATCAGCGCGGACACCCAGCCATTTTCAGCGGAGCGGAGGATACCTAAGATTGTAGGACTTCTGACGTTGGGGATAAGGCCGGCGGCAGAGAAAAATAGGAGGAAACTACATATGAATTTCAAGAATATGTCCATCAAAAAGAGCTTGATTGTGGGGTTTGGCACTACAATTCTGATTTCTGCCATCATCATCATCGCCTCTCTGATTATGATGAATGTGCAGAAGAGTTCCTACATGAATATTATTAGTAAGTATGTCAGATCCAATGAGCTGGTTTCTCAGTGTCGGATCGACTATAACCTTGCCGCGCGGGGCCTTCGAGATGTGGTCCTCTCTGGTGACGACAGCGGGATCAAAGCGGTTGAGGACGAGGTGACAGAGCTGGTTAAGCAGATCAACGATCTGAAGAACACCTATCCCCTGACCGATAAGAGCAAGTTGAATACCTTTACCGACACTGTGGACGAGTGGGAGGAAGAGGCCAAAAAGATTATTAACGCCATCTCCACCAATCGGGAGCAGGCCGCCCAGATGATCGTCACATCCTGTACACCCAAACTGGCCGCGGCTGCAGCCGCGGGTGATGCCCTGGCTGAGGAACTGCAGAATGAGCAGGACAAGATTATCAATCAGCAGAACCTGACTTCCAATATCGGTCTCGGTGTGATTATCGCTGTGATGTTTGTTGCCACCCTGATCGTGCTGATGATGGCCACCAAGATCATCAGGAGTATTGTAGAGCCCAGCAGCCAGGTTCGCGGCGCTCTGGTAGGATTTAGTCAAGGGAACCTGTCTGTGCCCGTCAATTACACCGGCAAAAATGAGCTGGGTGAGATGTGTGACGCCCTGCGTACCAGCCAGAAAGTACTGAACAGCGTGATTCAGGATATCTCTGAGACTACCGGCCAGATGGCCCGCGGGAATTTCGATGTGGAACTCACCGCCACCTTCCCCGGCGACTTGAAGCCGATTCAGGACAGTATTAATCAGTTTGTCATCCGCATGAGTGAGACAATCTCCAATATTTCCCAGTCTGCCGATCAGGTCTCCGCCGGCTCTGACCAGGTGTCCAACAGCGCTCAGGCGCTGGCCCAGGGAGCCACTGAGCAGGCCAGCTCGGTGGAGGAGCTGTCTGCCACCATTGCCGATATCTCTGAGAATGCCAAGCGGACGGCTGCTTCCGCTGAGCAGGCTGGCCAGTCTGTCCATGAGGCGGGCAATCAGATCGTGACCAGCGTGGAGTATGTCAAGCATCTGAATGTGGCGATGGACAACATTTCCAGTTCCTCCGAGAAGATCAGCCGGATCATCGCTACCATTGAGGACATTGCCTTCCAGACCAATATTCTGGCTCTGAACGCCGCTGTGGAGGCGGCGCGGGCGGGCTCCGCGGGTAAGGGCTTTGCCGTTGTGGCCGATGAGGTGCGCAATCTGGCCTCCAAGTCTGATGAGGCCGCCAAGGCGACCAAAGACCTGATTGAGAGTTCGATGAGTGCCGTTCGCGAGGGCAGCGAAGCCGTCGGCAAGGTCACCACCTCTCTGGAACGCACCAATGAGCTGGCTAGCGGTGTAACCACTATGATGGAGACTGTGGTAGAGGCTGTAGAGAGCCAGACGACAGCCATCATCCAGATTACAGAGGGAATTGACCAGATTTCTGCTGTGGTTCAGACCAACTCCGCTACCAGCGAGGAGTGCGCCGCCGCCAGTGAGGAGCTGTCCTCCCAGGCTAACATTATGCACCAGCTGATGAGCGAGTTCAAGGTGAGTTCTCGCCTGGGCAGCGGCTTCAGCAGCAGCTTTAGTGCGCCTACCCCCACATATCAGAGCACCCCCGTCAGCTCCAGCTGGGAGCCTGACAGCAGTGATTACTCCTCTGGCGCCTCTGACAATCCTTTCACCGGCGCCAAGTATTAAGCGGCTAACATTTTAGCGGCAGCGTGATGATGGAGGGGCTTCTGCCGTTACGAGGTCAAGGTCGGTCTGTGTCTATTGGCATGGACGGGAAAAGCTGCCTTGCCTGGCGGGAGGTCCGCCTGTTGGACGCGTTAGCCTTATGGGTACAAGCTTGAAGTGACAGGAACGTCGAAACCGTATCCTGCCTGGAAATATGGCGTCCTGAATCCGGGACGCCATATTCTCCGTTCTAGTCAAAGGGATGACGGCCTATGATGAACCAGGTACAAGAGGTGAACCGGATGGGGAAAAGAAAGAGCCAGGACAACGAGACCGTGTTTGCGCTGGACATTGGGACCCGCAGTATCATTGGTATTGTGGGCCGAGTGGAGGACGAGCGTTTTCAGGTGCTGGCGATTGAGAAGGAAGAACACGGGAAACGAGCCATGCTGGATGGCCAGATTGAGGATATTGGTCAGGTGGCCAAGGTGGCCCGCCGTGTGACCGAGCGGTTGGAGGAGCGGCTGGACTGTACCCTGGAGCGGGTGTGTGTGGCCGCAGCCGGACGGGCGCTCCGAACAGAGAGGGGCAGCTACACACTGGAATTTCCCGAGGTTACCCATATCACCAATGACAGTATTGGCCGCCTAGAGAGCGGCGCTGTGGCCGCGGCTGAGGCCGCACTGGGACTGAGTCCAGACAGCCGCCGCCGTTTCTACCTAGTGGGCTACACAGTCTCCGGTTACCATCTGGACCACTACCCTATGACGACCCTGCGGGGACATAACGGACAACTGCTGGAGGCGGAGGTGGTGGCTACTTTTCTGCCCGGCGAGGTGGTGGAGAGTCTGTACTCTGTCATGGAGACGGCCGGACTGGAAGTGGCCAGCCTGACGCTGGAGCCCATTGCGGCCCTCAATGCGGCCATTCCCGCCGATCTGCGTCTGCTCAATCTGGTGCTGGCGGACATCGGGGCGGGAACCTCAGATATCGCTGTGTGCCGAGACGGCGCTGTAGTTGGGTACACTATGGCCACCATTGCCGGAGACGAGGTTACTGAGGAGATCATGCGTCGGTATCTGGTTCCCTTTGCCACAGCAGAGCGGATGAAGGTTCAGCTACAGGATGAGGAAATAACCTACCGGGATGTGCTGGGCATGGAACACAGCGTCACGGGGGCCCGACTGCGGGAGACCATCCAGCAGCCTGCGCATAACCTGGCCCAAGAGATTGCCCAGCGGGTGGTTGCACTCAACGGGGCCGCTCCCTCCGCCCTGTTTCTGGCGGGAGGGGGCAGTAAGTTGGAGGGCCTGCGGGAGCTGGTGGCTGAGGCGCTGGAGATGGACGAAAACCGAGTGGCCCTGGCGGGAAATAACTATGAAATCACCGCCTTTTCTGACGAATATGATCTCAACGACCCGGAGTTAGCTACCCCTCTGGGAATTGCGGTGTCTGCGGGGCTGGGCTTGATCAGCGACAGCTATCGCATTATGCTCAATGGCCGTCCGGCCAAGTTGTTCCGCAGCGGCTCGTTGAGTGTGCTGGAACTTTTAATGATGAATGGCTATTCCTCGCCGGACCTGCTGGGCCGGACGGGGAAAAATCTGAGTATCACGGTAAATGGGCAGCGGATGCTGTTCCGGGGCGAACCGGCAACGCCCTGTACCCTGACCTTAAATGGGGCGGAGACCGCCCCTTCCGCCCTGGTCTATGCCGGGGACAACATTCAGTTTACACCGGCTGTGCCCGGCGTACCCGCTCAACGGACACTGAAAGAGGTGTTGGGGGCGGATTTTGTGGGCGGTGTCACAGTCAACGGCCGGATGGCCGATTTGGACACCCGCCTGAGTACCGGGGACCAGGTGGTCACCTCTGACCACCCTGTCCGTTCGGCCCCGCCTCCGCCGCCCGCGCCAAAAACGGAGGAACCTAAGGAGCGGTCCCGACCCATCCGGCCGGAGTCCATCCCTGTGACGCCCCCGCCTCCACCGCGCCGCATGGCGACCCATCCGCCAGTTGGTCCTGGCGTGGCTGTCCAGCCAATCTCAGTGAGGGAGCCTGTACAACCGGAGAATACAGCCCCTGCCCCTGCTCCGCTTGAGAGACGGGGCCCGCGCCTGCAAGTGATGCTCAACGGAAAAATGTTGGAACTCCCGGATAAAGAAGAGGGCGGGCCCTACTATGTGATGGACTTGCTGGAGCAATCGGGGGTGGACTTTGAACACCTTGACCGGGGTGTGGAACTGAAGGTCAACGGGGCTGAGTGCGCCTTTACCCAGGAGCTGAAGTCCCGGGATGATGTGATCATCCGCTATTTGGAAAACTAATTGGGGTGAGTGATTTATGCCTGGAAAGAAGAAGGAAAAAAAGGAGAAGAAGAAAAAGGCCCAGGAGGGTGAGGAGCTTCAGGAAGGCAAGAAGAAGGGCAAAAAGAAGCTGCTTTTAATTCCTCTGGCGCTGATTTTGATAGCCGCCATCGGGGCGGCGGCGGTGTTGTTTGTCCTGCCTCGCTTTGGCATCAATTTGCTGGGGGGGGCGGAGCCGGGCCCCGGCGAAGAGGAGCCGCCTAAAAACCTGGAGACCTTTATTGCCGGCGAACCCATCGAGAAGGAGGACGGCGAGGAGGTGCAGGACGCTACCATCTCGCTGGATACTATTCTGGAGGAGGGCGAGGGCACTTTGATCGCTGTTCGGAAGCCAGATAAGAACTCGAAAAGTGAGGGCGCATCTTCCTCGTCTTCTGCGGTTGAGCCCGAAGTGGAACAGTATACCTACATCTATGACGTAACGTCCCCGGCTACTGTGGTGAATCGCTATTTGGACGCCGTGCTGGGGGGCGAGGAGGGCTTTGTCTTCGTGGACGAGACCTATCTGCACCTGGAGGAGCGGCCTGAACTGTCGGACACGCTGGGGGCGCTGACCATAGCACGCTCCTCGGTGCAGGAGGGCCATGTCTTCCAGATTGTGGTGGGCTGGTCGGAGGCCAGTACTCTGACATTCCGGGTGTCCGCCCCGGAGGGGGCCATCCACGAACCCCCGCCGCCAGAGGATCAGTTTGGCCTTGGATCCCAGGTGGTGGAAACTGCCTCCTTGGAGGAACAGCTGGATAAGATCAAGGGCCTGTCTCCCGCCCAGCTGGGGCTGGAGGGCGAGTCCATGGAGGAGTACGAGATTCTCCCTGTAGAGGGCTTTGTGACAGTGGATGGACTGCCCTGCCGCCGCTTCAACGTGTATACCCGCCACACCTCAAGTCAGGGCGCATATAGGAATATTAAGAGTATTATCATGCTCAGCACCGACCAACAGCACGTATACTACATGGACCCCACAAGCAGCGCGGTCACCGAACTGCGCTGAGAGGGTTAGGAAACAGAAGCCTTCGGCCGATATTCAAAGTGGAGCGAACCGAATTTTTTTGGAAGGGAGGGACGTGCATGGATGGTGTCATGAATATGCAGATGGCCCGGTTTCAAACCAACTATACCTTTGGCCTGATGAAGATGGCTATGGAGGATATGGAGAACCAGGCACAGGCTGTCATGGAGATGATGTCCAGCGTGTCCGCACCTGCCCAGTACAACTTTGACGTACGGGTGTAAGCGGAAGACATTCTCAATGCGAAAGCGGCGCGAGACCAATTGTCTCGCGCCGCTTTTTATAATGGACTCAGAATTGCAATGTGAGCTTTATGAAGCTTGCCAGGGAGGATTGTCCGACCTTAGATGCTGTGATCTCTGCATACCTGAACAGTGTGGTCTACGAGGTGGGAGAGGTTGAAAAATTTAAACGTTTAAGCATGTCAACACTGCGCAATAGCGGAGAGAGTACAGCATAGGGTTTCCCTGCTGGCAGACACCGGTATGAGAGGGAGAACAGGTGCAACGCATCACGGGAGAACGAGGGGGATACAACTCTTAAAATTGATAGAAATCTCTCCAGAGCTGTATATATCGATCTGCCCAGAAAGAAGATGAACATGGTATAGCATCAGGCTTGGGTTCCAATGGCGCAGAGGCTGTCCCTTCTGTATTATTTTATGGGGAGAATACTTTTTGTCTCCAAGGGCTAAACTGCCGCTTGACAGGTTTGAAAAAAGTGTCTATAATATAAATACCCCACCCGGGGGGGGTATACGGTGCGTGGTCTCTGTCCCGATTATGCGTCGGTCGAGGTGGAACAGACAGAGGCATTTTGCATCCGAGGATACACAGTCAAATGGGGACATACCTTGAAAGTCAGGTGAAGGCATATGGTAAAACAAAAATTTAATATTACAGGCATGACCTGTTCCGCCTGTTCCGCCCATGTGGAAAAGGCTGTCAGCAAACTGGAAGGGGTGAAGGCAGCCTCTGTCAACCTGCTAGCCAACTCTATGGTGGCCGAGTATGACGAGGGTGTTCTCTCCGATCGGGATATTATTGCAGCAATCATACAATCTGGATATGGAGCATCCCTGCCGACAAAGGCGGGGGGAAAGGGGCCGGAGGCGTCCAAGGAGGATGTCATGGAACAGGAACTGGCCGGGATGAAGCACCGGATGGTCTGGTCCTTTGCATTCCTTTTCCCCCTGTTCTATATTTCCATGGGCCACATGATGGGGGCGCCTTTGCCCGGTTTTCTATTGGGCCACGAGAATGCGGTGGCATTTGGCCTGACTCAGCTGTTGCTCACTCTGCCCATTATGTATCTCAACGATAAGTATTATAAGGTCGGTTTTAAAACTCTTTGGAATCGAGCGCCCAACATGGACAGCCTCATAGCTGTGGGTTCCGCCGCCGCTATGGTCTACGGAGTATTTGCTATCTATCAAATGGCTTTCGGCCTGGGACATGGAGACATGGAGTTGGTGGCCAAGTACCACATGGATCTGTACTTTGAGTCCGCCGGCATGATTCTGACCCTCATTACCATGGGCAAATTCCTGGAGACTCGGTCCAAGGGCAAGACCGGTGAGGCCATCAGCCGGTTGATGGACCTGGCTCCCAAGACGGCCAGCGTCCTCCGGGACGGCACAGAGATTGAAATCCCTGTGGAGGAAGTCCAAGTGGGGGACCGGGTGGTGGTCCGGCCGGGCCAGTCCATCCCGGTGGACGGGGTGATTGTGGAGGGGCAGTCCGCCGTGGATGAGTCCGCCCTCACTGGCGAGTCCCTCCCAGTGGACAAGGGGCCGGGGGATAAGGTGGCCGCTGCCTCCATCAATAAGTCTGGTTTCTTTACTTTTGAGGCCAGCCGGGTGGGGGAGGATACCACCCTGGCCCAGATGATCCGCCTGGTGGAGGAGGCCTCGGCCTCTAAGGCTCCCATTGCCAAGCTGGCTGACAAGGTGTCCGGTATTTTTGTACCGGTGGTCATGGGCATCGCCCTGATTGCCGCGCTGGCCTGGCTGGTCACCGGCCATACCGCCACCCAAGCCCTCACAGCCGGCGTGGCCGTGTTGGTGATCTCCTGCCCCTGCGCCTTGGGCTTGGCCACCCCCGTGGCCATTATGGTGGGCACCGGAAAGGGTGCGGAAAACGGCATTTTGATCAAATCTGCCGAGGCTCTGGAGACCCTCCACACCATTGGCACGGTGGTGCTGGACAAGACGGGTACCCTCACCCAGGGCAAACCGGTGGTCACCGATATTATCCCTGTTGACGCCCCCAGTGTAAAGGAGAACGACCTGCTCCGGATCGCCTACTGCCTGGAAAAACCCTCAGAGCACCCCCTTGCTGCCGCTATCGTGGAGGAGGCAGAGCGTCGAAATCTTCATCTGGTCCCGGTAAACGGCTTTGAGGCTGTCCATGGCCGGGGTGTCCGGGCGGAGCTGGGGGACCACATCCAGTTCGGCGGCAACCGGGCCATGATGGAAGAAGAGGGCATCGACTTGGGCGAGTGGGCTGCGAAGGCGGACGAACTGGCCGCTCAGGGCAAGACTCCTCTATACTTTGCGGACGAATCAAAACAAAAATTACTAGGTATAATCGCCGTGGCCGACACCCCCAAACCCTCCAGCAGGGATGCGGTGGCCGCTTTTCAAGAGCTGGGGTTGGAGGTGGTCATGCTCACTGGCGACAACCGGCGCACTGCAGAGGCCATCGGAAAAGAGCTGGGAGTCACCCAGGTGATGGCCGAGGTGCTGCCCCAGGACAAGGAGCGGAAAATTGCGTCCCTTCAGGCCGAGGGTAAAAAGGTGGCCATGGTGGGGGACGGTATCAACGACGCCCCCGCCCTGGCAAGGGCCGAAGTGGGGCTGGCCATCGGGGCGGGCACCGACGTGGCCATTGAGTCGGCGGACATTGTGCTGATGAAGTCCGACCTGCTGGACGTGGCCGCCGCTGTAGAGCTGTCCCGGGCCACCATCCGAAACATCAAGCAGAACCTGTTCTGGGCCTTCTTCTACAACTCTCTGGGCATCCCTTTGGCTGCCGGTGTGTTTTATTACTCCCTGCACTGGCAGCTCAACCCCATGTTTGCCGCCGCCGCCATGAGTCTCAGCTCGGTAACGGTGGTGACCAACGCCCTGCGTCTGCGCTTTTTCAAAAGTAAATTCCGGTCTGACACTCCAGCGGCCCCCGTCTGCGGCGGTAGCTGTCCCCTGGAGATGAAGGAGAATACAAATCAAGGAGGAAGCATTACCATGAATAAGACTATGATCATTGAGGGTATGATGTGTGCCCACTGCACTGGCCGGGTGGAAAAGGCCCTGGCCGCCGTCGACGGTGTGTCCGCTGTGGAGATGAGTTTGGAGGGCAAGTCCGCCACCTTGACCCTGTCTAAAGATGTGGACAGCCAAGTCCTCACCGATGCTGTCACTCAGGCGGGCTACGAGGTGGTGTCTGTCCAGTGAAGGCCGACCACGTCCAGGTCAACCGTCTGTTAAAGACCGCCCGGGGCCAGATTGACGGTATCCTTAAAATGGTGGAGGAGGACCGGTACTGCCTGGAGGTCTCCAGCCAGATCATGGCCGCTCAGTCCATTTTGAAAAAGGCCAACCGGATGGTCCTCCGGGCCCATATGGACTGCTGTGTCCAGGAGGCGGTGTCTTCCGGCGACCCTGGCCCCAGGCTGGAGGAGTTGGCCGCCCTGCTGGATAAGCTGGCAGAATAGCGCGAAGCCCGCCAGGAGCGTCTGCTTTTCGGCGGGCGTTGCATGATCATAAATTCCCGATTCTGTTTCTCGCCTTGCAAGGGCGGGAAATTCTAGGCTGGAGAGAGCACCGTTGACACATAAACCGTCCCCTTTTTGGCACACTAAGCCAAAAGGGGGCGGTTTTTTGCGCGTAAAATGGAAATACGCTGTAGCTGGAGGGCTGGCGGGGATCGCCAACGGTTTTTTCGGCGGCGGTGGCGGGTCGGTGTTTGTCCCTCTGCTGACAAGGTATTGTAAATTGGAGCAGCGAAAGGCCTTCGCCACGTCAGTGGCGGTGATCCTGCCGCTGTGTGCCCTGTCGGTAGCGATTTATTTCTTCCGAGGTGGGTTGGATGTTCTAGAGGCCCTGCCCTACCTCATCGGCGGAACCCTGGGCGGCTGGGTCGGAGGAAAATGGTTCAAAGGGATGAAAATACTCTGGCTAAAACGGGTCTTTGGCCTGATGCTGATCTACGGAGGGGTGAAGAGTTTTCTGTGAATAACTGGATTCTGCCGCTGATCGTCGGCGGGGCCACAGGTGTGCTGTCTGGATTTGGCGTTGGAGGCGGAACGCTGCTGCTGGTCTATATGACTGCCTTTGCAGGGGTGGAACAGCATCTGGCGCAGGGGATCAACCTGCTGTACTTTTTGCCGGCTGGACTGATGGCGCTGCCTGCCCACATAAGAAACGGCTACATTGCGAAGGAGGCCCTTGTTCCCGCCATTGGCGCGGGACTGCTGTGCGCCGCCTTGGCGGCCTGGGTGGCCACCGCGATAGAAGTGGAACTGCTGCGGAAATTTTTCGGGATATTTTTAGTAGTGGTGGGGGTAATGGAACTGTTTGAGAGAGAAAAAGTATAGGCGGTTCCACTCGGAACCGCCATAGCTGTCATATTTGCGAGATATCATAGGGGGTTGTCTGATAGACATAGTAGTTAAGCCAGTTGGTATAAAAGAGCTGAGCAGCTGAACGCCAACGAACAATGGGGGGCTGAGTGGGATCATTTCCAGGGAAATAGTGTTTGGGGACATCAATAGGCAACCCCTTATCTACATCTCTGAAATACTCCCGAGCCAGTGTGTCCGGGTCATATTCTGGGTGTCCAGTAATAAAAAATCTGCGGTTATCCTCACTTTTTACAGCAAAAACTCCGGCCTCCTCTGAGATGGCCAGCAGCTCCAACTCCGGAATTTTCCGGATATCTTCCTCGTGATTTTCTGTGTGGCGAGAGTGGGGGACATAGAAGATATCATCAAATCCACGGAACAGGGGAGACTGTTTTTTCAGTGCGGTATGGGGAAAAACGCCAAACAACTTTTGCCCCAGAGAATATTTAGGAATGCCGTAGTGATAAAATAGGCCCGCCTGAGCCCCCCAGCATACATGAAGGGTGGAGTGGACATGCGTCTTGGTCCACTCCATGATTTTGCATAGTTCCGGCCAGTAATCCACGTCGGTAAAGTCATAATTTTCTACCGGAGCTCCCGTGATGATCATTCCGTCGAACTTCCGCTCCTTGATCCGATCAAACGTGGTATAGAAGGAGGACAGATGGTCTGCGTCAGTGTTCTGAGAGGTGTGGCTGGCCATTTGAAGCAACTCTACCTGAACTTGAAGGGGAGAATTGGACAGCCTGCGCAGCAGTTGAGTTTCTGTCACAATTTTAGTGGGCATCAGGTTCAAAATCAAGAGATTGAGTGGACGCATATCCTGATGGATGGCCCGATACTCGGTCATCACAAAGATATTTTCACCCTCCAGAGTGGCTCTGGCGGGCAGAGAGTCCGGGATTTTGATCGGCATAGAGAAGTCCTCCTAACAAAGGAATTTACCGTGGATATATTATTAATTAAAGAGTATCACAAGTAGTGTTGTTCTGCAAGAGAAAATCTTGCAGCCATATGTCCGCCAACGGTGGAAAGATGGGGGGCAGAGTGGGAATTTCGGGTAAAACAGGATGGGCATGGAAAAAAATCAAAAATTTTGAAAAAACCTATTGACAAAAAACTAGGGGCGTGGTATTATATCGAAGCTGTCCGCGAGGAGGAGAGATCGAGCCACAGGGCGAGTTGAGTAGGGAAAAAGATTTTGAAAAAAGTCGAAAAAAGTACTTGACAAAGGCTGGAAGAAGTGGTAAGATGTGAAACCGTTGCGGCAGCAACAAGCCACGGCGAGCTGCGAATGAGAGAACGAAAAAAGTTTGAAAAAACTTAAAAAAAGTACTTGACAAAGGCTTACGAGTGTGGTAGAATAAAAGCC
>CAPGBJ010000068.1 GCA_948616425.1 uncultured Oscillospiraceae bacterium
AAACATGGTAACATGCCCAAACGCCGGCTCTTTTTCCGCCATGCTTTGCCAATTTTCCTTGAAATACATCCAGTATTCCTGCGTCAAATTGGCTTCGTCTGGCGAAAAAATTTCTCGCCGTTGGGCATAGTTCCATTTTTCTAACAGCGCCTAGGATAACTGCAACATTATTATCTTTCAAGTGAGGAGGATACCTTATGACCTTCGGTATCACACCATATGTTCATATGCGGCCTGTTCAAGTGCGTCAACTGATTCGGGAAGAGGCGATTACCTTTCCTACAGCCGGCATATGTCAAGGTTATGCCCAGGCAAATCTGGTCATTCTGCCCCCGGAGTATGCCGACGATTTCGAGATGTATACCCAAAAAAATCCTTTCCCCTGCCCCGTCTTAGAGGTTGTCAAAGGGACCCCTCAAACCCACGTCATGGGGGAAGGCGGGGATATTTGTACAGACATCCCCAAATACCGCATCTATCGAGAGGGGGTATTTACCGAGGAGCTGTCCAATGTTTCCCCATACTGGAAGGAGGGATATGTGGGGTTTTTGATTGGCTGTTCCTTTTCTTTCGAAGAGGCATTGATGGCTGCCGGTATTCCCGTGCGGCACATCGAGCAGGGCTGCAATGTGCCTATGTATAAAACCAATATTCAAACAATAAAAGCCGGCCCCTTTCAAGGCCCTATGGTGTGCTCCATGCGCCCCATGACGCCATGTCAAGCTGAAGCAGCCCATCAGATCACAGCCAAGATGCCCAATGTCCACGGCGCTCCGGTTCAAATCGGAGATCCCGAAAAAATAGGAATTTATAATTTAATGAAGCCGGACTATGGGGACCCTGTCGAAATCCGACCGGATGAAATTCCCGTGTTTTGGCCCTGCGGCGTCACGCCCCAAGCGGCAATTGAACAGGCAAAACTTCCAATTGTGATTACCCATGCCCCGGGACACATGTTCATCACAGATATTCTCAACAGTGAATTGAATGAATTTTTAGAATCCAGAAAAAGAAATCCTGCATCTATTTGACTGCAGTCAAACTTGCTGACAGTCTATGCGATTGCGGCCTCTGAACAGTTCATAAAAACCAGGCGGGAGTGCTCCCGCCTGGTTTTTATCTGTCAATCGGTCTTGACAAACTCGTCAAGTTGTCAGACTCACACTGTAAGTTTTTGAACTCGTTTGTCCCGCTGCCTGCCCGCGCAGAGTACAGGATTGGATAATTTTTATCCCATTCCCAACAAGGGGTCACATCGCCTCCTGCTTTTTCTGGAAAAACAGATGATGTTTTCCCAGTAAGTTTCAAAAAGAAACCCTCATTATGAAACATTTTCGAAACATTCAGGCCATTTTACCCCGCCCATAGAGGTCTGATTGAGAAAAGGGCCTGGAATTCGCCTGTACTCTTCCACCATTAAAAGTTGGCACGCAGCTTGCTCATTATGACAGACAGAACCCGACACGAAAAGCAGCTACATACAGGAGGTAATATGTATGGCAAATTTCGAAACCCCGAAAATACTCGTTGTGGCCGGACATATCGGCGATTTTGTCTGGCGCAGCGGCGGCTCCATCGCAAAGTATGCCAAGGCGGGCAGTTCAATCAAACTGGTCATTATTTCAGACGGCCTGCGCGGCGAGGCAAACGACTACTGGAAAACTGAAGGCGCCAACGAGGCGGAGGGCCACATTCGCCGGAAGGCAGAGGGTTCTCAGGCGGCCCAGACGTTGGGGGTGGAGACGGTAGACTTCTGGGAACTGAGGGACTACCCCATGGAGATCACCGCCGCTCACGTAGAAAAACTGGCCCACATCATTCGGGAGTTCCGGCCAGACCTCATTTTGACCCATTCCGCATACGACGCCTTTAATCCCGATCACAACATGGTGCATCAACTGGTGGCAAAAGCATATGCCTGCGCCTCAGGCGCTGGATTTCAGGATGGCTTCCCTGTATCTCCGCGGCAGACCCCCATCTTTGGCTTTGAGCCCCACTGCACTGAGATCAGCAGCTTCACCCCCACTGTATATGTGGATATCACAGACGTGATTGATATCAAGCAGGAAGCGATGCGGATTTTCTCCACCCAGCCTGGGATGTACGCCAGCTACATGCGGAAGGCGGAGGTCAGAGGGGGAGAGGCCGCGGGACGGGGCAGCCGGCCCGGCTGCAAATATGCGGAGGCCTTTTCCATTTATCAACCAATTGCCGCTTCCGGCGGCTTCGTCTGGTGAGGTGTGCCATGATAACTTATGTGGATCACATTGATTTAAAAGTCTCCGATTTTGCCGGAACAGTCCGCCTCTTCCAGACATTGGGGATGCGTGTGCTGCGGGAAATGCCGGAGCGCGGGTCTGTAGAGATGGCGCTGCCTGGGGAGCATCAGGTCACCTTTGAAATTCACTCGTCCGCCCCTGGCGGTTTTGAAGGAATCCACCATATTGCGTTTAAGAGTGTGGGGACGGACGACATTTCCGCCATCAAAGAGCATTGCCAGGTAGAATTTTTAACGGAGGGTGCGCTCATTCAGCATACCGGCCGGACGGTGAGCACATTTAGAGACCGGAACGGCCTGAATTGGCAGCTGACAGATTAAGGAGGGGTTAGTTTGAAACGGAATGTGGGCCGCAGAGTATTTCTCGGGATCGATCGTCCAGATCCGGCGTTGGTAGAGAAGTTCAGGGGGATTCCTTCCAGCAACCTCGGAGATATGATGCAGCGGCTGTATTGTACCAACGGAAGCATAAGGCCCCTGAACAACGTCCCTCTGCTGGGCGTTGCGTTTACCGTGAAGTGTCCGGCGGGGGACAACATGATGTTCCACCGCGCCATGGATCTGGCGCAGCCAGGCGATGTGATTGTGGTGGACGGCCAGGGCAGCGTGGAGCGTTCCCTAGCGGGTGAAATTATGATGCTCTATTGCAAATCGCGAAAAATTGCCGGCGTAGTTGTGGAGGGCTGTATGCGGGACAGCGATTCCATCGCAAAGATGGATTTTCCCGTTTATTGCAAAGGAATCACGCCCCAGGGCCCCTACAAATTTGGTCCGGGAGAAATCAATGTCCCTGTTTGCGTGGGCGGACAGGTCATCAATCCCGGTGATATTTTGGTTGGCGATGGGGACGGCATCGCGGTCATTCGCCCCGAAGATGCCGAAGATGTGCTCCAAGCTGTGCTGGATAAGGTGTCTCTTGAGGAAACTACCATCAGAAACTACTCGTCAGGCAACGTAAACTATGAAAAGCACCAAAAGCTCTACGGCGGACAGATGGAAAACGAAGGTTATAGTTATTTTGAAAAAGGAGCACAAGATTAGATGAAAACGATTGTTATTGCGGGAAACTATAACGAAAAAGCGATCCAAATGTTTCAGCAGCTGTGTCCTGCCGGCTTTCGGTGTGAAATTGTAGGGGTACCCGGGGACGACGAACTGATTTCCATAACGGAAAACGCGGATTATCTGTTTCTTCGGGGGCGGGTCAATATCCCGGATCGGCTGCTGGAAAACGCCAAAAAGCTGCGCCTGATGCAAAAGTGGGGCGCCGGCTTTGATCAGTACAACATGGAGCAAATTGGCCGCTATAACATTCCCTTTATGAATTGCGCCGGCGTGAACTCCATCCAGGTCTCGGAAATGACAGTGGCCTTGATTCTCGCGCTGTACCGGCGCATCCTTCCGGTGTCCCAAGATATGAAACAGGGGATCTGGTCAAAAGAGCGGTATCTCCCGGACTGCCGTACCATCCACGGAAAGCTGGTGGGCATTGTGGGGATCGGTAATATCGGCCGACGGGTAGCCAAACTGGTGCAGGCCTTTGGCGCCAGGGTCCAGTACCACGACGCCTTCCGCCTCAGCCCGGAACAGGAACAGGATCTCGGCGTCACCTATATCGACTTTGATACTTTGATGCAGACTTCTGATATTGTAACCCTCCACGTCCCCCTTCTGCCCTCCACAGAGCATTTGATCAACCGAGCAACTCTAGCCGCCATGAAGCCTTCCGCCGTCCTGATCAATGCGGCCCGGGGCGAGATTGTCAGCGAAACGGACCTGTACGAGGCGCTGGTGAATCAAACCATCGCGGGCGCGGCGCTGGACGTGCTAGAGGACGAGGAGCACCAGTCCCAGGCTACCAATCCCCTGTTCACGCTGTCCAATGTGGTGATTACCCCCCATATGGGGGCAAGCACAGACGAGGTGCTTCAGGCCATGGTGGAGCGGTGCTACGAAAATATGCTTGGGGTGGAACACGGAACCATCAAGCCGGAGCTGTATCAAAATTACCGCTTCTTTACCCAGGTGAGCTGAGATTGTATTTCTTCATTTTGCGCCACAGGGTCGTTCTGCTCATCCCCAGCAGCTCAGCGGCCTTGGCCTGGCAGTGACCGCTGTATTCCAGCGCCTGAACAATGCGGTCTCGCTCAGCAAAGGAGGGCCTCAGCTCCACGGCTGGCGGGGTGCGCGCCTCCGGCTGTTCTGACAGCGCGCTCTGGATGTCGGCATCAGAGAGTTCGGAATTTTGGCTCAGAATCACCAGCCGTTCCATGATATTCGACAGCTCGCGGATGTTTCCATAATACTGATGGGCAGTCAGCATATCGGCTGCGGCAGGGGAAAGCCCGGTTATACTGCGCCCATACTTGTCGTTATACTCCTTAATAAAGTGATTAGCCAACAGAATAATATCCTCTTTGCGCTCCTGGAGCGAGGGCAGCTTTAAGGTTAAAACATTTAGCCGGTAATAGAGGTCCTTCCGAAAGTTTCCCGCCTTTACCTCGGCAAAAAGGTCCCGGTTGGTCGCAGTAATAATTCGGATGTCCACAGGGATGACGGACTGACTGCCTATGCGGGTCACCTCCCGCTCTTGAATCACACGCAGCAGCCGGGACTGAAGGGACAGCGGCATCTCGCCAATTTCGTCAAGAAAAATGGTGCCCTTGTGGGCCTGCTCAAAAATTCCCGCCTTACCCTCTGGATTCGCGCCGGTAAAGGACCCCTTTACATACCCGAACAATTCACTCTCCAACAGGCTCTCCGGAAAGGCGGCGCAGTTGACCGCCACAAAGGGGGCGCGCCTTCTGGGGCTGGAGTTGTGAATGCTTTGGGCAAACAGCTCCTTTCCGGTACCTGAGTCGCCGCAGATCAACACGGTGCTGTCCACTCCGGCATAGGTCATAGCCCAACGTTTGGCTTGGTTCATCCGTTCGCTGGTGCCAATAATATCTTGAAACCCATATTTGGCTACCCGGCCGGTCCCAGAGGCCCGCTTGCGCAGCTTATTTTCCAACGTCTGCACATCCTCGCCGCCCTGGATATTCATAACGATGCCCTGAGGTTTTCCCTCCAACAGGATGGGAAGGCTGTTGAGTACGAGATAAGAATCGCGATATTCAAACAGGTAGTTGTTATAACGTGAGCCGGCAAGCGTTTTTACTACGATCTCAGGAAAGGGAACACAGTTCTGATAGGACTGCCCAACCGCCTCCTTGGGAAGGCCCAGCAGCTTGCGGGCGGCGTAGTTGATATTGGATATGATCCCATTGCGGTCTATCGTCATCATCCCGTGGGAGGCGCTCTCCACAACACGCAGGATGGTTTGATACTGAAGTTCCTGCTCCTCCAGTACCTGAAGAGACTGAAGCGCCTCCTCAATCGCATCAAAAATCGTGTATTCGTTGGCCCCAATCAAAACCACTGGGATGTCAAATTCCTTCGCCACCTCTTGGGTGCTCCCACCGCCGATAATCACGTCAATGCCTTCCTGAATCAGTTTTTTGATTTCCACCCGGGCGGCATCCATATCTCGGACGTGGACCAGTGTCGTCTGCATATGCCAGAAATAATTTTCCCGCTTGACTACCTCAAACAGGTCTTGGGTAAACACAACCATGGCGATTCGCTCACCGTACTGCCGGGCGGCATCAATTGCGGTGGCAAAATCGGAGAAGCTGTACCGTACCGATACCACCGGGATAGATACCTTTTCCCGGATCTTTCGTCTGGCGCCCTCGCCCCGGGACACAATAATCTTTGCACCGTTTGCCGCGCGAATGGCCGCCGCCTCGCCGATATTTTGCAGCGTGGTCAGTTCGCAGTGGCAGTGGAGGTGGTGCCGCTTAATCAACATATTCGCGATTTCATATGCGTAGAGGTTGCTCCACAGAAGAGATATTTTTGCACTCTCCGCCTGAAGCGTCCGTCTCTCTTGTAAATTCATCCTGCATACTCCCTCTCTGTTGGGTGGTATGGCCTGTATTGTAGCATATAAAATCGGCCGCTGCAATCTTTAACGAGACGCTGCAAATTTAAACAGATTTGAAACACACACTCCAGAGCGAGCCCCACTTCGTCATTTCTATTCTCAGCAAAATTATAAAAATTGGAGGAATATCGTATGAAAAAACTATTGGCGCTGGTTGCGAGTTTTGCAATGATCACATGTCTGCTGGCTGGCTGCAACAAAGGGACGCAGGGCAATAACAGCTCTAACAGCGGAGCGGTTACGCCCCCCTCTGGCAGCGGCAGCACGTCCCTGTCCGGAGAAAACAGCGGCGCCTACGCAAATTTCCCCACCGGCAACATCACCTATATCTGTTCCGGTTCCGCTGGCGGCGGTCTTGATCTGTGCGCCCGCTTTATCGCCCCCTATATCGCAAATTATCTGCCCGGCAACGGTACCATCACGGTGGAAAATGTGACTGGCGGTTCCAACTGGAATGCCTACAACCGGCTGATCACATCCAAGCCGGACGGTCTGACCATCTGCACGCTGGCAACCCCCCAGTTCAGCAACTACCTGAATCAATCCATGCAGATTCCATACACCATGGACAGCTACACCCCGCTGGCCAACTGCGTGACAGATTACTGCTGCATCTCTGTCCGCACTGACGACGCCCGCTTTACAGACGTCAACTCCCTGACCGATCTGGCCGAATTCCTAAAGGCCAACCCTGACACCGACTATCTAGTAAGCCTGACCTCTGGAGGCGGCGCGGACGAGCTGGTTATGTATGAATTTGAGGCCAAAGCCGGCGTGGAAAATCTGGAAGGCATCAACTATGCCGAGGGGATCAACGCCTCCCGAGCGGGATTCCTGGGCGGCGAAACCGACATCTACTCCGGGAAAGTCGGCGATACGCTGAACATGTTCAACGAGGGCACCGTAAAAGTACTCGGTGTTTTTGCCGCCGAGCGCTCCTCTCTGATGCCCGATGTCCCCACCGGGGCCGAGCAGGGCTTTGATATCGTCCTCGGTTCTGACCGCGGCATCATCGTCCCCAATGACATGGACCCTGAACTGTACGATCTGCTCTTGTCCGCAGTAGAGGCCGCATCCAACGATCCCGCCTATTTGGAGCAGATGGCTGCCGGCGGCTACGAGGTCAACTTCATCGGCGGCGAGGAGTACGTCGCCTACCTGAGAGAAATCGAGACTATGGTCAAGGGCTACGCCGACATTCTGGGGTACAACAACTAAATCGCGCTCCAAATCAAAACCTGGAAATCCTTCCGTGCGGAGCCGGGACTGCTGTCAAATCTCGGCTCCCACTTGGGTGAAAAAAGGAGAAATGTATGAAAAAACTGATAACCCTGGATGCGTGGATTGGAATTGCTCTGATGATTTTTAGTGTCTTCTTCTGGGTGCTCTCCGGTAAATTCCCAGAGGAGGCACAGCTGTTCCCAAGATTTTTTCTGATTGCCAACTTTGCGCTCTCCGCCCTTCTGGTCATCAACACCGTCCGCCACAACAGCAAGCAGGAGACTGAAGCCCACAGTTCCATCAACTGGCAAGAACTCGCACTGATTATAGAGGCCTACCTTGGCATAATGGCATATATCATCTGCATCAATTTTGTCGGCTTCTATGCGTCTACCACGGTATTCCTACTGGCCTTTATGCTGTTCCTAAATGTCCGCAAGCCCCTGGTCCTGGTGGGTGTTACCGCCGGAATGGACGCTTTTTTATATCTGTTGTTTACCATAGGGCTTAAACTCAGCCTGCCCGCTGGGATGCTGTTTTAAGGAGGGGGAATATGTTCAGTACTTTGTTCAACTCCCTGCCCGCCATTGCGTCCAACCTCTTCAATCTGGAGACCATTCTGTGTATCGTATTCGGCGTTGTGGGCGGCATGATCATCGGTGCCCTGCCGGGGCTGAGCGCCAACATGGGAATGGCACTGATGCTGCCCTTCACATACAGCCTCTCTCCAATCTCCGCAATCGCTATGCTGATGACCATATATACGTCGGCTATCTGCGGCGGCTCCATCTCTGCCATACTGATCCACACCCCCGGCACCCCCTCCTCCGCGGCCACCGCCCTGGACGGCTATCCCTTGACCAAACAGGGCAGAGGATTGGAGACCTTGGGCGTGTCCATGACCAGTTCCATGATCGGAGGAACGATCAGCGCCATTGCTATGCTGTTTCTGTCCCCGCCTCTGGCGGCCTTGTCCCTGAAATTCGGCTCGTTGGAATACTTCTTCCTGTCCTGCTTCGGCCTGTCCATCATCGCCAGCCTGGCCTCCAAGTCTGTGATTAAAGGGCTGATTGCCGGTGTGCTCGGGCTGATCGTGGGTACCATCGGTATCGACGCCAGCACCGGCTTTCCGCGCTTCACCTTTGGGACAATCTCCCTGCTGGGCGGCATCCCCACAGTCCCCGCCCTGATCGGACTGTTTTCCCTTCCACAGGTCATCGACCAGCTGCAAGACGCCAGGCGCGGCAAAAAGACGGTCAATCTCAGCGACAAAGAGCATATCGGCAAGCGTCTGCTCCTCCCCTGGAAAGAGTATCGGCCGCTGATTCCAACCATCTTAATCTCCTCTGTCATCGGCACCTTTGCGGGTATCCTTCCCGGAGCTGGCGGAGAAGTTGGCTCCTGGATGGCCTACAACACGGCCAAAAACCGCTCCAAAAACAAGGAGTTGTTTGGAAAAGGCAGTTTTGAGGGCGTCGCTGCCTCTGAAGCGGGCAACAACGCGGTGACCGGGGGCGCCGCCATCCCTATGATGACCCTCGGCATTCCCGGTTCCAGCGGCGCCGCCATTCTGATGGGCGGCCTCATGATCCACGGCATGCAGCCCGGCGGCGATCTGTTTCACGCCAAGGCCGAGATTACCTATGCGATTATTTTCGGCTTTCTTCTGGCCAACCTTTTTATGGGGGCAATCGGCCTTCTTATGGCGCGGTATGTGGTGCTGATTACACGGGTCCCAGCCAATGTGCTGTGTCCCATTGTGGTTGTACTTGCCTCCATCGGTTCCTACGCGATTTCCAACGATATGTTCAACGTGTATACCATGTTTGTCTTTGGCGTGATCGGGTATTTTCTCAGAAAGGCTCAGTTCCCGCCGGCCGCCATGGTTTTGGGCCTTCTGTTGGGCAAGATGGCCGAGCGCGGCCTGCGCCAGGCCATCAAGCTGTCCCGTGGAAATCTCTTGCAATACTTCCTGGGCCGCCCCTTCAGCATCGCCCTGGTGGTGCTGATCTTTGTCATGGTGGTGCTGCCTGTCATCATGGAAAAACGGAAAGAGAGACGGGCAAGTTGATATGTGAACCGCCCTGTTGGCATCTCATTTTCTCTGTCCTCTGCGTGCGCCAACCTTGCCGCCTGAAACGAGAGGCATAGGCCAGCAAAGACAACAGAGGAAAGCCCCCTGATGTAGAATTACACCTACATCAGGGGGCAAATGTATTATGGGAAAGAACGGGGGTTGGCCCTTCGTATAGGAGGCAGGCCAAGGCACAAACGGATATACGGCGCTGTGAGCAGCATAGCGGCTCCCACCCTGCACCGAGATGGATCCATCAAATACAAAGCAGCAGTCCCGGCAGCCTTTTCCCCATCAACCATAATATTTGGCCCAAGGTGCGCCAGGGTACAGCCTTCCCTGTTTGATAAAGTATTCCACGCACACGGCGGCCAACTCCAGGTCCTGGATGGCGTGCATCATGGGGATGGGGGACTGTCCCCCTCCCAGGGGCGGGGCATCCTCCTCCACCCCCGCGTACTCCGGGTTGTAGATCGCGTACCACACCCCCGTGTCTGTGTCCTCATAGCTCAGCGCGGCCCATCCTTCGGCGACATCTACCTCCATGGAGTCCTCCTCCCCAAATGGGTTGAGGGAGAGATACAGCTCCTCCACATCCCCCTCTCGGACTTGCTTCACTAATTTTTTCACATAGTCTGGTGTGATCTCCACCCCCTCCCGGGCACTGCCGTCCTTGCTGATATGCAGCACTCTGTAAGGCGGTTTTTTATCCTGCCAGCCCTCCTCCACCACGCCGAGTTCCATCAGTTCAAAAGGGCTGACCCCCGCTCCCCGGACCCGGTTCTCTACCGTTTTAGCCTGGAGATACAGGCTGTCCAGCGCCTCCATGTGGAGAAGCTGACGCCTTGCGGGGAGGGTAACCAACTTCAGATTGGGCATTTGGGTCAGCAGCGCGCAGTCCCGGAAGTCCGTTCGGCTCAGATCCAGGACTTCCAGCTCGGGGCTGCTCAGAAGGAAGGAGAAGTCCCGGAACTCCGCCTCCGGCAGAGACAGATAGGTCAGCTTGGGCAGGTTCTTCAGCACCGAACCATCCCGCAGGTCGGTCTGGTCCAGCCCCAAACGGGCCAAATTGGGACACTGGAGGAGAAAGGAATAATCCTCCAAACGCAGTCGGGGCATAAACAGGCTCTCCAGATTGGGCAGGGACCCGAGCAGCGACCAGTCCCCTGGTTCCGGGGTCAGCCAATCGGGAAATACAGGGTAGCCCAAGGCGTACAGCGCACCGTTCAGTCCCCGGACCTGCGCTAACTCTTCAGGCCGCTGGGGGATGTGGCCCAGACTTGCCCCAATCCAGTACAGCAGGCTGGGGTCCACCCTCTGCCGGCCGGCAGAGGGTGTGGGGGCAGGGGCGGCGCGCTCCTCCGGCGAGCCTGTCAGAATCAGATTGCGCAGGGCTTCTCCCGCCGCCTGCGGAGTCTCAAAAATGAGGGGCGGGTGGGCTGGCGGCTCGTCCCCCGCCTTGAAATAAACCGGCCTGTTCAGAATATATTCATCTAACTGCCGGTAAAACACAATGGACCTCTCTCGGTTAAAAATCACCGCCCCACATCCGTGGGTGTACTCCGCACGGATAAACTGGGAGGCCATCTGATGCCGAGGCGGGTCGTGGTAGGCCGGGGCAGCGGCGGGCGGAAAGGGCGTCAGATAGAGGTTGTACATAGTTCCATTTTTCACCATCTGGGCCAAAGCGTCCACCAGGGTGGGCGTAATCTGCGCCCCGGCCAGTTCAATCATATCGTGCGGCCCCACAAAGGGTCTCAGACTTTTGGGCAGCTTGGCCCTCTGTTTTGGTACGGCGCAGATATACTGTGCATACCACCTGGACGCTGTCCCCCGCTTCTCCTCTGTCACTCCAAGCACCTCCATATGTGAGCGGTGAAATCAGTGTAACACAAAGCAGCAGCACATGCAAGCGGACACAGCCATTGCAAACCGGCAGAAGGCCAATCGGAGGACCGCTCAAGTGAGAAAGGAACTGTCGCGCAAAATGCCCTACACAGGAAAAAGTATGACCAGCGGGAAGGGACGCATGGCCGCCCCACCCACGGCACCCCCTCGTACCTCCCTCTGCTTTGGGCGTGTCTTGTCCACGTTCCCGCCTGTCCCGCACTATCTGGAGTACATAATTACCGCCAAATACTCCAACTCTTCCTCACCGATGTTTTCAATCCCGTGAAAATCCCCCTCCTTGCACTGGATCATGTCCCCGGGTTCAAGCTCATAATACTTTCCGTTGTCGTTCACCCCCGCCCTGCCCTTCAGGATATAATAGGTCTCAAAGTCACCCACGTGGGTGTGAACTCCAGCAGAAACGCCGGGCTTCATCTTTGTGATACAGAACAGGCGTCCCGCGCCATACATCTCCCCAGCCTCTAGAATGTTTATAATGCTCGCTTCACCGTTCCCGTTTTTTAGGCGGACGGCATCTACCACGCTCATATCCTTGTGGCGTCTGATCATTGCAGCAAACCTCCCAAACGCAATTTAAACAACCCCGCGCATAAAATCAATGTATTTTGAAAGCCCTTCCTCCAATGTATATTTGGGACAATAGCCAAGGTCCCGAACGGTGTCGGCAATGTCCCATACCCCTTGGGCCTCGGTGATGACGCCATCCCCAACCCGATATACAAACTGTGGAATTTGTCTTTTGATTTCCGCCAGCACAGCCTCCAGCGTGGTACAGTGGCTCACCACATTATACACCGCGAGGTCATGTATCCCCTCTGCCGTCAGCGCCGCGCAGGAGCAGTATACCGCGTCGTCGACGTGCACCATCTCCAACGTCTGATCCCCGCCGCGCTCCAAACAGTACGGCTCATTCCGCACGGCGGCTTCCACCGCACTTTTTACCCAGTTTGCCGTAACTTGATCCCCGCCATAGACCATGCCCACACGGAGGGACACACATTCCATGCCAAAGGAGTAATTATAGGCCCGCCCCAGCATCTCCGTCGTGGCCTTTGTCACGCCATAGGGCGTGCGGGGGAACAGCGGCGTTGTCAGCAAGATGGGCGCGCTGCCATGCTCGCCGTACGCGGCGTCTGAGCTGTAGAGCACCACGCGGCGTATTCCGCTCAGCCGTGCCGCCTCCAGCAAAGACGCCGTGCCGTCAATATTTGTGTGGACTGTCTGCAGGGGCACCTCCAGCGAAACCGTGGGGCTGGACTGCGCGGCGATATGGATGATCGCGTCCACCTGGTATGTCTGAAACACGTCCAGCAGGCGTGGAATATCGTACAGTTCGCCGTATACATAGATGCGATTTTCCGAGGGGTAGGGCCGGCGCATACTTCTGCAAAAGTCAATTACAGTGTGGCCCTCCTGAAGCAGTCTTGCTGTCACCCCTCGGCCAATATAGCCGCCGGAGCCTGTTATAAATATATTCATCGGCCCAAAGCTCCTTAAATCTAAAGTTTGAAATCAGTCTGCCAAGCAATTATGTCAGGCTGTACGCCCATATCAGAGCATCACATCGCCGCAGTTTGGCCCCAACGTCTGGCCAACAAACAGGTTTCCGTCTGGGTCCGCAGCCAACAGCACGGCGGCCGGCGCAACTTCGTGGGCCTGGCCGATGCGGCCGAGGGGCAGTTCGCCCAACTTGCGCGCAATCCATTCAGGGGGATTGGATGCAAACATCCGAGTATCCACCGGCCCCGGCGCGATGCAGTTGACATTTACGCCACGCCTCCCCACCTCCCGGGCGAGGGACTTGGTAAAGGCGATGACACCGGCTTTTGCCGCACTGTAGTGCGCGGTATCAATGCCGCCAATCTGCCCCAGTTGGGATGTGACATTGATGATACGGCCAAAGCCCTTCTCCAGCATGGCGGGGAGCACCAGCTTGTTGCACAGCACCACACTGCGCAAGTCGATGCGGATCATCCGGTCAAAATCCTCCATCGTCATGTCGGATACAGAGATCTTCTGGTCAATTCCAGCGCAGCACACCAGAATGTCAATCCCGCCGAGCTCCTCCATCACAGTATTTATCATATTTTGGATGTCCGCGTCACTGTCCAGATTGGCCTGGACGCATATCGCCCTTGTCCGGCAGTTCTGCTCTATTCTGGCTTTAAGCGCGGCGGCCGCTTCCCCTGAGGCGTTGTAATGGATGGCCACCTCCGCCCCCTCCTGTGCGTACGCCCAAGCAATTGCATATCCAATACCGGCCGACCCGCCGGTGACCAGAGCTTTTTTCCCTTTCAGTTTCATGGCTGTCTTTCCCTCCCTTTAAAACGGCTGAAATCGGCCGCGCTTTATCAGCTGTCCGTGGCCCTTTATGTCCATCACCTTGCCGTCCTTATAGATAAACGTACCGCGGGAAAGGGTCGCCACAGGATAGCCCTTGACTTTTACCCCGTCATAGGGGGAGAAGTCGCATTTGCTGTGCATCCCCTCCACTGACAGCGTAACCTCCTTCTCCGGGTCGATCACTGTAATATCCGCGTCGCTTCCCACGCTGATCGTTCCCTTTTGGGGGTACATGCCGGCAATGCGTGCCGGATTTGTGCTGACGACCTCGACAAACTTTTCCAAGGTGATCCGCCCTTTGGAAACCCCCTCGGAGAACACCACCGGCAGCCGGGCCTCGATTCCCGGCGCGCCGTGGGGGATGGTGGCAAAACTTTCCCGCCCCAACTTGATCTTCTCCTGGTAGGGGAAGGCGCAATGGTCCGAAGAAACCAGAGAGATGTCGCCGTTTACAATCCCCTGCCATAGGGCCTCTTGGTCCTCCTTCTTGCGCATAGGGGGTGTAACCACATACTTGCACGCCTCCTCCAACGGCTGGTCATAGACGCAGTCGTCCAGCAACAGAAAGTGGGGGCAAGTCTCAATGATGATGTTGTTCTTCCTTTTCTTCGCGGCCCTCGCCCGCTCCAGCGCGCCCTTACAGGACATGTGGACAATCATCACGTTGGCGTTTACCATTTCGGCCAAGTCGATCACAGTCTGTGTTGCGTTCTCCTCACAGATGGGAGGGCGGCTGACGGGGTGGTACTTCGGCTCAAGTTTCCCCTCGTTTAACAGCTTTTTGGTGAGGTAGTCAATCGCAAAATCATTCTCGCAGTGGACGGAGAGGAGGCCGCCGTGAGAGGAAATCACGTCCAAAAGGCGGATGGTTTCCTCATCCCGCACTCGGTGCCAATAGGCCATATACACCTTCCATGTGGGGAAGCCCTCGTCAATCAGCTTGGGGAGGTCCCCGTAGGCCTCCTCAGAGCGGTCGGTGATCACCGGGCTGAAACTGTAGTCAATCACGGCCGAACCCGCCGCTTTCTTCGACCACTTCTCGATGATGCCCCGCAGGGTCAGCCCCTTTTCCTGCATGGGATAATCCACCACGCAGGTCACGCCGCCGCAGGCGGCAGACACCGTCCCCTGGTACCAGTCGTCCAGAGTGTGGGAACCGTTGATAGGCGCGTCAATATGGGTGTGAATATCAATGCCGCCGGGCATCACAATTTTCCCCTTTGCGTCATAGACATCCTCACTGTCCCGCAAATCCGCCCCAATGCAGGCAATTTTTCCGTTCTTGATGCCGATATCCCCAAAACACACGCTGTCGGCATTGACGACCTTGCCGCCCTTCACAATCAGATCAAATTTAGCCATAAACACTCCTCCTTTCATTGTTCCGCTCTTGCAGCAGATGGCAGCGAACCAGGTGCCCCTCCCCTCCGTCCTTCAGCTCGGGGTGGCACTTCGCGCACTCGGGCTTCGCCCTTGGACACCGGGCGTGGAAGAAGCACCCCTCAGGCAGATTGATGGGACTTGGAATTTCACCGCGCAGAATTTCCGTCTTCCCCTTCTGCCCCGGGTCTGGAACCATGACAGAAGAGAGCAGCGCATGGCTGTAAGGGTGCAGCGGGTTGTTAAAGACCTGATCCACCGTCCCCACTTCAACAAACTCGCCCAAGTACATCACCGCCACGCGGTGACAGATGTATTTGATGGTGCTCAGGTCATGCGAGATGTAGATATACGCAATGCCCAGCTCCTCCTGCAGCTTGCGCAGCAGATCCAAAATCCCAGCGCACACAGGCAGATCCAGAGCGGAGGTCGGCTCGTCCAAAACCACCAGGGTGGGGTCGCCGCAGATGGCCCGCGCAATGCAGACCCTCTGCTGATATCCGCCGCTCATCTCGGCGGGATATTTTATACGGTACTCCTCTTCCATGGCAACCTGGCTCAGCGCCTTGGAGATGATCTGGTCCTTATCCATCTTTTCTCCGCTGAGCTTTTCCTTCATGTTCAGCGTATCCAACAGGGTATTTTCCACATTCATCTTGGGATTTAAGGCGTTGGAGGGGTCCTGGAACACCATCTGCATATCCGGCCGGAGTCGGCGCAGCTCCTTGCCTTTCAGTTTCATCAGATCTTTGCCCTTGTAGATCACACCGCCCCTGGTGGGCTCAATCAGCCGCAGAATACATCTCCCCACTGTGGTCTTGCCCGAACCGCTCTCGCCGATCAGACCAAATGTCTCCCCCCGGTACAGGTCGAAGGAGACGTCGTTAATGGCGTGTACCGCCGTTTTGCTGCCGGGCGATTTGAATTCCTTAATCAAATTGCGAACCTTTAGCAGGACTTCCCCTGTATTTTCTTGTCTACCGCGCAAAACAGACCCCTCCTTCACGGGCAAAATGGCATTTCACAATATGCCCCTCTCCGATGTCCACATAGGGCGGCTCTGCGCAGCGACACTGGTCCGCTGCATAGGGACACCTCGGGTGCAGGTAGCAGCCCGCAGGCAGCGCCATCGGGCTAGGCGGCCGGCCGTCTAAAATATACTCCGGCCCCCACTGTTCCCCTGTGTCCCGCACCGAGGAGAGCATACTCTTGCTATAGGGGTGCTGCGCCTGTTGAAACAGGGTCTCCGTAGGGCAGGACTCCACAATCTGACCAGCATACATAATCGCCACATGGTCGCAGTGCTGCGCCACCAGCCCCAAGTGGTGGGTTATAATCAACGCCGTCGTACCCAGAGAGGTAACCATGTCGTTGAGCTGTTCAATAATCTGGGCCTGTATCGTTACATCAAGACCGCCGGTGGGATCGTCTGCAATCAGCACCGCCGGCGTGTTGATCAGCGCCAGCGCAATGACAACCCGCTGCGCCATACCGCCGCTGAGCTCGCCGGGGTAGGCCTTCATGTGGTTTTTGGGATCGGGGATGCCCACCTTGTCCAAAATTTCAATGGAGGCCTTGTATGCCTTTTCCCTTGCCTCCTTTCCCCGGGCATCGGTATGGGCAAGGTAGACATTGATCAGCTGATCTCCAATGGTCAGCAGGGGATTCAGCTGGGAGTGAGCCCGGGGAACCGTCAGACTGATCTCGTTGCCCCGCAGGGCAATCAGCTCCCCCTCGCTCTTATCCATCAGGTTTTCCCCCCGGTAGAGCACCCGGCCGCCGGTGATCTCTCCGGGCGGCTTGATAATATTCAGGCAGGCCCAAGCCGCCACGGATTTTCCCACGCCGGACTCGCCCACCAGGCCCAGCTTCTCCCCCTTGGTCAGCTCAAAGCTCAGCCCGTTGAGCACCTTGGCCGTGCCCTTTTTGGTCCGAAATTCCACGGACAAATCTTCCACACTGAGAATTGGCGTTTCGTTATTTTTCATCATCATGATCCCTTCTACAGTCCATCGGTCAGTCGTTTCTCTCCAGCGGGTTCAGATAGTGCTGAAGCGCGTCACCCAGCAGAGAATACCCCAGCACGGTAATTGCAATTGCGACGCCCGGGAAAAAGGAGGTCCACCACTGCCCCAGAATAATCTCATTGGTACCCATAGACACCATCAGCCCCCATTCCGCAGTCGGAGACTGAACGCCGGCGCCGATGAAGCTGATGCCGGCGGACAGCAGAATGGCCCACCCCAAATTCACAGTGGCCTGCGCAAACACCGGAGTCAACCCGTTAGGGAGAATGTGTTTAAAGATGATAATCCAATCAGGGTTTCCCGCACACCTGCTGGCCTCCACATAGGCCTTGTTTTTCTGCTCCAGGGTCTGTCCGCGCATCAGGCGGGCATAGATCGGTGCGTTGACAAAGGAAATCGCCATCACGATATTGCTCACTCCGCCGCCCCGAACCGCCACCAAAACCATGGCAAGGACAAACACCGGGAAGGATTGAATCAAATCCAGCGCCCGGGCAATCAGTTCACTGAAAAAGGATTTATAGTACCCGATGACCAATCCCAGCGGAATTCCGATGACAACTGACAGAGAGGTTCCAACCAGCGCAATGGTCACGTCAATTTTTGTCCCGGCCAAAACCCGGGAGAAGACGTCCATCCCCACAGAATCCGTTCCGAAAACATGTTCCCACGAGGGGGGCAGGCGCTCAAATCCGGAGAAGGCCGTCTCGGGCGGATAGGGGGCCAGCGCGGTTCCGAAAAATATCAGCACAATAGAGACCACAACCACTGTGAGGCCAAACGCATATCCCGGACGTCGCAGCATATATCTGAGGAATAAGAGCACCTCGTTCTTTTTTGTTGCTTTG
>CAPGBJ010000069.1 GCA_948616425.1 uncultured Oscillospiraceae bacterium
GACGCATAGTCCACATACTGATTGGGGCGCAGGAAGGGGGCAAACTCATCTGCGAGTGTCACCTTAAACTTGACTGCCAGCACCTGAGCGTACTTGCTGTCTGTGGTATTCTCCATCACAGCTACCGTGTAGTCGCCGTTGCCGTCAGACAGGGGGAAGGTGGTCCACTTGTCAACGCTCAAATTATACTGATACTGAGTGGAAGGCCCATTCACCAGCACCTTCAGACGAGTTTTTGTAGTACCGGTAAACTTGACCATCACATAGCCGTCCTTGATATTGGAGTAGTCAATCGTGGCCCGGCTGTTCTGTTTCACCTGTTTGCCAGACGCCTCGGGGAGCGCCATGGTGCTTATCGCAGGATCGCCGGCCAGGGCCACCGCCTCATCCTCAATGACGATCTCCCCCATCGTCACCTGGTCCACATAGAGCGCCTCATCCAGCCCTTCCCCCTCGGAGAAACCAGTTCCCATTACCACTTCCCGGGCACAGCCGGCCAGCAGGGCCACAGCCAGAGCCAGCGGGAGCAGTCGTTTCATCATTTTCATTTCCGCTACCTCATTTCTCATTAATTTAAGTCAAACGCCTTTCTTCAAGAGGGTCCCCGTCTCACAGGATAGACGTTCCGGGGCACCTGACCTCTTGTCAAAGACAGTATAGCACACCTTCCGTAAAAATGGAAGTATTTTTTAAAAGAAATTTTTCATAAAATAAGATTCCATATAACCACCTGTATCTTGTCTATTTTGTCACTTTAAATTTATCCGTTGCAAGTCGAGAAAAAATATGCTATCTTTGAAACAGAAAAGTGGATATTTTCCCTTTATAACGTACAAACACAAAAACAGGAGGATTCCCCTATGTCCGCTTCCCCGCTGCGTATCCAAATGCTAGGTGGATTTACGATCCGCCGCGGAGACCAGGAAATTGCCATCAATGACCGCTCTCGAAAGCTCTGTCTCCTGCTCGCCTATCTGATTCAGGCCCAAGGCCGCCCCGCCCCCTACCATGAGCTGACCGACCTGCTCTGGGACGAACAGGAACAGGCCTCCCTCAATACCTTGAAGGCAATTCTCCACCGGGCACGCGCCTGCCTGGACCAGCTGGGACCAGAGACCGGCCGGGAACTGCTGATCAGCCGGCAGGGCTGCTACCAGTGGAATCCAAAAGTCCCCCTCAGCATTGATACAGAGGAATTCCTTCGGCTGTGCCAGACGGACAGCCCGATGGAGGTGGAAATTGATCTCTCACAACGGCTGTCCGCCCTAAAGCTCTACCAGGGGGATTTTCTTCCCGCTTTGGCAGGCCATCCCTGGGCTGCTGCCCAAGCGAAGCCGCTGCGCTGCGCATATTTTCAAACCGTTGCCGCTGTTCTCCCTCTTTTAGAGCATCGGAATCGCTTTCAGGATGTGGTACCTCTCGCCAAGGCCGCCCTCGTTTTAGATCCCTTCCGGGAGGATTTGTGCCAGCCGCTGATGAGGGCTCTGCTCCAGCTGGAGCGGCGGGAAGAGGCCGCACAGTGCTATGAGGATTTTCATCAGCAACTGCTCTCCCAGCGTGGGGTCCTGCCCTCCGCCGAACTGCGGGCACTCTATCAGCAGGCCCGACGGGACTGGGACCCACGGGCAGTCTCTCCCGTCACCCTGCAGGAACAGCTCAGAGACTCCCCGGAAAGCGGCGCTCTCCTGTGCGAATATGACTTTTTTCGAGCCATCTGCCGCACCGTCTCCCGCATGGCAGAGCGGACGGGCACTCCCCCCCATGTCGTCCTCATCTCTCTGGTGGGAACGGAACACACCCCCTTGGCCCGCTACAGCCTGGACCGAGCTATGGACAACCTCGAGATAGTGATCCGTGCCCGCCTGCGCCGGGGCGACGCCTTCACCCGATGCAGTGCCTCCCAGTTCGTCCTTCTGCTCCCTCATGCCAACTATGCCGACAGTCAGATGGTCTCCAGTCGGATTGTCCGGGCCTTCACCCGGCAGTATCCCCACTCCCCCGCCCAGCTTCAAGTCTCCGTTCAGCCTCTGCTGCCCTCAGCCGACCGCTAAGCTGTCCGCCAGCACACAGATGTACAGCACAACAGAGAGGTCCCCGGCTCAGCTGGGGACCTCTCCGTTTTATCTCAATACCTGCAACACTTACCGCTCCCGCAGTTTAAATCTCTTGACCTGCTCCTCCATAATCTTCACCTGGTTGAACAGCTCAGAGCTGACCGCTGCGGACTCCTCACTGCTGGCGGAGTTGCTCTGGACCACAGCAGAGATCTGCCCGATGCCCTCCGTTACCTGGGCAATCGATTCCGCATCGTTTTCCACCGCCTGGACAATAGCGCCCATCGCCGCATTAGACTGGGTCACCAGTTCCAGGGTCTTACTCAGGGTAGCAGATACTTCAGAGACAATCCGGCTACCCCGACCAGTGGCCTGGACAGAGTTCTCAATCAGTCCCTTCGTGGCCTTTGCGGCCTCATCCGACTTGGAGGCCAGATTGCGTACTTCGTCGGCCACTACGGCAAATCCCTTGCCGGCGGAGCCGGCCCGGGCGGCCTCTACCGCGGCGTTCAGCGCCAGAATGTTGGTTTGGAACGCAATATCCTCGATGGTAGCAATGATCTTCTCAATCTGCTGGGAGGCCTCTGTAATATCCTTCATGGCGGCTACCATCTGCTCCATCTGCTGGCTGCTCAGGTTCACCTGCTCACCAGTCTGACGAGCGTTTTCCTGGGCCTCAGCTGCGGTGGCCACATTCTGAGAGGCGCTCTTAGACAGGGTATCCAAGGTGGCGTACAGCTCTTCCACAGCACTGGCCTGCTCAGTGGCCCCCTGAGCCAGGGTCTGGGAACCGCTGGACAGCTGTTCCGCATTGCCAGAGACCCGCAGCTCCGCCTGATAGATCTTAGAAATGGTGCCAGACAGCGTGCCGGTCAGCTTGTCGACAGACTCCTCAATGGAGCGGAAGTCCCCAATAAAGGGGGTGGCTGGCTTCACATTGAAATTGCCCTGGGCCAGTTGCTCCATCACCCGGTTCAAGTCCCAGATATAGCCCCGGATCAGCTCCATGGATTTCTCCAAGGTGCCGGACAGATCACCCAGCTCGTCGTTGGCATCATGGTCCAGCGCCAAGTCCAGACGGCCCTCCTGAAGGGGCTGGACCTGCCGGGTGATATGTAGAATGGGTGCGAGCACATTCTTCAGCACATACAACACCAGACTGATGAGGCAAGCCAGCGCCAGAACCAGACAGACCGCAGTAATCCCCTGCATCCACATGATCGTGGAGTGCATCTCTCTGGTACTCTGTTCATTGAGGGTAGTCCCCCGCTCAATCACCTGATCCAGCTTTCCCACCAGATTGCTGAGGTTTGACTGAATGGTATCCTGATAGTAGGCCTGGGCCCTGGTCGGGCTGACCGACATCAGCTCCTGCGCCTCGGCCACCGACTGGTGCAGCTGCTTGTGCATCGGCTTGATTTCTTCCCGCAGTCTCAAAATATCCGCGTCACTCGTGCCAGCCTCGCCATAGATCCACTGGCCCAGGACACATTGAGTATCATCTGTACCCGGGAACTGCCCGCCTGCATACAGCGCCTTGCTCAGGTTGCTGGACCACTTGTAATGGGCAGTCTCAGCGGACTGAGCTCTGGTCAGCAGGGCAACATTCTGGGTGCTCTTTTCCTGCATCTTTTCAATCCGCAGCAGATTGAACGTTGTAACCCCGCTGAACAGAAGTATGGACAGCAGAGCCGCGGCAACCCGGATAAATACCATCTTCTTAATACTCTTGCGCATTGATAACATCCTCACTTTTCAATAGAGTATTGCGTACGGCAGTAGGACTAGTATATCACAGGATGCAGACCGAATTCAATACTTTTCTTGTGCTTCCAGAAAAAAACAGAGGACCGCCCACCATGCGTTGCCATAGAAATCCTCTGCAGAGGCACATGGTATGATATGCCTGCGGGCGGCCATCGGTCACCCCTGCAGTGTCTCTTGAAACAACAGCCTGAGAAAACGGCCCTCTGAGCCAAAAAATCTTACAAAATCACTTGACTTCGCCCTTGATAGAGGCGGCAATGGCGTCGGCCAGGGCGTCAATTTCGGATTCGTTGTCCGCCTTGAGGGCGGATGTGACGGTCATCTCCTCGTCCAGAACGGTCATGTTCTTCAGGCCCTCAATCTCCTCCTTCATCAGCGCGCCGGACCGGGGGGCCCAGGAGCCGCTGCCCATGATGGCCACCGTCCGCTTCTGGAGGTTCAGAGCCTTCATATCCATGAGGAAGTTGTGCATGGGCGGGAAGATGCCCAGGTTGTAGGTGACGGAGGCCAGCACTAGATGGCTGTACTTGAACAGGTCGGAGATCAGGTAGCTGACGTGGGTGGAGGACACGTCATACAGCCGGGTGTTGGTGATTCCCCGGGCGGTGAGCTTGGCGGCCAGCACCTCGGCGGCGGCCTCGGTGTTGCCGTACATAGAGGCGTAGACGATCATCACGCCCTTCTCCTCCGGCTCGTAGGTGGCCCAGTGGGTGTACTTGTCAATGATATAGCCCAGGTCCTTGCGCCACACCGGACCGTGGAGGGGACACAGGAACTTGATGTTCTCCAGACCCACGATGGAGGCCGCCTTGTTCAGCAGGGCCACCACCTGGGGGCCGTACTTGCCCACGATGTTGGTGTAGTACCGCCGGGCGTCGTCAATCCACTCCCGGTCAAAGTCGAACTCGTCGGCGAAGAGCTTGCCGTCCAGAGAGCGGAAGGAGCCGAAGGCGTCGGCGGAGAAGAGGACGCCGTTGGTGGTGTCAAAGGTGACCATGGCCTCGGGCCAGTGGACCATGGGGGCGTAGACAAAGGCCACGGTGTGCTTGCCGAAGCACTTGGTGTCCCCCTCGGCCACCTCCTCAATGGCGCTGGGGTCCAGGCCGAAGCCAAACTGGTTCAGCAGGGTCACCGCCTTGGGGGTGGTGATGATCTTCACCTTGGGCCAGCGCAGAAGAATTTCTTCAATCGAAGCGGCGTGGTCGGGCTCCACGTGGTTGATGACCAGGTAGTCCAGGGGGCGTCCGTCCAGAACGGCCTTCACATTGGCGATGAACTGCCGGCCCACCGCCCAGTCGGCGGTGTCGAAGAGGACGGTCTTCTCGTCCAGCAGGACGTAGGCGTTGTAGGATACGCCGTGGTACAGGGGGTGGATGTTCTCGAACAGGGCCAGCCGGTGCTCGTCCGCGCCTACCCAGTACAGGTCGTCGGTGACCATACGGTAATTATACATAAGGTTGCCTCCTTTATTGTTCTTGTCGTTTGCGGATGACGGAGGATTGTACTTCGCCGAAGGCGACATGTGCAAACCGGGTTTACTTCGTATATTTTGCTCGGCAAAATGCAGTCCCCACCGCCTTTCGGGCGGAGCCCCTTTCGCTGCGCAGCCGTTGGCGGCTCTGCCGCCTGACGGATACGGCGTCCCCCCTGCGGGGAAAAGGGGTTTTTTTGAAGCCTTACGCCTCGATTTCGATAAATTCACTCACGGCCTCGCCGCAGTGGGGGCAGGTCCAGCCCTCGGGCAGGTCCTTGAAAGCGGTGCCGGGCTTGACCTCGTTCTCCGGGTCGCCCTGCATGGGGTCGTACTCGTGGCCGCAGCCGTTGCAGATATACAGCTTCCGGGGCTGATAGACCTTCTTGGGGGCCATACGCTTCATCTTGGTCATGGGCGGGGCGGGGAGCTTCTCGCCGGTGTCCAGCGCCTTGGTGAGCAGGGGCAAAATCTCCAGCACATCGCCCACAATGCCGTAGTCACAGTTCTTAAAGATCTTGGCGTTGGGGTTGGTGTTGATGGCTACAATACAGGAGGCGTCCTTGATGCCCTTCAGGTGCTGGATGGCCCCCGAGATGCCGCAGGCGATGTACAGGTTGCCCTTGAACTTCTGGCCGGACATGCCCACATAGCGGTTGATGGGCACATATTTCAGCGTTTCAGCCACGGGGCGGCTGGAGCCCACGGCGGCCCCGGCGGCCCGGGCCAGATCCTCGATGAGCTTCATATTTTTCTTCTCGCCGATGCCCTGCCCGGCGGAGACCACCCGCTCGGCCTGGGTGATGGGGGTGTCCATGGGAATACCCACGGTGAAGTCGTGGCCGTCTTTTTTCAGGTTGGCCACCAGGGCCTCCACCTTCTCCTGGGCGGTGCCGTCCTTGAGGATGAGCCGCTTCCGGGCGCCCGTCTCGGGGCCCCGGGGGCCGGCCGCGGCGGCAGCAGGGGCCTCCTTGGCGGCCTTGCCCAGGATGTGGGAGGCGATCACCACCCGCTGGATCTCGTTGGTGCCCTCGTAGATGGTGGTGATCTTGGCGTCCCGGTAGAACCGCTCCACCTCCATGCCCTTGAGGTAGCCGGAGCCGCCAAAGATCTGGAGGGCATCGTTGGTGACCTCCAGGGCGATGTCGGAGGCGTACTGCTTAGCCATGGCGGACTCCATGCCGTAGGGGACATGGGCCTGCTTCAGCTCGGCGGCGGAGTAGACCAGGAACCGGGCGCAGCGCAGCTTGGTGGCCATATCGGCGATCTTAAAGGCGATGTTCTGCTGCTGGCAGATGGGCTTGCCAAACTGGACCCGCTCCTTGGAGTACTCCACGGCGGCCTCATAGGCCCCCTGAGCGATGCCCAGGGCCTGGGCGGCGATGCCGATGCGGCCTCCGTCCAGGGTGGCCATGGCGATCTTGAAGCCCTGGCCCTCCTTGCCCAGCAGGTTCTCCTTGGGGACCTTCACGTTGTTGAAGTTCAGCTGGCAGGTGGCGGAGGAGCGGATGCCCATCTTGTCATAGTGCTCCTCAAAGGTGAAGCCCTCCCAGCCCTTTTCCACAATAAAGGCGGAGATGCCCCGGGTGCCGATACCGGGGGTGGTGACGGCGAACACCACATAGGTGCTGGCCTCGCCGCCGTTGGTGATGAAAATCTTCTCGCCGTTGAGAAGGTAGTGGTCCCCCATGTCCTCGGCGGTGGTCTCGGTTCCGCCGGCGTCGGAGCCGGCGTTGGGCTCGGTGAGGCCAAAGGCCCCCAATTTCTTGCCGGAGCACAGGTCGGGCAGATATTTTTTCTTCTGTGCCTCACTGCCGAAGGCATAGATGGGGTAGGTGCCCAGAGAGGTGTGGGCGGACAGGATAACCCCCGCGCCGCCATCCACCCGGGCCAGCTCCTCCACGGCGATGGCGTAGCTCAGGGCGTCTAACCCCGCGCCGCCATACTCCTTCTCATAGGGCAGGCCCATCAGGCCCAGTTCCCCCATCTTTTGCACCGCCTCGGTGGGGAACTGGTTGTTCTTGTCCAGCATAAAGGCGATTGGTTTGATCTCTGCTTCGGCAAATTCCCTCACTTTGGCCCGGAGTTCCTCATGTTCCTGTGTAGTTTGATACAGCATATGGGTATTTCCTCCTTTTTATTAAACATTATACACCAGTTTCCTGTTTCTCCTGAAATAAAACGCTGAGTGAGGTTCTCTGCAGCTCCTTGTCCAGCATCTGCTGGATACGGCACAGCTCCTGACTGAGATTGCAATCCTCCACCGGAAGATTTTCACACTGGTAGCCCGGCTGCTGACAGCGGTTAATTCTCACATTCTCACCTAATGCCTGGAACACCTCCCACAGATTCAGCTGGCTGCACGGTTTTAAGATCAGATACCCGCCGCTGGGTCCCCGACGGCTGTCCACCAATCCGGCCGCATGGAGCTGCTTCAGAATTTTCAGGGTAACGGCCTTGGGCATATGTTCCCGCTGGGCAATGGTGCCAGCCGACAGCTGCCCCCCCTGGTACAGCGCCCGCAAAATCCGCAGCGCGTAATCCATCTCCCGAGTCATCAACATGGAAATCACTCCCGTCTTAAAAGAGAACTTTTTTTGTACATTATATCACATTCGTTCAATTTGTCAATCTTTCTCAAGGGAATTTTTTCTTTTTATTGCAAAGCACACAAATCCAATCTGTCAAACTTCCTGTATTCTGCGCCGCTCAGCCGCCCCCAAGGGCCACATTTCAACAAAAAAGACGCGCCTGGCGGCGCATCCTTTTTGTTATCTCCCCGCCCCACCTCGGGCGGCATCTCCCCATTGAACCGGTCTCAGCGCCACTGTCTGCGCAGCATATCAATGTCTTCATTCTTCTTCAGCAGCACGCCCAAGTAGGGGACCTCTTTCACAATGCGGTCGACCTCCACGCCTCCGTGCTGAAGGGCCTGAATCCAGTCGATCACTTCGCTGGTAGAGGGTTTCTTTTTTATCTGGGGCAGGTTTCTGATTTTATAAAAGGCCTCCAGCACCTGGGTAAGCAGCTTGTCCTTGATATTAGGGTAATGGACTCGCACAATGTCCTCCATCAGCTCTCTGTCCGGGAACTCAATGTAGTGGAAGACACATCGGCGCAGGAATGCGTCGGGCAGTTCCTTCTCCGCGTTGGAAGTGATAATGACAACAGGTCGGTGGTTGGCCTTGACTGTGCGGCCCGTCTCTGGAATGTAGAACTCCATTCGGTCCAGTTCCCACAACAGGTCGTTGGGAAACTCCAAGTCCGCCTTGTCGATCTCGTCAATCAGAAGGATAACCTGTTCCTCGCGGGTGAATGCCTCGCCCAGCTTGCCCAGCTTGACATACTTTTCAATATCATCCACCCCCTGGCCTCCAAACTGACTGTCGTAGAGGCGCTGGACCACATCATAGACATACAGGCCATCCTGAGCCTTTGTGGTGGATTTGATATTCCAAATAATGAGCTCCTTGCCCAACGCCTGGGAGATGGCCTCCGCCAGCATAGTCTTGCCGGTACCCGGCTCCCCTTTGATCAGCAAAGGCTTTTGCAGCACCATAGCAATATTGGCCGCCCGGAGTAATTCCTCTGAGGCCACATAGTTTTGGCTCCCCTTAAATTCCTTCATCATCGAATCCTCACTTTTCAAAATCCCATGTTTGAACTGCCTCGCCCCAACCTCATATGTACTTAGGTTTGAGCACAGCAGTCTGTCTCCTCCCCCCAGGGTTGAGCTCCAATTCAGCGCTGGGATATGTCACCACATCGCTCCGCAATGCAGTAAACTGGTCCAAAGTGCCGATCACATCGTAGCCAAACCCCTCCCCCCGGTAGTGCATGGGGATGACCACCTCGGGCGCCAGCTCCTCCACCAGACTGTGGGCCTGCAGCGCGTCAATTGTGTAATGGCCCCCCACTGGAATCAGCAGGGCAGTCAAGTTGTGCAGCTTGTCCCTCTGCTCTGCCGACAGTTCACAGCCCAGATCCCCCAGATGGGCCAACCGGCATTGGCCGTCGTCCAGAATATGGATGGTGTTGCAGCCCCGCAGGGCGCCTCCCTGGTCGTCATGCCAGGCCTGCACAGTCTCCACCCGCCAGGGCGGCACCTGCCCCTGCCGCAGACTGACACACTCTACAGCCCCATGGTCGCGGTGGTCGTGGCTGCACAACACCTGGTCCGCTGTCTCCTCAAGGGGCCGATACCCGGGCACACTGCCCGGCTGATAGGGGTCCAGGATAGCGGTATATCCCCGAGATTCCACTTTAAAGCAAGAATGCCCCAGATAGGTAATATTCAAATTAAGCCCTCCTTGTCAATCAATGGTCTTTAGGTAAAGTCATCGTTTTCAGCCTCTTCCTGCATTGGCGCAGCTTCTGTAGGCGGTACCCACCGGAGTCGTCCATATTCCTTGCCCATTCCCCACAAAATGGGCGCTCTCCTCCGCCATAACGCCGCCCATATCCCAAGTGTGTTGACTATACCACATCCTCTGGCTGATTGCAAGGCGTACAAAACCCCCTGCCGCAGTCCAAACGCAAAAGGGACGGCCAAAACCGTCCCTTCTCGCATCATGACGCGTTCCCGAACTCGCTGAAGAAGCGGTCGTGGATAACCTGAACAGCCCGGTCAGCATCCCGCTCGTCCACCAGGACAGACACCTTAATCTCACTGGTGGAAATCATATTGATGTTAATACCAGCGGAGTACAGCGCCTCAAACATCTTGCAGGCCACACCGGCGTTGTGGGCCATGCCGGCCCCCACGATGGACACCTTGGCTACCTCTTCGCTGACCTCAATAGATTTACAGCCGATAGCCTCCCTGTGCTCCTCCATCACCTCTTTGGCAGCTTGGGCATCGCCCTGGGCCACAGTAAAGCTGATGTCTTTGCTGTCATCTCGGCCAATCGATTGGAGAATAATGTCTACATTGATCCCCTTTTTGGCCAACAGAGAGAAAATTTTAAAGGCGATACCGGGTTGATCCGCCAGTTCAACTAAGGCAATGCGCGCCACATCCTTATCCTTGGCCACACCGCTGACATGTGTCTTTTCCATCGCTTTGACGACCTCCTTCACTTTTGTACCAGGCTCTCCGCTGAAGCTGGACAGCACCTCCAAATTCACGCTGTACCGCTTCGCCATCTCCACCGAGCGATTGTGGAGCACCTGGGCCCCCAGACTGGCCAGCTCCAGCATCTCGTCATAGGTGATCTCCTCCAGCTTCCGGGCCCCCGTTACACAGCGGGGATCGGCGGTGTAGACCCCGTCTACATCGGTGTAGATCTGACACAGGTCAGCATGGAGGGCAGTGGCCAGGGCCACGGCGGAAGTGTCGGACCCGCCCCGCCCCAAGGTTGTGATATCGTCGTACTTGTTGATCCCCTGAAAACCGGCCACCAGTACAATCTTTTTCTTATCCAGTTCCTTCTGAATCCGCTCTGTCCGCACCCGTTTGATGCGGGCAGCGGAGTAGGCCGAGTCAGTAAGCATTCCCGCCTGCCAGCCCGTGAGGGAGATGGCCTGATAACCCATGCGCTCAATGGCCATCGCACACAGAGAGATGGAGATCTGTTCACCGGTGGCCAACAGCATATCCATTTCCCGCTTGGAGGCTCCAGGGTGAATCTCCCGGGCCTTCTCAATCAAATCGTCAGTGGTATCCCCCTGGGCGGACAGCACCACAACCACGCTGTGCCCCCTGCGGTAGGTCTCGGTGACAATCCGGGCCACATTCCGAATCTTATCGGCGTCCGCCACCGAACTGCCGCCAAATTTTTGTACAATGAGTGCCATGTATGGAATTCCCCCTAAAAGGTTTGAGTTACTCGACTGGGCAGGGTACCCGCTCAGTCTCGCTTCGTTTGACAGCTCCCCACCATCCTATGCGGACAGCTTAGATCGGGCCAACGCCTTACACGGGGGCCAGCACCCGGAACAGGGAGTCCACCTTCGCCCCGGACAGCTTCTCCTCAATTTCAGGCCGTGTCATAGGCACGGTGAGGAATGCCGCCTCCCCGGCCGGGGCGCCGCTGCGGGCCAGCAGCTGGATGTCGCCGCACCGCCTTTTTGCCTCATCGGCGGACAGTTGGGCCCGAACATACCAGGGGGAGTCCAGACAGTCGGCGGACACCACCAGGTCGGGAGCCCCCTCCTCCCAGCCGTTGTGTCGGTCCTTTTTCAGGTCCTTGGCGATGTCGATGACATCGGCCACCACGGCGGAGGCGGTGGGCAGCTTACCGGCCCCACGGCCATAGAACATGACATCGCCGATGGCGTTGCCGGTGACGGCAATGGCATTGAACACGTCCTCCACACCGGACAGGGGGTTCTCTCCAGGCACCAGGTGGGGGGCGACAAAGGCACACACCTTGCCGTCAGACCGGCGCAGGGCCCGTCCCAGCAGCTTAATCTTATCTCCCACCGAGTCGGCGTAGGCCACATCCTCCAGCGTGACCCCGCGGATACCTTGGGTGTTCACCTGGTCGGGGTAGATATGGCGACCGAAGGCCAGAGCGGCTAAAATGCAGATTTTCCGGCAGGCGTCGTGGCCGTCCACATCGGCAGTGGGGTCTTTCTCGGCGTAGCCATTGGCCTGGGCCTCCGCCAGGGCCTGGTCAAAGGTGAGTCCCGCCCGGATCATCCGTGTGAGGATATAGTTGGTGGTGCCGTTCAGAATACCGGTAACTTGCTCCAGCTCGTTGGCAGCCAGGCAGGAGGTGAGGGGCCGCAGGATGGGAATGCCCCCGCCTACGCTGGCCTCAAAGAGGTAACTGCACCCATGGGCACGGGCCAGCTGAAGCAGCTCAAAGCCATGGGTGGCCACCAACTCCTTGTTGGAGGTGACCACACTCTTGCCCGCCTTCAAGGCCCGGGTTGTAAAGTCCAGGGCAATCTTCGCCCCGCCAATGGTCTCCACCACAATGTCCAGCTCCGGATCATTCTCAATCACAGCGAAATCTTTGACGAAGCAGTCCTTGTATGGGCTGTCAGGAAAGTCCCGCACATCCAGAATATATTTCAGCCGCACCAAGTCGTCCACCCGGTGGTCAATAAGTCCGCCGTTGGTGGTGAGTACCTCGGCCACCCCGGATCCCACAGTTCCGAAACCTAAAATCGCTACATTTACCATTCTTTTTTCTCCTCCAGAATTTATTTTTCCGTCTGCAGGGCGGCTACAACCTACAAAGGCCAGACAGCACCTGCGCGCGACAGTCAAACCGCCTGCCGGTGCATACTGTGCGCCCTTCCCTATCCTCCGCCGCATCTACCCCGCCAAAATCTCACATTTGATGACCCCCATGCCGGCCGATAGGTGAACCAGCACCTCTTCCAGCGGGTCCTGAAGGGCAGAGGTCTCTGCCGTCATGGTGACCACGGCGCAGCCGTTCACCGGAATGCTCTGGTTGATGGTTAGAATATTCACCCCGGTGCCCGCCAGCACATTTAACGCTCCAGACAGAACGCCTGGTTCATCCTTCAGCAGCACCTGGAAGGTGACAATGCGCCCATGAAGCATGTCATGAAAGGGCCGCACCGCATCCTTATATTTATAAAAGGCGCTGCGGCTGATATTCACCGCCTGGGCCGCACCATTTACAGTTTTTTCCTCTCCTGTCTCCAACAGGCGTTTGGCTTCCGCCACCTTTCGGAAAATCTCGGGCATGGCTTTGGCGTCCACTATAAAATACTTGGCCGGACCACTCATAACTATCCTCCAGTCTACGCAAAGTCGTTGTCCGTGTTGTGTGGTCATTTGTTCTTGTGCTGACGTCCATTGTAACATACAACACTCCAGGCCGCAACCCAAAAACTCTGTATGCTCTGTGGAACTTTCCCCTTATAAAGCGGCAAAGTTTCGTCATATTTCACATCAGAGCGCAAATCAGCGCCGCAGAACCAGTTGTCTGCGGCGCTGAAAGTAGGATACGCACGTCCCGCTATCCCACCATGTTGTCTAATGGGGGGATCGGGTCAGTAGGGGGATCGGGCTGGTTGGACACTGGCGGGTCCACACTCGTTCCAGGGTCTGTGGTACTCCCGCCGGGGTCGTTGGGTTCTGTCCAAATGCCCCAGGGGTCGGCAGGGTTGAAACTTCCGCCGGGATCACCAGGATTATTGGGGTCCAGCGGGTCCGGATCGACCACAGGAGGTTCCGTGTGAAGGGTACACAGCCCGTGGGCGCTGGCGGTCTCATAGCGCCAGACACTGTCGTCCGCTATGGCCTTTCCAATCTGTTCCCGCTCATAGTCGGGGTAGCAAATCTGCTGTTTTCGCTCCTCTGGGCAGTAGGGGCCGGCCTGGTAGTACAGCCCTGTCGGGCTGCCATCCTCCTTGAGAACAGGGCAGTCCAGACAGACGGTGACGGCCAGTTCCTCTTTATGGGCGGTACAGGTCAAACCCTCGGGGTAGTCCTCTGGAAATACGGAGCCCTTGGCTACCCGGCTGCCTCGCGGGTCCAGTTCACACCAGGTGGAAGCGGGCAGTCCGCTGTCCTGGCAGTAGACAATGGTCCGCATCTCAGCGGGACGGGAGTAGTCCTTGTTGGGCAGCCCCTCGTGGAGTTGGGTCATCACCAGTTTCCACAGCGCCAGGGCGGGGTTGTTGTCCGCCTTGATCTTCATGTTGCGCTCATAACCTGTCCAGACGGCCGCGGTGTAATAGGGCGTATAGCCCACAAACCAGCGGTCGAAGTTATCGCTGGTGGTACCAGTCTTACCCGCGGCATGCTGCCCCTTAATCCCACCCTGCCGGGCGCCGGTGCCCCCTTCCGCAAACACGCCTTGGAGCATCGTATTCATATAGTAGGCAGTGGTAGCCTTGATCGCCGGTTCAGACTTGGTGCTATTCTCCAGTAGCACCACCTCCTGTCCGTTCACCAGTTGGGTCACCTTGGTAAAGGTGCGGGAGGCGGTGTACATCCCGCCGTTGGGGAAGGTGGAGAAGGCTTCGGCCATATCCCGAGCATTGACGCCGTTGGTCAGGCCGCCCATAGCCATAGGGGCCACATCGATGTCGGTCTTCCAGGAACCGTAGATCATCCGGCCGGGTTCCAGCTCAATGTGGTAACGTTCCTGGACGAATTTAAAGCTCTCCTCCGGGTTGATATAGTCGGACATAATGCGCACGGCGGCGGTGTTGAGCGACCGCTTCAGCGCCTCGTACAGAGGGACCAGCCCCCGGTAGCGTGAGGTGCCAGAGTTCAAGGGCCAGGCTTTATTCCCCATCATCTGGTAAGGGTAGTCGTCCAGCACAGTGTAGGGGTTGACCTTGCCAAACTCCAGGGCCGGGGAATAGACAGACAGCGGTTTCAAGGAGGAGCCGGGGGGACGGTGGCCGTTATTGGCATAGTTGCTGCCAAAGTTGAGGGTCTTCTCTCCAAACTGTCCAGCGATGGCCACCAGGTCGTGGGTCTCATTGTTGACCACGGCAATGGCCGACTGAAGCTGCTGCCCATCCTTGGCGGTGTAATTCAAGTTGGCTCGGTTGGTGTAGACCTCGTCCACAATGGCCTGGGCTGCCGGGTCGTAGCAGGTGTAGATGCGCAGACCGCCCCGGCCCAAAATCTCGTTGATCCGCTTGTCCGACCAGCCGAAGTTGTCCTTCATGGCCTGGCGCACATCGGAGATCACCGTCTCCTCATACCAGGTATAGATCTTGGTGTCGGCCCCCTCGCCCTGGGCCCGGACAAAGTTCAACTCCTGGGCCACAGCCGCGTCGTGCTCCTCCTGGGAAATCATCCCCTGTTCCAGCATACACTGAAGCACCACCTCCTGGCGGTACTTGTTCCACTGGCGGGCGTCCCAGATCTCCCCCTCCTTGTTGGGGGAGCGGTTGAAGGAGTAAGGGCCGTATTTGGAGGGGTTGTTGGTGATGGCGATGAGGCTGGCGCACTCGGCTAGGGTAAGCTCTGATACCGGCTTGCCAAAGTACTCCAGGGCGGCCGCCCCCACCCCCTCGCAGCCGCTGCCCAGGGGGATGATGTTCAGATAGTACTCCAAGGTGTACTCCTTGGAGTTGTTCTGGGTGAAGCGGAAGGCCCGGACAATCTCGGTGATCTTCCGTTTCACCGTGGTCTCGTTGTACTGGGTCCGGTTTTTGATCAGCTGCTGGGTGATGGTGGAGCCGCCGGAGATATCCCGCCCGGTGAACATGCACAGCACCGCATAGCCCGTCCGCCGCCAGTCCACACCGGGGTGAGTCCAGAATCGCTTATCCTCAATGGCCACGGTAGCCTGCTTTAGATATTCGGGCATCTCCTCATAGTCCACCCACATCTGGCTGGTTACACTGAGCAGTGTGGTCATCTCTTTATACTGGCCAGTCTCCTTGTCCTGGTAGTACATAACGCTGTTCTCCCCCAGGGGAAAATCGTCCAGACTCAGGTCGGCGATGGGGATAATCACCTCGTTGATATACACTGCGGCAAAGCAACACATCAGCGCACCGGTACAAAGACCGATGAGAAGCATAGTCCCCAGCACCTTAAACAGGATGCCCACCACCCGGACTACACCGCCTTTTTTCCGCTTCCGTCTGCGCCGCTGGGGCACGCCTTCCCCCGACTGCCGCTGGCGGCTGGGCGCCTGCCTGCGGGAGGGGTAGTCGCTATCCTCATAGAGAGAGTTGTGGTTGTTGTATTCTGACACAATTATACCTCCAGTCGGTCAAGAAAGATTGCTCCTCCGCCCCGACCTCTCCGGGCGAAACTCCTTCCGCCCAGATCGCTGCTTGATTCCTTCTGGATGTATTATACCAGATTTTCCATGTTTGTCCACCCTTGATACTGGTTCCACCTCATTTTTCAAAGTTTCTTAAAATTTACCTGCGCTCCCCTCTTGCAATTTTTCCGCTGTCGGGGTAAAATAAGGGCATCAAAGACAGGAGGACGCCCGCCATGGAAGACAACTTCGGCCCCGATTTTATCACCGTCACAGATGAGGACGGCAACGATTTTGAATTGGAGCTTGTAGACACTCTGGAACACCGGGGCGTCACTTACTACGCGATGTTCCCCGCTGTGGAGGAGAATGAGTCCACTGGCCAGCCCAAGGATGTGGACGCGGACGACGAGGAGTACGGCCTGGTCATCATGAAGGCCATCCAGGACAACGGCGAGGAGTTGCTGTCCACCTTGGACTCTGACGAGGAACTAGACACGATCTATGAGCTGTTTATGGAGCGTTTTTTCCAGGACGACGACGAGGAAGCGGACGGCTAGGCGCCGCTCCAAAGCAGAAACCGGAAACATTCCTGCTCGGTGCGTGATGGGCTCTTTTAAACCCACATTTCTTAAACGGGACGCCCACCTCACAGCGCGGCTTGCAGGCCTCCCGGCCCCCTTATGAGGTCAGCTGGACGTTGGAAGCAGAAAAACGCTGTGGAGGCGACCCACCTGCCATTACGTGCAGGTTTTAAACGGGTCCACACGGCCAGAGCGGGGTTTTAAAAACAGATTCCTTAGCAGTTTAGCCGCGGCGGCAGCGCCGCGGCCTTTTTAATGTCATTTTAAATATTTTGTAAATCCGTCCCTTTTTCTCTCCCCTCCCCTTGAAAGTTGGGGCGGTTTTTAGTATAATGACCCGGAAATGCCCGCCGCTCCCTTGGCAGTCAGGTGCGATCCCCAGCGGACATTTCTCATTTCAACATTGAACAACGAGAGGATTGAAGAAACTGTGAGTGCAGACAAAAAGGCTCAGAGCCGCGCCCAGCGGGATGAGAAACGCCGTCAGGAGGCACAAAAGGACCGCCGGTCGATGGCCATTTATTCCACAATCGCCGCCGTCGTAGTAATCTCCGCCGCCGCGCTGATGTTCTGGGGCAGCGGCATTCTTCAGCGCAACATTACCGCCTTGGACATCAATGGCACCAAGTACACCGCTGTGGAGGTACAGTACTACTACGACACTCTCTACAGCAATCAGGCCAGCATGTACGTCTTCGACCCCGGCACCTCTGTGAAGAAGCAGGTCTACAACCAGGAGACCGGTCAGAGCTGGTACGACCATCTGATGGAGCTGGCCGTGGAGGAGCTCACCACTGACACGGCCTTGGCCGCCAAGGCCAACAGCGAGGGCTACACCCTCTCCCAGGAGGCCCAAGAAAATTTAGACGCCACGCTGAAACAGTTGGACAACGTCTGGGTCAGCTATGGCGCCGCCAGCCGTGACGACTTTATCCGCACTCAATTCGGCCCCTATATGACCTACGAGAAATTGACCGCGCTGATTCAGCTGGACATCCTATCCTCTGACTACGCCAGCACCCAGTTGGACGCCATCCATCACCCCGATTCCGACTATGAGACCTATTACCGGGACAACGCCAACACTATGGACACTTTCCTCTACACCCAGCTGGCCTTCCAGGCCGCCGTATCCACCACCGACTCGGAGGGCAACCCCGTTGAAATGAGCGATGCGGACAAGTCTGCCGCTATGGAGGAGCAAAAAACGGCAAAGAAGGCTCTGGCAGAGGAGGCCAAAGCCAAGCTGGAGGCGGGCGCCGATCCAGAGGACATCGCCCAGGAATATCAAGATGAGCTGTACAGCACCTCCCTCTCCCGCCGGGCCAGCGGCTCTAACATCAGCTATTCCATTTACGCCGACTGGCTCCTAGACCCCGCCCGCAAATCTGGAGATATCACCATCATCGAGCAGGAGACGGTGGACTCCTATTACTACTATGTGTTTGTCTTCCATGATCGCCTTCGGGACGAGGAGAACACCCACACCGTGCGCCACCTCCTGATCCGAGCTGGATTGGGCACCGGCACTCCCTCCCAGGAACAGTACGACCAGGCAGAGGAGAGCGCCAAGTCCCTGTTGGAGGAGTGGAAATCCGGCGAGGCCACCCAGGACTCCTTTGCCCAGCTGGCCACCGACCACAGCAGCGACACCAGCTCGGCAGCCAACGGCGGCCTGATCTCTGGCATCAACTCCAACTCTAACTATGTGGAACCCTTTAAGAACTGGGCCACAGATTCCACCCGCAAGGAGGGAGATGTGGAACTGGTCAAGAGCGACTACGGCTGGCACATCATGTACTACGTCTCCACTGACGACCCCACCTGGAAGATTACCGCAGGAAATGCCCTGCGCAGCCAGGATTATGAGCAGCTGGCCGCCGACGCCGCTCAGGGCTGGAATGCCTCCCGCGGGATGGGGATGAATTTCATCCGCGCATAACGTCAAAAATCCTCCATTCTTTCTGGAATGGAGGATTTTTTGTCTGTATTGCTGGCAGCAGTCAATTTTCAACAGGCTGCCGCTCAAAAAATACAATCGGCATAGTTCAGGTCTGCTGGCCGTTCTCAGCCAGGGCCGCCAGAGCACTGGCGCCGATGCGGTGGGCTCCAGCTTCAATCAAGGCTTGCGCCTGCTCAAAGGTACGGATGCCGCCAGCCGCCTTTACTCGCACATCGGGGCTGACATGCTCCCGAAGCAGGCGCACATCCTCTACGGTAGCCCCGCCGGCCCCAAAGCCGGTGGAGGTTTTGATAAAGTCGGCCCCAGACATAGACACGATCTTACATAAAGTGATCTTCTCCCCCTCGGTAAAATTGCAGGTCTCGACGATCACCTTCAAAATACGCCCTTTACAGGAGGCCTTTACCGCCCTGATCTCCGCCAGCACCCCTTCCCAGTCCCCTGCCTTAGCCAGGCCCTGGTTGATCACCATGTCAATCTCGTCCGCACCGTTGCGGATGGCGTCCTCTGTCTCAAAGACCTTCACCTCAGGGGTGGCATAGCCATTGGGAAAGCCGATCACAGTGCAGATTTTCAGGCTGCTCCCCATATAGTCGTTGGCCCGCTTCACATAGCGGGGCGGAATGCAGACACTGGCAGCGCCAACTGCTCTGCCTTCGTCGCAGACAGCTTTTACCTGTTCCCAGGTGGCCGTGGCGGTAAGAATGGTGTGGTCCACCCGGCTTAATATTTCTTTTTGATCCATTTTTCTGCTCCTTTCCCGCCGCAGACCCGGCGGTTTCATTTCACGCCGTAATATTTTACTCTGCCCTTCCAGAAATGTCCAGATGGTAAAAAATAAAAAATTTGGCTGTCGAAAGGCTCCTTTTTGGCTTTTCGACAGCCTGTATTGGTTATTTAACCCAATTTTATACGTTTGCCTTCAGGTCCTCTACCCGATTGGTCCTCTCCCAGGACAAATCCAGGTCATCCCGCCCAAAGTGGCCGTAGGCGGCCAGCTGGCGGTAGATGGGCCGGCGCAGCTCCAGATCCCGAATGATGGCGGCCGGGCGCAGGTCGAAGACCTTTTCCACCGCCTCCTCCAACTTGGTGTCGGGGACAACGCCGGTACCGAAGGTGTCCACCCGGACCGAAACAGGCTGAGCCACCCCGATGGCGTAGGCCAGCTGAATCTGACAGCGGGAGGCCAGACCGGCGGCCACCACGTTCTTCGCCACCCACCGGGCCGCGTAGGCGGCGGAGCGGTCCACCTTGGTGGGGTCCTTGCCCGAGAAGGCGCCACCGCCGTGGGGGGCGGAACCGCCGTAGGTGTCCACAATGATCTTCCGCCCGGTGAGGCCCGAATCCCCCTGGGGTCCGCCAATGACAAACCGGCCGGTGGGGTTGACATAGATCTTGGTGTCCGAATCCAGCAATTCTTTGGGGAGGATCGGTTTAATCACCAGTTCAATCATATCCCTGCGGATCTGTTCCAGCTCCACTTCAGGGCCGTGCTGGGTGGACACCACCACCGCATCAATACGCTTGGGGCTGTTGTCCTCGTTGTACTCTACCGTAACCTGAGTCTTGCCGTCCGGCCGCAGGTAGTCCACCTTGCCCTCCTTGCGCACCTTTGTCAGCTGCATAGCCAGCTTCTGGGCCAGGGAGATGGGCAGGGGCATCAGTTCCGGGGTTTCGTCGCAGGCGTAGCCAAACATCATCCCCTGGTCTCCAGCGCCGTTGTCCAGTCCGTCGTTCTGCTCGCCCTCCTTGGCCTCCAGACACTTGTCCACCCCCATGGCGATATCGCCGGACTGCTCGTCAATCGAGGTAATCACCGCGCAGGTCTGGCTGTCAAAGCCGAACTTGGCCCGGTCATAGCCGATCTCCTTCACCACCTGACGGGCAATCTTGGGAATGTCCACATAGCAGGAGGTGGTAATTTCCCCCATCACATGGATCAGGCCGGTGGTGGCCGTCGTCTCGCAGGCCACCCGGGCCTGGGGGTCCTTGGCAATGATGGCGTCCAACACCGCGTCGGAGATCTGGTCACAAATTTTGTCTGGATGTCCCTCGGTGACGGATTCGGATGTAAAGAGACGTTTTGCCATAATACTTTCTCCTTTCTTTTCTTGGGAGCGCAAAAACGCCCCGCCGGACGGCGGAGCGTTATGTTTTGGTTGCACCCTCATCTTTCGATACACTACCGCCGGATTTAGCACCTTGCGTCTGTACGCAGGTTGCCGGGCTTCATCGGGCCGTTCCCTCCACCGCTCTTGATAAGGCTATTCAGTTGTCTGGCCCTATTATAGCGCAGGCCCCAGGGATTGTCAAGCAGTTTTCAAAAACTGGCACCGCTGGGAGGGCAGCCCCTGCCGGTTCATCCCCAGGAGACGCCGCTCCAGCTGGTCACACCTTACACCGCGTACTCATACAACAGAAAATTGGCCAGGCCAGTGCACGGATAAAAGATCTCTTTGGTGGCAATGTACTGAAAGCCCGCCCGCTCATACAGGCGCAGCGCGGGGTCATTGCCCTCCAGCACGTCCAGCCGCAGGGCTCTCCACCCTCTCCCCCGGGCCAGGGCCGCGGCCCCTTTCACCATGTCCAGCCCTACGCCTCGCCCGGCGCAGTGGGGAGAGACCCCCAGCGTGTGGATCACCGCCGTCTTGCTGTCCTCCGCATCCACACGCCACGGGGCGTCCCCATAAGATTTGTCTGTCCCCTGGGTAATAATCATTCCAGCCGCCAGAATTCCATCCAACTCCCCCAGGTACAGCGTCCCGGCCTGAACCGCCCCTTGAAAGTCCTCCTCGGTGGGATATACGCCCTTTCTCCATGCCGTCTTCCCGGTTTGGGCCTGGAACAGGTCAATTACTTCCTCGTAGAGTGCCAAAACAGCAGGCATATCCTCCGGCGCTGCCTGACGCACCTGCAACATAGGTTCTTCCTCCTTGTCATCTATCCAAATAATCCGATTCAGAAGCAAAAACTAGGGCTGCCCGGGCACCGGCAGAGGTCAATCCACCAGACTGTGAAAACGGGTGAGCACAGGGTTGACCCCCACCTTCTTGCCATTCTCGTAGAGGTAGAAGCCTGCGCCGCTCTTCCGCCCCAGGAAACCGGCCACCACCATCTTCCGCAGCAAAAGGGAGGGGTGGTACTTGGCGCCTATCTCTTGATCCATAACAGTCATCACATTCAGGAGGATGTCCAGTCCAATCATATCTGCCAGTTCCAGGGGCCCCATGGGGTGGTTGCAGCCCAGCTTCATGCCGTTGTCCACATCCTCTACCGAGCCGATGAAAGAACCCACAATGACGCACGCCTCGTTGAGCATGGGCAGCAGCGCCCGGTTGACGATAAAACCCGGTTTATCGTCAGCCATAATCAGCTCCTTGCCCATCTTCTGGCCCACCTCTTTGATGTCCTCCAACACGTCCTGGGCGGTGAGCAGGCCGAAAATCACCTCGCACAGCCGCATCCGGGGCACCGGGGAGAAAAAGTGCATCCCCACTACTCGGGAGGGGCGCTTTGTAGCGGCGGCCAGGGCGGTGAGAGAGATGGAAGAGGTGTTGGAGGCAAAGATCGTATGCTCTGGACAGATATCCTCCAGGCCGGAGAAAACGGCCTGCTTAGCCTCCAGATTTTCAAAGATCGCCTCGATCACCAGGTCGGCTCCTCTGGCCCCCTCCATAGACACGTCAGTGGACAGGCGGGCCAGGGCAGAGTCGCGCTCCTCCTCCGTCATGCGGCCCTTCTCCACATCCCGGCGCAGCGCCCTCTCAATGCCTGATTTCGCTCGGTCTAAAGCCTCCTCCCGCTGATCATTAAGGGTCACTGTGTAGCCGCTGGTGATGGCGTTTTGGGCAATGCCGCTCCCCATCAGGCCAGCGCCTACCACAAAAATATTTTGGATAGACATCGTGATTTCTCCTTTTCATCTATAAAATTCGGTCCGATTCTACCCTTCCAGAAAAAATCGGCCTCAATTGGGCCTATCTTAACACAGCAATTGCCGCAAGTCTCCGCATAAATGAGCCTAAACCTTGCAGATCTTGACCTCAAAAGAAAAATGTGGGGAGAGACCTGCTCTCCCCACATTTTACCAACTTTTTTAGAAGCGGTTGAGCTCTACAGACCCGTCGTCCTGTCCCTTCTCGATGGACCGGACCACCGCATAATAGCCGAAGTCCCGGTTCACCTGAACGTAGAACCGCTCCCCCGCCCTCCTGCCCAACAGGGCGGAACCCATGGGGCTCTCTTTGCTGATTCGGCCTTGAAGCACATCCTGACGCACGGTAGTCACCACCTGCCAGGTCTCCTCCTCTTCCTCGTCCTCCAGCCAGATGGTCACTTTGTCATACAGCCCCACCGTGTCGGCAGAGGAGCAGTCCTCAATCACCCGCGCCGTCTTAATCATGTTCTCCAGGTAGCGGATACGGCTCTCATTCTTGTTCTTCTCCTGTTTGGCGGCCTTGTATTCAAAGTTTTCACTCAGGTCGCCAAAGGCCCGGGCCACCTTCACCTCCTCCAGCAGCTGGGGCCGCAGGGTGATCCGCCGGTAGTCCAGTTCCTCCCTCATCTTTTGCAGGTCAATTTTGGTCAGCTCGTTATGCATTGTCCTCACAAACTCCATTTCACCCCGCCCGGCTAACGCCGGGCTCCCGTTTCCTTGCATGGCCCACACCCCAGGGCGGCTTCTCCTCCCTAAAGGCAGCCCGCCTTCTCCTCTCCAAGGCAGGAGCTCCTATGCCTCCCAGCCGGCCAGATAGGCCTTCTGCTCCTCGGTGAGGGTGTCTATGGTCAGGCCCATGGCGGCCAGCTTCACCCGGGCAATCTGGTCGTCGATCTCATCGGGGACGAGGTACACCTTCTTCTCCAGCCCCTCTCTATGCTTGGCCAGCCACTCCAGAGACAGCGCCTGAACGGCAAAGGACATGTCCATAATCTCGGCGGGGTGGCCGTTCCCCCCGGCCAGGTTGACCAGCCGGCCCTCAGCCAGCACATTCAGGGTGCGGCCGTCAGGGAGCTTGAAGCCCTCGATATTCTGCCGGCGGGGGAAGGTCTCGGCGGCCATGGTGCGCAGGGCAGCCACGTCCACCTCGCAGTCGAAGTGGCCCGAGTTGCACAGGACCGCGTTGTTTTTCATCACCTCAAAATGCCGCTTGACAATGACGTCCTTACAGCCGGTGGCTGTAACAAAAATATCACCGATCTTGGCGGCCTCGTCCATGGACATCACCCTAAAGTTCTCCATGGTGGCGTCCAGCGCCTTGAAGGGGTCCACCTCGCAGACCACCACATGGGCCCCCATGCCCTTGGCCCGCATGGCAATGCCCTTGCCGCACCACCCGTAGCCGGCCACCACCACCGTCTTGCCCGCCACGATCAGGTTTGTGGTGTGCATGATGGCGTCCCAAGTTGACTGGCCGGTGCCGTACTTGTTGTCATAGTAGTGCTTGGCTTTGGCATCGTTCACCGCCATCATGGGGCAGGGCAAAATGCCCTCCCGCTCCCGGGCGTAGAGGCGGTGAATGCCGGTGGTGGTCTCCTCACAGCCGCCCAGAAGGCGGTCGCCGTACTGGGCGCACTTGCCGCCGAGCAGGTTGACGAGATCGCCTCCGTCGTCCACAATCAGGTGGGGGCGGCACTTTAGGGTCTCAATGAGAAGGTTTTCATACTCCTCCATGCTCACCCCATGGACCCCGTAGGTGGCTACGCCGGAGTCGGCCACGGCGGCAGCCACATCGTCCTGGGTAGACAGAGGGTTGCAGCCGGTAAGGTGGACCTCCGCCCCTCCCTCCCGGAGGACCAGGCCCAGGTTGGCGGTCTTTGCCTCCAGGTGGACGGAGACAGCGATGGTCAGCCCGGCGAAGGGCTTTTCCCGGCGGAAGCGCTCCTCAATGCCGCTGAGCGCGGGCATAAAGTCCCGCACCCACTGGATCTTTTGGTGGCCCGAAGGGGCCAGGGACATATCTTTGACAATACTCACGGTAATCCTCCCTGTTCTGTTATCCCCTCTGTATACGGGGAAGCTTTTGTCGCACCTATCTTAGCACATTTTTGTATGCAGGGCAAGGGTGGAGTCCTTGCCCCGCATCACATCCCCGCAAAATTCTATTTGTTCACACTTTCACTGTAGACTTTCCTGGAAAAAACGGGTACAATGAAGGTTATGATTTCTGATTCAGAGGAGGACTCAGCCTTGAAAACGCTGTCGCGCTGGATTTCCCGGTTTTGCTATAACCATCCCAAATTGGGCATTCCCAACCTGACCCGATATCTGGTCATCGGTATGGTAATCGCCTATGCCATCGGATGGACCACCTACTTCACCTTCTACCAGTATCTGGCCCTGTACCCAGAACTGGTCTTCCAAGGACAAATCTGGCGGCTGGTCACCTTTATTTTTATCCCCATTCAAACCAATCTGTTTTGGTTTGTCTTTGAGGTGCTGTTCCTCTACTTTGTGGGCACCAGTCTGGAGGAATTCTGGGGGGCCGCCCGTTTCACCGTCTTTTTCTTCCTGGGCGCCATTCTCAATGCCGTGCTCACCTTTGCGGTCTACGGCCTGCTCCCCGTTCTGGGCAATTCTATGACTGCGTTCAGCTTCTATTTCACCCCCAGCATGACCTACATCAAGCTGTCCATGTTCTTCGCCTTTGCCACCATCTATCCGGACGCCTATATTCGGACCTACTTTATCATCATGGTCAAAGCCAAGTGGCTGGCCCTGTTGTCCGCCGCCGTCGAAGCTCTGATGGTAATTCGCTGCCTGATGGAGGGCGATTGGTTCGGTATTCTGCTCATTGTGGTCTCTCTGTTCAACTACCTGCTGTTTTTCTGGGAGGACCTGCTCAAGCTCATGGGCCGCCAGGTCAGCCGAGTGCAGCACCAAACCGATCCCAAAACCATCAACTTTAAAAAAGCCCAGAAGGAGCTGCGCCAGCGCCGGGGCTATCTCCACAAGTGCGCCGTCTGCGGCGTCACCGACCAGGACAGCCCGGAGATGGAGTTCCGCTACTGTTCCAAATGCAACGGCTACTACTGCTACTGCTCCAACCACATCAACAACCACACCCACATACAGTGAGACAGCAGGCCAGTCCTTCTGAGACGCTTGGAGGTGCCCATTACGGCAAAGTTTGTGTTGCAGCCGGGGGAACAGCTGATCGGCCAGGGCTGGATGGCCTACTGGCACGATATCTTCGGTTCCGGCTCTCTGAAACATGAGGATACAAAGGTCCATGTGACCAATCACCGAATCTTCTGTGCCCACTGGATGGGCCCAGAATATATGGATATTCCCCTGTCCCACATCCGAGGTTTTCAAGTGGGGCGCCGGCGATGTATTCCTATTCCCAAGTTGACCATCTATTGTCGAGACGGCACCACCCATATATTTATCGACTTCCGGGTCCAGAAGCTGCGGCGCTGGCTGTTGATGGCGGGGGTAGAGGAGTACCCAGCGGAGCAGGGTCACAGACCTCCAGTCTTTTACACCGCCGCCCGGAACACCCTGTACGTGTTGTTTGCGCTCTGGGTCGTCATGGGCTCCTTTCCCACCGGACTCCTTTATGATCTTGGGGCGGGACGCGGAACGGAACCTGGCCAGCGCCCCAGCCAGGCGGTCCATCGGGTGGTCAATCAGGGGGAGCTTGTACGCCTCTATGACCAAGCAGTCCCTGCCACTGCCAAAGGCAGGAATGTGATGCGCTGCCCGCTCCTGTACAGCAGAGACGCGCTCCAGGCTGGGGCCGACTTCGAGAAATATTGTTTTCTGCGCTACCCGCTCCCCCGCTGGCAGACCGCCATCACCAGCGTTCTGATGCAGGGACAGCACAACTATTACCATCTGCTGGAACTGGAGGATGGCTCCTGGCTGTGTGTCTACTTTGACGACTACTTGATGTTCCAAAATCTCTTCGGCGGGCAGGTCCAGCTGCCATCTGGCCGGGTGCGCAAGGCCTCTGCGTCAGAGCGGAATATGCTGAAGCTTATGACAGACCACCACCCCCAGTTTCAGATTGAGAGCGGCTATATCCTGGATACATATCGGTACGGCAAGGTTGCGGTGTTTGATATCTACCTGCGCTTGGCCTTGGCTGCGGGGGGACTCTGGTTGCTCCATCTGGGGGAGCGAACATTCATTTGGAGGCGGTAGGGCTGGGTTTTCCCGTCCTACTGCTATTTTTTGATGTCACCTCCCGTCCTCCTCTTCCGTTGCGTGTCCCTCCGCCACCGCCTCAGCCACTCGGATACCGTCCACAGCCGCGGAGACAATTCCCCCTGCGTAGCCCGCCCCTTCGCCGCAGGGGTAGAGCCCCCGAAGCGCCGACTGAAAGCTCTCGTCCCGGAGGATGCGCACCGGAGAGGAAGACCGGGTCTCCACCCCGGTGAGAACGGCGTCTGGGGCCGCAAAGCCACGGAGCTTCTGGTCCAGTAGGGGCAGTGCCTGGGCCAGGGCGTCGGTCACATAGCCAGGCAGGCAGGGTGACAGGTCCGTCCAGGCGACACCAGGGCGGTAGGTGGGTTGAATGGTTCCAGGCCCCTCCGAGGGGCGGCGCTGAAGGAAGTCCTCCACCCGCTGAGCCGGGGCCCGGAAGGAACTGCCGCCCAGCCGGAAGGCCGCCCGCTCCCACTCCTCCTGAAAACGAACCCCAGCCAACACATCTTTTCCAGGGAAGTCCCCTGGTTCCACCCCCACCAGCAGCCCGCCGTTGATGTTCGCCCTGTCCCGAGCCCGGCGGCTCATGCCGTTGGTGACCACGCCCCCCCGCTCAGACGCTGCGGCCACCACCTCTCCCCCAGGGCAGACACAGAAGGTAAAGGCTGAACGCCCACTGGGCAGGTGGCAGGCCAGCTTGTAGTCAGAGGGGGGCAGTTTCTCCCAACAGCAGCCGTACTGGTGAAAGCTGATATCCCGCTGCCTGTGCTCCACCCGCAGGCCGATGGCAAATCTCTTTTGTTCCATAGGCACGCCGACATCTCGGAGCATGGCGAAGGTGTCCCGGGCAGAGTGGCCAGGGGCCAGAATCAACGTGTCGGCGCACAGCAGGTAGCTCCCTTGAGGGCTTTCCGCCTCCACTCCAGCCAGAGCGCCACCGCTCACCGTCAGCCCAGTGAGCTTGTGGCCGAAGCGGATCTCACAGCCCAGGGAAACAAGCTCACTTCGGATGTGCTTCACCACCTCCCGCAGCACATCGGTACCGATGTGGGGCCGGTGAGAGTATTTCACGTCGGCGGGGGCCCCCGCCTCCACCAGGGCGTCCAGCACGGCGGAGATGCGCCGGTCGTGGGTGCCGGTGGTCAGCTTGCCGTCGGAAAAAGCGCCCGCGCCCCCCTCTCCAAACTGGACATTGGAGCCCTCATCCAGAATCCCAGTGGCCCAAAACTCCCCCACATCCAAGGTACGCCGGTCAATATCCTGGCCCCGCTCCAGCACGACGCAAGGCAGGCCGTTCCGGGCCAGAAACAGGGCGGCAAACAGCCCGGCCGGTCCCATCCCCACAACCACCGGGCGCAGAGAAGACCGGCGTTTCACCGCCGGAAAGGCATATGGAACCCGCTGCGTCAGGGTCACACCCCGGCCAGGGGCGCTCTTGGCTACAGCAGTCTCGTTAGGCAAAGACAGCTCTACTGTATAGACATAGTGGACATTATGCTTGTTCCGGGCATCAATGGACTGGCGGACAATCTCCAGTTCTCCCAGCGCCCCAGGGCGCACCCCCAGGGCCCGGGCGGCCCGTTTGTACAGCTGATCCAGGTCCCCATCTACGGGTAGAGGTAAATTTCTGATCTGTAGCATAACGATACCACTTTCCACCCGGGCTGTGCCCGGGCTGTTTTTTTGTCAGATGCACTGCACCATCCGCTGACAGGGAGCAGCGGACTTACTCCGCAATGTTTCCAGTGTGTCGACTATACCACAATCCGGGAAAATTCGAAAGTCCCCTTTTTTCTTTCAACCACTATAATTTACAAAATTCGACATATTCTGCCAAAAACTCTTGTCCTGTAGCCTATTTATCCCCCATAGTCTTTTTTAGGATGAATTTTCCTCCTCGCTTGGGGGAAACTTCCTATGGCGGCGCCATCCGTCATATAGAAAAAGATATGGAGGTTAAACGATTATGGCAAGAAAGACAGTGGAGCGCAACATTTCCTATGACGAGATCCGGAAAATCTACTACGTCAGCATGGATTTGGGCAAGGACAGGGATGGCAAACGGATAAAGCGGTATCAAACTTACCGCACACTCCACGCCGCCCGGCTAGGTCTGCGAGACTTTCTCACCCACCGGGAGGAGGAACTGCGCACCCCAAAACACGATCTCACCCTGGCCGACTGGCTGGAAAGTTGGATGGACAATATCGTCCGCCCCACCCGGGCGGAGACCACGGTATACGGCTATCAAAAAATCATTGACAACCATCTTCTCCCTGGTTTGGGCCACATTCCCCTTTTGAAACTCTCCCCCATGGACATCCAACAGTACTACATCCAGGTCCAGCAGAACTGCAGCCTCTCCTCCAATACGCTGCGCCGTCATCACGACCTACTCTCCTCTGCCCTGCGGGCAGCGGTGCGGCAGGATAAGCTGCTCAACTCCCCCATGGACCGGGTGGAACCCCCAAGACCCCAGCAGAAGGAGGCGTCCTACTACCGCCCCGAGGAATTAAAGCAGCTGTACACCCTTCTGGAGGGCCATCCACTGGAACTCTGCGCCAAGTTGGCGGGCAGTCTGGGTATGCGCCGGGAAGAGATCTGCGGTCTGAAGTGGGACTGCATCGATTACCAGCGCCAGCTGCTCTATATCCGGGAGGCCCGCACCGCCTTTGGCGCCACGGTGGTACAGAAAGAGACCAAGACCCGCTCCTCTGTGCGCACACTGTTTCTGCCCGGCGACGTGGCCCGCCTGCTCCGCTTAGAGCAGGAACGACAGGAGCGCAAATGGCAGACGCCAAGCGAGTTCGTATTGTTGGATCACAAGGGCCTGCCCTACTCCCCCAACGCCCTGTCTCTGGCCTTTACCCGGTTTGTCCGAAAAAACGGTCTGCCCCGTATCACCCTCCATGGGCTGCGTCACTCCTTCGCCACTGTGGCTTCCTTCCAGGGCGTCCCCCTCTTTGACATCGGCAAAGCCCTGGGGCACGCCACCCCCGCGACAACTGGAAAAATTTACACCCACCTGGTGGACCACACACACGAGGACACCTTGTTAAAGGTCTCAGATGCCCTGAAATAAAAGGACCAAATCCGTCCAAAAAAATGGAAAAGGGTCTTGCAAAAATGGCCGCTCCACATTATACTTGATGAGTCGGGCAGTATACCCACTCAATGAATTTTTTAAAACTGGAGTGAGCAAGTGATGAAAAAGATTCAGCCGTCCCAGGGCGGCACAGGCAGAAAGCAAAAGCGCATCGGCCAGAAAGTGGGCAATTTGGTGGTCATCATGCAGATGATATCGGTCGTCTTTGCGGTGGGCATATGTGTGATCATGTTCCGCAGTCTGACAACCAGCATGCTGCGAGATCGCTGCATTAACGGAACCAATATGCTGTCCTATATTCTCAGCCAAACAGACGGCAGTGAGGACATGAATCAGATACTGGACGACCTGAAAAGCCGTATGGGGTGCGAATTTACCATTTTCGAGGGCGACACCCGGGCCTATACCACTGTAATTCAAAATGGAAACCGGGCGGTGGGCACCAAATTGTCTTCCAGCCTGTCCAGCACCATACTGCAGCAGGGAAAATCCTTCGTGGGCAAGGCAAAAATTTTAAATGAGGAGTACTTGGCCTCTTATGTCCCCACAACAGACGCCAATGGAAAGGTCAACGGCTTGATTTTTGCCGGCATCTCCAGCGCCGAGGTCACTCGACAGATCGGCATGACCGTGATCGTGTCCTCTGTGGTAAGCCTCGCGATCATCGCTGTGTGCGTTCTAATTATGGCCGCCTTCCTGAAAAAGTCGGTCTCCTATCCCCTGGCTGAGATCACCCACGTGGCTGAGCGCCTGGAACAGGGCGACCTGGGTCTGACCAGCGGCGAAGAGATCAGCGTCAGCGTCCGTTCCAACGACGAGATGGGCAAGCTGGGGCAGATCTTTGAGGAGACCATCCGCCGCCTGCGGGCCTATATCGGAGAAATTTCCAGCGTGCTGAACTCCATTTCCAGCGGCGACCTGACTAACAGCGCCCAACAGCACTACGTGGGCGATTTTGTGTCCATCAGACAGTCTCTGGACAGCATTGCGGATAAACTGAACGACACGGTGGGCCAGATCAGAGCCAGCGCGGAACAGGTGTCCGCCGGCTCCAATCAGGTATCTAACAGCGCCCAGGCCTTGGCCCAAGGCTCCACGCAGCAGGCCAGTTCTGTCCAGGAGCTGTCCGCCACCGTCAACGAGATTGCGGACAACGCCAAGCGTACCGCCCAGGCCACCAGAGAGGCCGGCCAGTTTGTGGACCAAGCCGGCGCCCAGCTAGGCGTCAGTGTCGATTACGTCAAGCAGCTGAACACGGCCATGGAAAAAATCTCCAATTCCTCGGAGGAAATCAGCAAAATTATTGCCACCATCGAGAACATCGCTTTCCAGACAAACATTCTAGCTCTGAACGCCGCTGTGGAGGCCGCCCGGGCCGGTTCTGCCGGCAAAGGCTTTGCCGTTGTGGCCGACGAGGTGCGTAATCTGGCCAACAAGTCTGACGAAGCCGCCAAGGCCACCAAGGAGCTGATTGAAAGTTCCATCGCCTCGGTTACGGAGGGCAGCGACGTGGTCAGCAAGGTCACCCAGTCTCTGGAGCGCACCAGCCAGAGCGCCGCCGGTGTAACCGCCCGGATGTCCGTTGTGGTGGACGCGGTTGAAAGTCAAACCACCGCCATTGACCAGGTCACCGAGGGGATCAGCCAGATTTCCGCCGTAGTTCAGACCAACTCCGCCACCAGCGAGGAGAGTGCTGCCGCCAGCGAGGAGCTGTCCTCCCAGTCCAATCTACTCAAGAACTTGGTGAGTTCCTTCCGACTGAAACGGGATAGCCGCTGGTAAACCATCTCATCTGCACACTACATAGGACCGGGGACTTATGTCCCCGGTCCTTTACATCGCCTATCCCCACTTCTCCCCCTCCCGCCAGACCAGGACGCTCCAGAAGGCAACAACCCCGATCCATCCCAGTCCAGTGGCCAGGGCCACAGCAGGCAGCCCCATCACCGGGGCCAGAAGGGCGGACAAGGCCACCCGCAGGGAGATATGTCCCGCTGCCCCGATCACTGGAATATTGACCCGGCCCCGGCCTCGAAAATAGCCCGCCAGGCCGCTCCCTAAAAAGTTGAACACATAAAAACAGGCCACCAGCCGCAGATAGCTCATTGCCGGCCCCAGACTGGAGACACTCTCCCCAGGGAGCACCAGCCGCAGGCATGGCTCCGCCCCCAGGAGCATCACCAGGGATATGAAGACACCAAAAGCCAGCAGAAGCCTCTCCCCCTGACAAAAGCCCTTCCACACCCGTTGTTTCTCCCCCGCCCCGGTGTTCTGCCCGGTAAAGACCGCCACCGACGCCGCGCCGCTGTCCCCAAACGAGTTGGCAAAGCCCTCTATCCTTGTGGCCGCGGTAAACGCGACAATGGCCTCTGCTCCCAAAGAATTTACCGTCCCTTGGACCAGCAGCTTGCCAATATAGAGGCTGCACATGTGCAGGGATGTGACAAAGCTGAACTGGGCAGTGCGCCTGAGCAGGGGCAAATCCATCACCATATCCCCCCGGCTGAATACCAGCTCGGGAAAGCGGATTTGCAGATAGACTCCGCACAGTCCGGCAGCTAGGGCCTGGGCAATCACTGTGGCCAGCGCCGCCCCCGCCACCCCCATGGACATCCCGGCCACCAACAGCACATCCAGGGCCAGGTTGGCCCCCATGGATACAGCCAGAAAGAACAGCGCCGCTCTGGTATTGCCCACCGCCCGCAGTATGCCAGAGACCAGGTGGTAGGCAAAGGCGGCTGGAAAACCCAGAAAAATAATATTCAAATACTCTGTCGCATAGCTGGCCACATTGTCCGGAGTGCGGAGCAGGCCCAGCAGGCCGGGTAAAAGCAGCAGCCCAAACATGGTGAGCGCCGCCGACATTCCCGCGCCGAACACTCCAGACAGATAGAACCCCCGGCGAAACGTTCGGTCGTCCCCCGCCCCGTAGAACTGGGAAAGCAGGGTGCCCACCCCATCGCACCCACCACTGATGAGGAAGAGGAACAGATTCATCACAGACCCGGCCACCCCAATCGCCCCGAACGCACTCTCCCCTACAAAACGGCCCACAATCACCGCGTCTACCGTGTTGTACAGCTGCTGTAAGATATTGCCCGCCAGCATAGGTGCGGACAGAGCAATCAGCTGACAGCCAATATTGCCCCGGGTGAGCTGTACATGGTCCATGTCGATCTCTCCTTCTTGGTTGCAGCGAAGGGCCGGCCTGTAGTCCGCCTGTCACTGTCTTCGCGCCGAGCAGGTGACCAGGGCCGCACCTATAAAATTCCCCCCCAGTATACCAGCAGAAATTCCCCTTGTAAAATGCCAATTCTCCCAATATAATATAAGTGATAGGTTATATATTGAGGTCTTTCTTGCAGTGGTGGCCGTCCCTCTGGCCCGCAAGCTGGGGCTCGCCCTTTGTACCTTGGAACATGGCCCCGCCGACGAGATTATTTACTACCTACAGGGTCACCAGCGCAGAAAGGAACTCACCTGTGCCTTTTTGGACTGCCTGGACCAGGAACTAAAACGCCGGCCCGAGGTCACATCGCTGCTGTAGCACGGTCAAAATCCCCTCTGGCAAAGGCCCCTCCCAGGGGACGGGGGTTGCGAAAACCGGCCTGATATAGTATGATAGGCAAGGACAAATTCTCGCCCTCGGGCGAAAGGAGAGATATCTTATGTGGTTTGACCAAGCAGTGATCTATCAGATTTATCCCCTGGGCCTGTGCGGCGCGCCGGCGGAGAACGACGGCAGCACCGTACACCGCATCCTGCGCCTGCTGGACTGGGTGGACCATATCAAAAGCGCCGGGGCGGACACCGTGCTGCTCAACCCGGTATTCGACAGCGACCGCCACGGCTACGACACCCGAGACTACTTCCATGTCGATCCCCGGCTGGGCGACGACGACGACCTGGCCAAGGTCTGTCAGGCTTTCCACGAAGCCGGCCTGCGGGTCGTACTGGACGGGGTCTTTAACCACGTGGGGCGGGGCTTTTGGGCCTTCAAGGACGTGCAGGAAAAGCGGTGGGACAGCCCCTACAAGGACTGGTTCAACCTCAATTTCGACGGCAACACCGAGTACAACGACGGCTTCTGGTACGAGGGCTGGGAGGGCCACAACGAGTTGGTCAAACTGAACCTGTGGAATCCGGCGGTGGTGAATCACCAGTTTGAGGCCATCCGCTCCTGGGCAGAGCGGTTCGGGGTGGACGGACTGCGGCTGGACGTGGCCTACTGCCTACCCCCGGAGTACCTCAAGCAGCTGCGCGCCTTTACCAACAGCCTTAAGCCCGATTTCCTCCTCATGGGTGAGACCCTCCACGGGGACTATAACCGCTGGATGGCCGACGACATGTGCCACTCGGTGACCAACTACGAGTGTTACAAGGGGCTGTGGTCCGCTTTCAACTCCATGAACATGTTCGAAATTGGACACTCTCTGGCCCGGCAGTTTGGCCCGGAGCAGTGGACTCTGTACAAGGGCAGGCACCTGCTGTCCTTCCTGGACAACCACGACGTGACCCGCATCGCCTCCCAGCTCACCAACCCCGACCACCTGACCCCCGCCTGGGCCATGGCCTTCGGGATGCCCGGGGTGCCCGCCATTTACTACGGCAGCGAGTGGGGGATGAAGGGGGCCAAGGGCCACGGCAGTGACGCCGAGCTGCGCCCCGCCCTGGAGAAGCCGGAGTGGAACGACCTCACCACCTGGATCTCCCAGCTGGCCGAGGCCAAGAAGGGCAGCCGCGCCCTGTGCTATGGGGCCTACCGCAACGTGGTACTCACCAACAAGCAGATCATCTTCGAGCGCAGGTGCGACGAGGAGCGGGTGCTGGTGGCCATCAACGCCGATTCCTCCCCCTACACCGCCCACTTCGACGCCGGCTGCGGCCTGGCGGTGGACCTGATCTCTGGGGAAAAACACGACTTCGGCGGCGGCTCCGAGCTGCCCCCTTACAGCGCCTTCTTCTGGAAATGTGAGCGGTAATTTGAATGGACCGGGTACCATGTGTAGGGCAAGGGCTCTGCCCTTGCCTCTCCACCGAGGCGGTAACCCGATCAGGCAAGGGCAGAGTCCTTGCCCTACATCCCGGGGCCTTGCAGCTACCCTAACAGAAGAGGTGACATCATGAAGGACTATACGCTGACCCCGCTGGAGCGGGATGTCTTTGCCGAAATGGCCCGGCTCAACAATACCGAGCCGGAGATGATCTACAAAACCTCTACCCACAGCGACCGGCGGTATATTTTCCACTACTTTGGCTACAAAACCCGTCCGCCTCTGACGGACATCTCCCCCCTGGCCAGGCTACGGGAGCTGGACGAGGTGACCCTTTACGACTGCCAGGTGCGGGACATCTCCCCCCTGGCGGAGCTCACTGGCTTACGGCACCTTACCATCAGCGGCGGGCCGGAATTTCTCCCCTGCGACCTGACGCCGCTGAAAGAATTGCAGACCCTGAGCCTTCACACCACACCCCGCTGCAATATGCCAAAGCTGCCCGACAAACTGTCCTCCCTCTCTGTGACCGAGATCGACGATCTGGAGTGTCTGCGGGGCATGGAGTCCCTTGAGTGGCTCAATCTCAATAACAACCCAGGCCTCAGCGACCTGTCCCCACTGGCGGCGTGCCCCAATCTGACAGAGCTGTCCGTTGTGGATACCGCCGTCTCCGACCTATCCCCTCTGGCGGGGCACCCCAGCCTGAAGGAGATCGTCCTCAGCGGCACTCCGGTGACCGACGTGTCTCCGCTGGCCACCATCCCCACCCTGGAGATGATCTGGCTGTACGGCACGGCGGTGGAGGACGTGTCCTGTCTGGCCTCCCTGCCGCAGCTCCGCGACCTGAACCTGCGCAAAACCCAGGTGGTGGACCTGTCCGCCTTCCAGGGCCGGGAGCACATCCTGGGCATCGAGCGGAAGAAGCTGGGGTTGAAAAAGGCGGGCAAGTCCGCCGAGGAGATCAAAACCGCCATTGAGGAGGTCCGGGAACGGCTGGAGAAGCTGGGCGTCACCCCTGGACCGCCCCTGAAACGGGCGGACATCACCGCCTTTCAGGAGAAAACCGGCGTGAAGCTGCCCAAGGAATATGTGGCCTTTCTCACCCAGATCGGCGACGGCTTCCAGGTGAAGCTTGACTCTTTCCTCTACAAGTTCCCGCCCCTGTCGGAGGTGCTTTACGACCCGGAGGGGATCAAAAAGCGGTTTTCCCACCGGGAAAGCTGGTGCTGGGAGGACGACGACTCCGCCACCGGCCGGAAAATTGCCGCCGCCACCACAAACGGGCAGATTGAGCTGGTGGACCGGGGCTGTGGGCAGTCCTACCGGCTCATCGTCTGCGGCGGGGCCAAGGGCGAGGTGTGGGACATGGCTGACGTGGGGATCGCCCCCTACGGCAACGGCCTGGACTTTCTGGACTGGCTCCGGGATTTTCTGGACGGAACCGCCCCCAAATAGACGAACAGGCCCCGCCGGTCACGGCGGGGCCTGTGTTGGTTTATGGCTCTCCATACAGCAGCTCAAAGCTCTCGTAGTGGTCGTCGGTGTAGTAAATCAACCCATCGTTGGAGAAGACGATGCGCTTGGCCCCTCGGGAGTTCTCCCCCACGGTGTCGATGTCGCACTCTGTGTAAACGCGGCCCTGCTCCTTGGGCAGCAAACCCTCCCGATTGCCGAAGCGGGACCCGCCGATGGCGGTGCCCTCGCCGGTGTATCGCTCCACATTGCCGCCGCTCCAGCCGGCCTCCTCCGCCTCTTTCTTGGTGACATAGTTGTCAGGCAGACAGTTGTACAGGTGGATGTATAGGGCTACCTCCTCCTTCGAGGTGTACCAGCCCTCCTCGTCAACGAGGTCATTTCCTTCGCTGGTCTTGCCGTCTGGGCGGTTGCCCTCACTGGCGCTCCCATTGTCCCAACCCTGGCTCTGGTCAGGGAAGCTGCTATCCGGGGCCGGCTGACTGCTGTCCTCCGGGGTGGAGCCGTCCCCTGGGACAGCCGTTACAATCTTATCATGGGACGCAGAAGGCACAAAGGAGGAATTCTCCCCCTGGACGCCGCAGGCGGTGAGGGACAGGGCCAGCAGCAGGGCCAGCAGGGCGCTGGAATATCGTTTCATCATAAAGTCACTCCTGTTTCATTCGCTTAAAATCCAGATAGTTCTCCAAAATCAGAGAGGCGGCCACGGCATCCACAATCTTCTTCCGCTTCCGGGCATCTTTGCCCTGGTTAAACAGAATCTGGTGGGCATCGATGGTAGTACGCCGCTCGTCCCAAAGGATCACCTCCATGCCGGCGATCTTCTCCAGTCTGGCGGCAAATTCCCGGTAGAGCTGGGCCTTGGGCCCCTCGGTTCCGTCCATATTCCTGGGAAACCCCATCACCACCTCCCCCGGGTGGTGCTCCTCAATCAGCTGGAACAGCTCGTTCAGCACCACGTCCTGATGCCGGCTATTGATTGTAAACGTGGCCCCCACCAAAAAACCTGTGGGGTCGGACAGGGCTACCCCAGTATGGGCGTCGCCGTAGTCGATGGCCATAATTCGCATGGTACCTCTCCTCTCTTCCCGACCATTATACTGGAAAATGGGGAAAAGGGCAAGTCCATCCCGCCGCCTTATCCTATTCCAAATCGGCGGGAGCGCTGGCCTTGACCGTCCACACGCTCAAATTACCATTGACTTCCTGGTCTGTAGCCCTCATAATAGAAATAAAGAACAAATTGGGGGAAATCGTATGGAATTTTATGCTACCTTAGGCGACCCCTGCGCCAAGCGGGACATTCTGGACCAGCTGTTTCAGACGGGCATGACGGGCGCTCGTCTCAACATGTCCCACACCAGTCTGTCCCAGTGCGCCCCGCTCCTGGAGGAGCTCTACTGGCCAGCCGCCCGCAAAGCCGGATGTCAAGGAGCCCATCTGATTCTAGATCTTCAGGGACCGGAGCTGCGCGTGGGGGAGTTGTCTCGGCCCATCCCGCTCCGGGAGGGGGCGGACATTCTTCTGGGCGACGGCGGAATTCCGATCCCCCAGGTCATCCTACAGACTGCAAAACGCGGACAGCAGATTTCCATTGACGACGGCGCCCTATTGCTGGAGGTCCGGCGCACCAGCCCCACGGTCCTGCTGTGCCGAGTACTCCAAGGCGGGACACTGCTGAGCAAGAAGAGCCTGTCCCTCTTGGGCTCTGACGTAGATACGCCCACTCTCACCCCGGCCGACCTGGAAAATTTGGCCCAGGCGGCTCGATTCGGCGTGACCCATATTCTCCAACCCTTCGTCCGCAATCGCCGGGATGTAGAGATTCTACGGGAAAATTTAGCCCGCCTGGGGCTGTCACAGGTGCAAGTGATGGCAAAGATTGAGAACCAACAGGGCTACCATCATCTGGATGAGATCATGGAGGAGGCAGACCAAATCTGTATCGCCAGGGGCGATCTGGGCAACTCCATCCCTCTTTGGAAACTGCCAGCCATTCAAAAGGATGTAGCCAGGCGGTGCCGAGAGGCCAAAAAGCCCTTCTGCCTGGTTACGCAGCTGCTGTGGTCCATGGAACAGCGTCCCGTTCCCACCCGTGCAGAGGTGTGCGACATCTACAACGGCGTGTTGGACGGAGCCTGCGCCCTTATGCTGACCGGCGAGACCGCTGCCGGCAAGTGGCCCGTTCAGGCCATGGGATACTTGGTCCGAACGGCCAACGAAGCACTGAAAGCGATATAGAAAAGGCGCCGCCCTGGCAGGGCGGCGCCTTTGAGTTATTCAGATTTCTCCTCCGTGTCCGCCGGTGCCTCCTCCGGCTGAACAGACTCCTGTGTTGTCGGCGGCCCCTGTTCCTCCGTCTCAGCGGCCTCCCCCGACGTTTCTTCCGCCGAGGTCCCGCCCTCCGGTGCCTCAATGGCCGCGGGGGCTTTGATCTCTTCGCTGACTATGTGGATGGAACGGGCGGGGGGCTCAATATCCCCGGGGAGGGGCTTCGCCCCCTTGCGGGTGGAGGCGTAGGCGTCCTCTACCAGGGCGGGGTCTCGGCCCTCAATAATGGCCACCATTTCACCGCCGGTGATGGTCTCCTTCTCCAGCAGATAGGCCACTACCTTGTCCATATCCTCTCGGTTGGCCTTGATGACCTCCACCGCATCCCGGTAGCACACGTCCAGAATGGCCTTCACCGCCTTATCCATGACAGCGGCGGTGTCCTGGGCACAGTCCAGGCCGTAGCCCCCCTCCAGATACTGGTTGCGGACAGAGCCCAGGGCCATCATGCCGAATTCCTCGCTCATGCCGTACATGGCCACCATGTTCCGGGCGATGTTGGTGGCCTCCTGGATGTCCTGAGAAGCGCCGTTGGTCATGGTGTTCATCACCACTTCCTCAGCGGCACGGCCGCCCATGGACACGGCGATCTTGGCCATCAGCTCCTCCTTGGTACGCAGGTTAGTCTTGTCCTCCTCGGGCATGAGCAGGGTGTAACCCAGGGAGCCCTCGGTGTGGGGCACAATGGTGATCTTCTGTACTGGCTCAGCGTTCTTCTGCTTATAGGCCACCATGGCGTGGCCCACTTCATGGTAGGCCACCAGTTTGCGTTCAAACTCGGTGAGAACCGAGTTCTTTTTCTCGCTGCCGGCGATGACAAACTCAAAGGAAGCCAGCAGGTCCTCCTGGTTGACAGCCCGGCGGCCGTGGCGGACCGCCCGAAGCGCCGCCTCGTTCACCAGGTTGGCCAGATCCGCTCCCACCGTGCCAGCGGTGGCCAAAGCAATCTTTTTCAAGTCCACGTCCTCGGCCAACTTAATCTTTCGGGTGTGGACCTGGAGGGTGGACAGACGGCCCGCCAGGTTGGGCCGGTCGATGGTGATGCGCCGGTCAAATCGGCCGGGGCGGAGCAACGCTTTGTCCAACACCTCAGGCCGGTTGGTGGCCCCCAGGACGATGACGCCCTTGCCGGGGTCGAAGCCATCCAGCTCAGCCAGCAGCTGATTCAGGGTCTGCTCTCGCTCGTCGTTGCCCCCCATGCGGTTGTCACGGGACTTGCCGATTGTGTCAATCTCATCAATGAAGATGATGCAGGGGGCCATTTTGCTGGCCTCTTTGAACAGGTCACGGACACGGGACGCGCCCACACCCACAAACATCTCCACAAAGTCGGAACCGCTGATGGAGAAGAAGGGCACCCCCGCCTCGCCGGCCACGGCCTTGGCCAGCAGGGTCTTGCCGGTACCTGGCGGGCCCACCAGCAGAGCGCCTTTGGGCAGCTTGGCGCCGATCTCGGTGTACTTCTGGGGGTTATGGAGAATGTCTATAATCTCCTCCAAACTCTCCTTGGCCTCGTCCTGACCAGCCACATCCCGGAAGGTGACGCCGGTCTTTTTCTCCACATAGACCTTGGCGTTTGCCTTGCCTACGCCGCCGATGCCGCCCATGCCCCCCTTGCCGCCGATGCCCCGCATCAAGAAGACCATGGCGCCCACCATAATGACGATGGGCAGAACAGTGGTGAGCAGCAGGTAGAGGATCTGGGTGGAGTTGTCCACCGGGTCAGTCCAGTGGTGGACATTGTGATCTGTCAGCAGCCTTTCCAGCTCCAGGTCCGTGATGGGGGGCGGAGTCGTGACATACACGGTCTCCCGGTCGTTCTGAATGGGCATCCAGGCAAACAGGTTATTGTTCGTCTGGGCACTGTCGTCCTCTGGAATGTAGGCCTTGGCCTCCTCCTCCACCCCCTCTTTCAGGGTGATGGTAAACAGGCTGTTCTCCAGCTTGACAGCTTCCACCAGGTCGGCCACCACCCACTGACGGAAGGTGGAGTAGGGCACCTGCTTCTGATTGGAATTGGCGTAGGAGCTGGTACAGCTGCGGAACATCAACGTCAGCACCAGGGCCCACAGAATCAGTGAGATCAGGCCAAAGGCGTTCTTTTTGTTGTTTCCTTTATCTGGTTTCAAGGAGCGTACCTCCATTTTCGCATTATTGTAAGCGGGTCAAAGGGTATCATACCACAGTCCGGCAATAAAAACAAGAAAATCCCATGTAAACTTCCAGTAAACTTTCTGTGACCGGTTTTCGACACTCCCTTGCCGCCCATAGACCGCGGGCACTGGACACGCCGTTCCCTCCAAAATAGCGCGCCAAATTCGGCGCGCTCTGCGTCGGTAAAATATGCTCCGATAGAAAATTCCCACTTCCCTCCAACAAGTAAATGTGGTAAAATGTATTTCGTGTGTGATTTCGACACTGGAAGGACTGGATCCCTATGAATAAACGCCCCCCCTTGCGCCGTTCCGCCCCTGTGGAACAGGAGAATGACGGCATCATTGAGGGCCGCAACGCCGTGATCGAGGCCTTGCGGGCCGGAGTAACCATCGACAAAATTTTCATCGCCAAGGGTGAGACCGACGCCACCCTCGGACACATCGCCTCCGCCGCCCGGGAAAAGGGGATTGTGGTGGTGGACGCCGACCGGCACAAGCTGGACAACATGAGCCGCACGCACTCCCACCAAGGGGTCATTGCCCAGGCCGCCGTACGGGCCTACGCCAGCGTGGACGACATTCTCAACGCTGCCCGGGAGAAGGGAGAGAAGCCCCTGATTGTGGTGTGCGACGAGCTCAGCGACCCTCACAATCTGGGGGCGGTCATCCGCACCGCCGACGCCGCCGGGGCCCACGGAGTCATCATCCCTAAGCGCCGCTCTGCCGGCCTCACCGCCATCGTGGGGAAAACTTCCGCCGGGGCGGTGGCCCATGTGCCCGTAGCCCGGGTGCCCAACCTGCCCGCCCTGCTGAAGGAATTGAAAGAGGCGGGGATCTGGGTCTTTGGGGCGGCCATGGGGGGGACCACCTCCCTATACCAGGCCGATTTGAAGGGTCCCGCAGCCATTGTCATTGGCAGCGAGGGCTCCGGCCTGGGCCGGCTGGTGACGGAGAACTGCGACTTCACCGTATCCATCCCCATGTTCGGTAAGATTAACTCCCTCAACGCCTCCGCTGCCGCGGCCGTGCTTCTCTACGAGGCGGTACGGCAGAGAGTCGAAGGGTAGGAAATTCCGCAGGGCGGCTCCCTGCGGAAGCTGTAGCTGTGGAATTTCCTCTCTGAAAAAAGCCGCCCCCCAGGCTACGGCCCCCTCCCTTTCACAGGGGAGCTGTTTGGCACAAACCTATACCCGCAAAGGAGTCCTCCCATGAGCGACCAAGACAAAAAATTAAACAAGGGTGAGCTGATCGACATCAAGTCGCTGATTGGAGACGCCGACGGCGGGGATTTCTCTCTGGACGATATCCTGGCCGAGTACGCAGCCCCCCTTCAGACACCAGAAGAATCTGAGCCAGAGGAGCAGGAGGCCCGTTTCAACACCATTGAGTGGGCCAAAATATCCAAATCCAAATCCCAGTCCGCAGCTGCTGTCAAATCCAGGCAGTCGGGCAGGGTGGTGGCCTTTCCCGGCGCGCCCCCTGAGCCCCCAGTTCAGCCAGAATCTCCTCAGGAACCGTCTGTTCAGGCGCCAAGTTTTCCTGACGCCCCCGCCGATCCTGAACCGCCCGCCCAGGAGCCCGCTCCAGTGATCCCCTTCCCCCAGGAGGAGAGTGTCCTATCCGCCTTTGTCAAGGATTTGAACCGCAAGGTAGACGACTATGCTGAGCACATGTTTGAGGAGGACGAGTCCCTCGACAAGCAGGAGATCCGCCGGCTGGAGCGCCTCATCCCCGGCACCGACCAGGAAGAGTTGGATGAGGATATCCCCTCTCGCCAGTGGCGCCGCCCCAAGCGCCAGGAGCCCCCTCCCCCCGACACCCCTCCCCAGGAGTTGGCAAAGCGGTACGGCCGCGGGCTGAGATGGATGCGCATTCGGGCGCTGCTGCTTCTCTTGCTGGCCTTGCTGGCCCTGGTCCAGACGGCCGCTCCTCTGCTGGGGCCGGCCTGGATCCCCCCCCTGAATCAGCCGGAAATTCAGTGCTGGGTCTCTGTGGCCCTGCTGGGCGCAGGCGTTCTGCTGGCGTCAGATCTGCTCTTCACAGGGATCGCCCGGGCCTTTCGCCTGCGTTTTGGAATGGACACCATGGCCGCCCTGGCCTGTGCCTTTACCCTGGCGGACGGGATCAATATGGCCCTGGCTGAACCGTCTTCCGGCCGCCTGCCCTACACGCTGGTCTGTCTGTCAGGCCTGTTTTTTCATCTCCACGGTCTCTACCACAAGCGCTGTGCCCTGCGTCTGTCCTGCCGCACCGCGGCTTCTACCGCCACCCCCTACCGGGTTACCTTGGACCCAGAGAAGTGGAGCGAGCGGGATACTTACTGCAAGTGGTCGGGTACGTCCGAGGGCTTCGGCAGTCAGATTCAGACTGACGACGGGGCGCAGCGGATCTTTCGGCGGGTGTGTCCCCTGCTGCTGCTGGGCGATATCGCCTGTGCTCTGATGGTCTCCGTAGGGGGAGAGCACCCGGAGCGGCTGCTGTGGGCCATGTCCGCCCTGCTCACCGCCACCACCGCCTTTGGCGGCTGTCTGGTCTATGGCCGCCCCTTTCACAAGGTGGCCCGCCGTCTGGCTCCCAGCGGAGCGGCCCTGGCCGGGTGGCCTGGCATATCCTGCTCCCGCAGGGGGGACCGGGTTCTGATTACCGACGGGGACCTCTTTCCGCCCGGCTATGTAGAGCTCAACGGCTTTAAGGTCATGGGCGACTCCCCCGCTGAGCGGGTGGTAGCCTACACAGCCACCCTGATTCGAGATTCCGGCAGCGGCCTGACCAAGCTGTTTCACGATCAGCTGCGCTCTATGGGCGGTCTGATGCGCCGGGCGGACAGTCTAACCTGCCACGAGGGGGGCGGTCTGTCCGCCAACATCCGAGGCGATCAGGTCCTGGTGGGCTCCGCCGCCTTTATGAAGTTGATGGAGATCAAGCTGCCCCAGGGGCTGAATGTAAAGAGCGCCGTCTTCTGTGCCATAGATGGGGAGTTAGCCGGCATCTTCGCTCTGAGCTACGCTCTGCCCGACACCGTCTTCCCCGCTTTGGAGGCGCTGATGATGGAGAAGGTGGGACCAGTACTGGCCACCCGGGATTTCAATTTGATTCCCGCCATGCTCCAGCAGCGGTTCAAGCTGGCGGCGGACAAGATGGCCTTTCCGCCCATTGAGCGGCGGCGGGAGCTGTCCGACCCCGACCAGGATCACGACGGCACCCTCACCGCCCTGCTATGCCGGGAGGGCCTGCTCCCCTTCGCCGAATCCATTGCCGCCGCCAAGCGGCTGCGATGGGCCGTCCGGCTGGGCACCGCTCTGTGCTGCGCCGGCTCTCTTCTAGGTATGGCGCTAGCCGCCTACCTCACCTCGGTGGGGGCATACACCTCTCTGTCCCCCCTCAACCTGTTGATCTACATGTTCACATGGCTGGCGCCGGTCTGGTTTCTCTCCGGCTGGGTACACCGGTTTTAACCCCGGAATTCAGACTGCTGCAAACCTCAAAACTCCCGCGGTCCAACACGAGGACCGCGGGAGTTTTACATGTCTTTATGTGGTCAGCACCCGGTGGAGGATCTGCGCCATATCCACACGGGTCAGCTGCTCACGGGGCGCCACCCGTCCGTTGCTCACAGGCAGGTAGCCCATTTGCAGCGCAAAGCTCACTGCACCCTTAGCATACTCTGAGACGGTGTTCCCATCGCTGTAAGCGGACAAGGTGCTGGAGTAGCCGTCGCTGGCGCTCCAACCCACCGCCCGCATGGCCTGACGGACCATGATGAGGGCGTCCTCCCGGGTAACCCGATTGTTGGGGCCGAAGCGGCCTCCGCCCACTCCGCTCACAATCCCCAGCGAGGCCAGAGCGTTTACCGCCTGAGCGTAGTAGGCGCTGGAAGGCACATCGCTGAAGCGCCCGGAGGAACTGGCCGTGCTCAGCCCAAAGGCTTTGTAGACCATCAGGGCAAAGTCTCCTCGGGTGATGGAGGAGGTGGGGCCATACCGCCCCCCGCCCACACCGGTGGTAATACCGCTCTCATAGAGATAGTCCACCGCCGCCCGCTGCTGGTCATTATAGCCGCTCATATCGTTGAAGTAGGCCGAGCTGTAGGCGGGCGTAATGGTAATGATCACTTCCCCCTCGAAGGTGGAACCGTTGGAATTGGTCCCCGTGTAGGGCAGGGTCACCGTTCCGGTATATCCGGCTTTCGGGATAAAGGTCAGATCGGAGATCAGACTGCTGCCGCTGACGTTATAGGTGGAACCGGTGCTGGCCTGCCGCTCATATTGGGTCGGGCTGGTATATCGGTAATACAGGTGTCCGGCGCTGCTGGCGGGCATGGACCCGAATTTGACAGAGCGCAGGGTATAACCGCTGCGTCCAAAGTCTCCGCTGTGGAAGTTCACCGGACTGACTCGGGTGGAGTAGCGCACAGTAACATCCGCGCTGGGCCGCTCAACCTCCACCTCAACAGTGCCGCTAAACTCGTCCCCGTTGGTGGCCTTGGCAGTAAAATCGATATCCACAACGCCGGTGAAGCCGCTGGCGGGGATAAAGGCCACTCGGTCCAGACTGCTGCCGCTGATGGTAGTATTCCTGGAGGTAATCCGGCTGCCCTTGCTGGAACTGGAGCGGTAGTTCTGATACAGGTCACCTTGGCTGGTGGCGGGAATTTCAAATTTGACTGTACTCACATTGCGCTCGGTCAGCCATTGAGACAGGTCGTCAAAGTCGTCCTGCTTGAAGACTGCCGCGGTTTTTGAGTCGGTGTAGTAATGAATATAGTCATCGCTGTTGCCCGTGCTCTCGGAGTCTATTGTAACCACTCCATAGAACGTCTCCCCGCTGGCGGCCGTCCCCACAAAGGGGATATCCACCGCGCCGGAAAAGCGGCTGGAGGCCCGGAAAGACAGGTTGTCGATGCGGGGGGCGCTGCTCCCGTTGCGGTAGCGCGTACCGGTGCTGGCCGCCCGGCTGCCATAGTACAAGGTGCCGTCCGAGCTGTTGGGCAGACCCTGGAACTCAATGTAGCTCAGGGCGCTGTTGGTCAGCTCTCGGCACAGGCGGTTAAAGTGGGTATCGTTGAAATATACCGTTTTGCCCGGCTTGCACTGATAGGTGATATCTCCAGATCCACTCCCCCCCCGGACGTTGATCTCCACATTGCCGGCAAAGTGGGTACCGTCTGCCGTCTGTCCAGTAAAGGGAAGCTTAATGGTACCGGTAAAGCCCTCTGACGGGACAAAGGCCAGCCGATCAATCCGCGGCGTGCGGGTGCCGTAGTAGTAGGAAGTACCTGCCACCGCCCGGCTCCCCGTACTGCTGGTGGAGCGGTAATCGTAGTACAGCACGCCCTGGTCGGCAGAGGGGAGAGAATCAAAGCGGATAAAACTGAGGGTCTGTCTGCTGTCCAGGACATCCTGGCAGTAATTGTTAAAGTCTGTGTCGTCAAAGCGGGCCACGCCGCCTTTGGACACATCGTAGGCCAGACCGCCGATATCCACACCGCCCTCCCGGCCTACGGTGACTTTCACCTGTCCGGAGTAGGAGGCGCCCGAGGCGCCCACGCCCCGACCGGTATAGTAGATCGTCACATCCCCCTCATAGCCGGGAGCAGGGACGAACCAGACGTTGTCCAGATCCTTCTGGCTGTAGCGGTCCCGCATGGTGACGATGCTGCCGTAGTTATTCTCATTGACATAGTTGGTGTACAGGGTGCCCTGCCGCACCGGGGGCAGAGAGAAGGAGACATAATTGAGCTGAGCACTGATCTTCTCGCGGCATACCCGGCCAAACTCCGTTCCGCTGAATTTGACGGCCGTGTTATAGGGCGTGAGAAGGGAAATTCCAGCACTGGACCCGCTATCCGGCCTGACCGTGAGGACAATTTTACAGGCGTAGGTCTCCCGATCCTCTGTGACGGCGGTATAGTTGATCTCCACCAAGCCGCCGATAAAGGTGCCCTTGGGAACAAAGGTTACATCCGCCAAATCCATCTGGCCAGGGCCTGGGTTGCGGTAGTACGTCTCCACTCCGCCCACGCCCGGGCCTGGCTCGGCCTCAGCGTGATAGTTGTAGTACAGCGTACCGCAGTCGGTGGAGGAGACCTTCAAGCCTGTGACGCTCACCACCTTGCCGCCAAGCTGCTCATCAAACTTCCTCTCCATAAAGCTGGACCCGAAGGGCAGGGTGTCCCCGCTGCCGATCGTCCCCGCCTCAATGGTGGTGGTGGGGTCGGCAATCACCTGGATGGGAATGTACTCCTTGTAATTCCCCTTTGTGGAGCTGACCACAATTCTGGTCTCGCCGATTTGATAGCCCACCACTTCGGTGCCGACCACCGAGGCAATATAACTGTCATTGGACTCATACTTATAGCTGCCGGAGGCCGCAACTCCGTAGAGCTTGGGAATCGGAAGGGCTTTTCTCTCGTTTTCCTTTACCTTGATGACGCCGTTTTCCACGCCCTCTATGCTGTCCATGTCTATATAAATTCCGCTGACCTGCACCTCAATCTTGACCCACTCGTCCACTCCGGTCCCCTCATTGACATAGGCGATCAGATCCACCCTGCCGGGCTTGAGGCCGGTGACAGTACAGGTGTTCCCCTTTGCATTTAAACTGACAACATCACTGGTGGTGCTGTCCAGAGGGTTGCCAGACTCGTCATAAGCGCGGAACTTCCACTTGACTTCCGCATTTTCCGGGGTGGTTCTCACCTGGATGTCGCTGCTTCTGCCCTTCTCCAGCGTAACGGAGTTGGTGGTACAGGTGATGGTGGCGTTGACAGGCGGAGCGGCATTGACAGTGACGCTGCAAGAGGCCTCCTCCCCGCCATGGGAGGCGGTAATGGTCGCGCTGCCCTTCGCCACGGCGGTAATTTTCTCCCCCGCGACTGTCGCCACGGCCACGTTGTCAGACTTCCAAGTGACGCTGGCTGTGTTGTCCACTGTGCCGTTCTTCTTCACAGTGGCAGTCAGCGTCTTCTCTTCTTTTTCCTGGAGCGTAACGCTGGAATCACTCAATGTAATTTCAATTGTAGGCGCGGCAGGTTTGACATTTACTTCCCGTGTGCCTGAGACTGTACTCGTATTTCCACTACCAGTATCTTCATATTGGCATTCCGCTGTGATCGTCGCCTTGCCCTCTGCCTTTGCGGTGACCAAGCCGTTCGCATCTACATCCGCAACGCCACTGTTATCGCTCGACCAAGTAACCGCCTGCGCCTGAAGGTTATCGGATAAGCTGACGCTCAGCTGCTGCGTTCCGTTGATCTCCAGTTCCACGGGGTTGGGGCTGATCTGAACTGTCGGCGTAATGGCATAGGCGGCCGGAATCAGGGAGAGCGCCAAAGTAAGCGCAAGGAGCACTGCCAACCAGCGGCGGGCAAAAGAGTTCTTCATCTTGAAACACTCCTTTTTCAAGTCAGGGTTTGGAATTGGGGCGGCGGGAGCGGGCAGACGCCCGCTCCCGCTGTGGGATTATCCATTAATCCAAGACGCTTCGAAATAGGCCTCCTCCAAGCCCATCCCGCTCTGGCTTGGAATCTTCCCCCACATGAGGGTCAACTGCAATTTTCGTGTGGACGAATATCCGCCCTGGTTGGAAATGAATCCCTCATTGAACAAAGTGATGGTATCGCCAACTTTCAAGCCTTTAAAGGCAAGGGCAAAGCTACTTTGCGCATTGGTGGACGTACTTGGCACTGTAACGGTTACCGCATCAGCACCGATACTAGGCGCAGTACCACCCAGGTCCTGGAGGATACCGACCTTCGTCGCGTTTGCCGGAATTGGAGGCTTGTCATTGGTAGCGACCACAGGCAGGGCGCTGCCGGTGCCGTCTCCGCTCTTGCTCCAGTACACCGGCTTGTCAAACAGCAGGTTGAGACGTCCGTCAAACGTATCATATCTAGTCGGGGCTTTCGGATTTTCCTGACTAGTGATTACATAACTAAGTCCATTCTTCTCCTGCAGGTCCGGGGCAACGGTATCAGGAATCAACACATTGTCCACAGAGCTAAAGCTGTCGCCCACGCCCTCAGAACTGGAGCTGTTATAGGCCACGGCCAAGCACCAGTAATAGGTGCCCGGGGTCATCTCTCTCACATGGTTGATATCCGTAATCACATCAGTTCCAGGCGTTGTGGTGCGCCCGCGGACCAGGGCAGTACCCACGCCGCTGTTTCGGATTACGTTGGATACCTGACTCTTGGCCAGGTCGGTGGCATAGACATCAAAGACAGAATAGCCATTGAACTCCGGGCCCTTTGAGCCAACGCTGGCGTTATAGTGGGTCTTCATCGCCTCGATAACGGTGAGACTCGCATAGGCTGACGGCAAGGTAGTTGTACCCACATACTTAGACAACAGGTTTGCATCGTCGCTTCGCTTGTTGGCCGCCAGCATGGGGATATTGTTCAGCTCCGTGGTGGTGAAGATGGCGTAGCTCATGTTGGAGGGCACCTGGGTCCGGGCGCCGACCACGCCGCCGATGCCGTTGGACAGGGTAATTTTAGGTTTGCTGGTCTCGGTGGTGGTGAACTTGAGGGTGTACACCGGGGACAGCTTATCCGCCACGCCCTTCAGCACGAAGTAGGCGTAGTACTCCGTCTCTGGCTTCAGATTTTGCTTGTTCGCCACACTCAGCAGGTGGTCCATAGTAAAGCCGCCGCCCGGATAGGCCACGTTGCCGCAGATGGCACTGTTGCGGTAGGGGGCTGGATTGAAGATATCGCCGCTGACCGGTATGGTGACATTTGGAATCTCGGTGGCGTTATTCACCGGGTCCTCTGGCGTAGACTCGGGCACTTTACTCCAGATTTCATCGCTGCTGAGGTTGGGAGAACCCGAAATCTCCGGCGTCAACTGGGACCGCTCTGCAATCACATAGTAGATGGTGCCCGCTCTGGACAGGCGGAATTTGATGTTGACGAAGCTGTCGCCTGGCTCAAACTGGGGATAGCCGTTGTGGAACTCGGGCAGCTGGCTGTCAATAAAGGAGCCGCGCAGGGGGAGGTAGTTCTGGGTGCGGTTGATGCCGATGGATACCACGCCGCCGTTCTCCAGGCCGTCCTTAATGAACTGATCCAAAGAGTTTTTACTGGGGTCGGTGGACAGCCGATACAGAGAGTTGGACAGGCCCGCCACCACATGGACCTCAAAGTTGATCTGTCCATTCCAAGTAGGACGGTCTTTTGAGGTGCCATACTGGGTAAGGGCAATCACAAATTCATAGGTCAGGTTCTCGTTGAGCTGATTAACTCGCGGGAAACTGGTCTGGGAACACTGATTGAAGAAGCCGTTTACCGACCGGCCCGACCAATCGGGGGCAGGGTTCACATCCTGAGAGTTCCCCAAGTAGAACCAGCCGTTTGCGTCTGGGGTTTTCTCTTGGGAGGGCAGGAGAAACTCCTTATATTGGTCATTATTCTGCGGATTCTTAATTACCGTTTTGCCCTCCAACACGCGGTAGTACAGATTGTACTGGGTCACTGTGTCGGCGTACAGCAGGATATCATAGGAGTTGCTGTCCTCCACCTTCTCAGTGGCGTCCGGATCCATACGGAAGCTCAAATCCACCTCTTCTAACACGTTGCTGCTGCCCCGCTTATAGGGCCCGTCAGCTCCCACGCCGGGGCTGGTCAGGTTGACCTGGGCGAACACGGTGGTAAAGGCGGGCACCTTGTGCAGCTCCGCGCCCGGCCTGGAGTAGTCCAGGGGGTGGGGGTTGATCTTGTTCTGCTCAGGGGCGGTATCCACCAGATCCCGGAAGCGGAAGAAGTAGGTAGCGCCGCTGGCCAGGTTCAAGGCGCTTTGGGCGGAATTCTCGCTGTCGGTGGGGAAGATAACCTGGATCTTGCCCCCCTCTCCCGCTTTGACCTCGACCTTTCGGTAGTCTATGGTCCAGTCGTCGCCGATGGTCCCCTCATTGCTCTTGTCCCGCTCGGTTACTCTGGTCTCCCGGCCATCTCGAATCTGGTAGAGCTCAACGCTGTTCCTCAAGGTGTGGCCAGGGCCTCCCGGACCTTCTCGGGCGTCTCGGGCCACACCGTGGCATTGGCGGGCTTGTTGTTGGTCCCCAGCGCCAAAAAGCTCAGGCCGCCCAAACCGTCGCTGGTACAGGCCACATCCTCACTGAACTCCAAGATAATATCGGTGGAAGGCAGGGGATTTTGGGTATTGTCCAGACCGGTATACTCGCTGAAGGACTGGTTTACCACCGGTCCGCTGTTGTCCTGGGTATGGATTTCCAACTTCTCCACCCGGACCGAGAAGTTGCCGGCCGCGTCCTTGGCCAGATAGTACAGATCATAGGTCTTCTCTGCGGCCAGCCCAGTGACATTAAAGGTAAACTCCGTGTCCTTTCGGACGGTCAGAGAGCCGCTCTTGAGGCAGTTCATCCCGGCGGACACCTGGAGTTTTGCGTAGTCACCGTCCAGCGCGGCGTAGGGCAGCTCATTGCCGTTCTCATCGTAGTTGGGAACGCCAGGCTGGGGTTTGGGGTAGGCGGTGCCCCGCTCCACCACCGCCCAATAGACGGTGCCGTCCTCATTCAAGCTCCCAGCCAGCCGCACAGCGGTGGCCTGAATCTGGTTCACATAGGGGGGCACAGTAAACTGGGGCGGGGTTACATCCTTGGTTTTGAACTGCACAGCAATGACTGCCGAGCTGTTTGCGCCGTTTACGTCGGTGAGCCACAGATACAGCGTATACTCCTTCAGTTCCTCCAGCCGGCGGCTGACCATGAAGGGCTCCTCTTTGTTCTTGGTCACATCCACCACACCGTAGCCCAGATTTCCTGTGACGGCAGCAGACTTCATCTCGTTGGCGGTGGGCGCCTGGGCCCCCCGAGGCAGCACCGCATAATACATTTTACAGCTCTTGGTGGGCATCACGGTAACCTGGGCCTCGGTATCTGTCACCATAGACATGTAGGGATAGCCCTGTGCAAAAGCGGGAATCGTGTTGTCCGGAGTTGTGAAAGAAACCACCTTCACAGGGCTGCGCTGCCCCCGCTCATCCACCAGCAGGGCGGACAGGTAGTAGGACCCGCCGGTGGTCAGGCCAGTGACCTGGGCGTTAACCACCGTGTCGCCGGTGGGGACGGCCACAGAGCCGTTTCGGACGGCCTTGGCGCCGTAAGAGGGCGGGGAGATCAGGTCCTCTTCTCCCACCGAGCCGTCACTGATGCTGCTCACAGCCCAGTAGACAGTCCCCCGTTTGTTGCCCGAGAAATCCGCCCGGAAGGCGGTGGGCGCAATGTCCTTGGCCGCGGGATAGCCGGACAGCAGACGCGGGTCAATCGAGCCCTGCTGGGCTGCCACATGGTCCATAATGACGCCCGAGATATTGGCATCAAGGCCGGGGCGGATGTAAATCTTGTCGGGCAGCATAGACACCACACAGCCGGGGGCATTCACATTCAGCTGCTCAATATCGCCGTCGCCAATCACGTTGGTGGCCACGTCCAGGTTGAGTTCCTTCACCTCTGTATTGCGGTCAATCTGAACGGTGGAGCCGGTGGCGGCCTCGTCCACAGTGAGCTTCTTCACTGTGCCCTTGGCCACCTGAACGGTGGAGTTGGGGGTCTTGTTCACAACCTCTTTGATTCGGCCGGCCAAGGTGAGATGAGTTCCCGACTCCCCCTCCAGAGTAATATTCATCAAGCCCTTGTCGTCGGTGTTGTTGTCCTCCAAATAGGCCGGGGTGCGGACAATGGTCTTGGCAATCTCCGTGACACCGTCTGCGCGGACAGTTACCGTCTTGTTGCGCATGTTGTCCAGCAGCATCTCATTGGCATCCACATTGCGCAGCACCACACTGGCCTCGCCCTTCTCACTCTCGCCGGTGCCGCTGACAATAATCCGGCCCAGCACCTTGACGTTCTCCAGGCGGACGCCTCCAGTACCCACGCCGCCGGAGACGTACAGGTCACCGCTGATGGTGGTATCCCGCAGGGTGACGTTCGGGGAAGTGATGGTCACATTGCCAAACACGCCCCCCAAGCTGTACTCCCCTGGCTTCTGGACCGGGGTCCCCACACACTGGGTGACCAAAACGGCCATCTGACTCATGGAAACCTTGTCCTTGGGGCCAAACTTATTGCTGGGATAGCCAGTGACAATGTAGTTGTCCACGGCAGTCTTGATCACGCCTCTGGCCCAAGTGCTGATGTTCCGGCTGTCAGAGAAGGTCATCTCCTCCCCCGGCGTCTCCTTCAGCATCATGTTTCGGCCCAAAATAAATACCGCCATCTCCCGATTCAAGGGGTAGTTTGGGGAGACAGTCGTCGCAGATGTGCCCGAAATGTAGCCCGCGTTGAAGGCAATGGACACATCATCATAGAACCAGTCGTAAGGGGACACATCGGTAAAGGGGATCTCCCCCTTCTGTGTGTACCCATAGGCACGGTTGACAATAGCCATGAAATCCGCCCGGGTGATGGGCTTATCAGGATTGTTGGCCTGGTCGGGCCGGATGACGCCCCAGTCCACCAGTTTGTCCAAGTACTCGTCAGCCCAGTGGGCCGAGGTAGGTGTGGTCAGTCCAGGCGCTATCCCCAACAGCAGGACAGCGGCCAGAAGCAGAGAGAGCGCCCGCTCCCTCCAGGTACGGCTTTTTACTCCGGTTCTGTGCGACATATGTGGTTCTCCTTTCTTTTTTCCAAAGGGAAACGCGGGGGATATCATACCTTCATCAGTCAGAGGTCCTGATCTGGATACTGAACACCGCCTTGCGGATCAGGGCCTCCTCATCTTGGATCAGGTCGATAAACTTGGCGGCGTAGAGGGGGACGTTCCCCTCCTCCTTCAGGGTGCGGAGAATTTGGGTCTTGATTACCAAAGGCGAGTCCGTCACTGGCAGAACAAGCTCCACAATCTCCCGGTCCTCCAGCGCGGTAGAGGCATAAAAAGCCACACCGCCGCAGCTTAAATCTTTGCCTCGGACGGCGCGCTGTCCCTTCCATCGGCCAGATACGGGGTACATCACACTGGAAAAGTCGGTCAAAATACGAAGATTCTCCCGGGCGTTGGAGTCCAGCGCCGCGGTGGGCTGAATCACCAGCTTGTCATCCCGCTGACGTACAATGACGCCCACCCGGTTGGGTGTGCTGTCATCAATGCCGATCAGCTGAATTTCCCGGTGGGCGGCCACCTCGTCCGCCTTATCGTTAAGCACCCGAATCTGCAGCACCTCGGAGTTGGGCGGCGACTCCAGCACCGCATTGGCCAGCGGGGTACCTTTACTGTCCAAGAGTAAATACAGACGTTCTTGCATCAGGACTCTCCTTTCTCTTCTTGGGCCGACGCCCTCTGCGCCGCCTGAGCCTCCCGATCCCGCCGCAGCTTATCCGGATCGTTGGGATCGAAATTCAAAAAGTAGACATAGATCTCTACAATGGCCTGATACAGCGCATCTGGAATTTCCTGTCCCAGGGCCAGCTGGGACAGCATGGTGGCCAGGGAGTTGTCCTCATAGACGGGGACGCCGCTCTCGGAAGCCACCTCTATCATACGCTCGGCCAGGTAGCCCATGCCGGAGGCCACCACCACCGGCGCGCCCTCCCCCTCGTAGCGCAGGGCTACCGCCCGATTGGTGGCCCGGTTATCATATCTTGACATTGATACTGTTCTCCCCCTCAAAGATCCGGGGGAACACCCCGGAGATAGTCAGCGGCCGATCCATCCGCTGGACCTGGACGGTACCGGCAGTCAGGCCGTGGTCAGTTAAAATGTGGGACAGCTCCCCCTGCACCATCTGGGAGAAGGGCGCCACCTTCTCCGGGCAGAAGACCTGAACATCCACCCGTTCCCCCTGGCAGGTGAGCACCATATCAAAGAAACCAAGCCCCTGTATGTCAATTTTAAACAGGAAGCGCAGGGTATTTTCCCGCTCTCCTCTGCCCCGTTTCAGGTTCTCCTCCGCGTCCGGGTCCACCCACATCTCAGAGAACATCATCTTCCCGTCCCACTCCAGGGGGAGGAGGACATGATTCAGGGGCATGTGGACACTCTCGTTCACCAGAAACGCGGAGACAATGTTGCGGAAGGCCTCCTGTGCCTCGTTCCCCGCTCCCCCCTGAAGGGCCTTCTGGGCCGCCTGAGCCAGCTGGGCCGCAAAGTGGTCCCCCTCGGCCGCCCTGGCAAAGCTGCTGTTGTTGATCAGACGCAGCAGCGCCTCGTCGGACAGCCCGCCCAGCCGGTCCTTCAGGCCAGGACTGCTGTTGAGCTGATGAAAGGCCTGGAGCAGCCCCTCCTCTCCGCCGTTCTCATAGCGGGAGATATCCAAGGCCAGCATGGAGATCAGCGTTCTGGACAGGCCCATATCGTTGGTCTTGCTGGTGTAGGCGGATAGGAAAGGCAAAATGGTACCCTGGAGCAGCTTCAGCGCGCCCGCCCGGTTGCCGGCATTGAGCAGCTCCTCCAGCTGAGACACCATGGGCAGCAGCTGGCTGCCGAAACTGGCGGGGATGGCCCGGGTCAGCCGGGTAAGTCCCCGCAGCAGGTTGTTCTGGATGTGGGCGGTAGAGGAGTAGTCGCTGTATTTTTTTAAAAACTGAAGGATATTGCCCCGTGTGGTCTCGGAATTGCTGGAGGCATAGGCGTCCCGGAGGATGGCGAACAGCGCGCCGCCGAAGCGGGTGCCGCTGGACAGCTGAGACAGCAAGAACTTGCCCAGCTGACTCTGATCCATTTTCAGCATATTCAACAGGGCGGCCATCTCGCCTGCCGTCCCCTCCTCAATGCCGGAGGAGACCACCAGTCCCTCGTAGATGGCAAACAGCTTGCTCATGCTTTCCGACATCCCGGGGGTATTCATCAGGCGCTGCAGGAAGGCGGCAAAGTTGGAGTCGTACCGCAGCCCCTGGTTCGCGCCGGCTGCGTCGCCTGTGTCCTGCCGCTCTGTCCGGTTATCCGAACGGACCACCCGATTCAGGTCCGGAGCGTTCTGAATTCGGGGATCATTGGGCGAAACCGGCATATTTCGGTTTACATTGTTATTGTCATGACCCGGTACCGGGTTGGTCACACCAAGCAGATCTGGCATTGGGGACACTCCATTTCAGTAAAAGTTCGTTTTTTTTTCGGGGAATCTTAATTTTCCAATTGACAGTGCCGATATATCGAGTATGATTAGGTAGAGGCGGGTGTACTATGCCTTTTTGGCCGGCCCCGCCTCCATCCCCAAAAACCAAATGAGAAAAGGTGGCGTTTTTAAATGGGCAGCGGAAACGACAGCATCCTGGACATGTATCTCTATGAAACCAACACCCTGCTGGAACAGCTGGATGGGATCCTGCTGGCGGCGGAAGAGGCGGATACGTTTTCCGAGGACAGTGTCAACGAGATATTCCGAATCATGCACACGATAAAGGGCTCCTCCGCCATGATGGAGTTTTCCTCTCTGATGACGGTGGCCCACCGGATCGAGGACTTGTTCTTCCTGGTTCGGGAAAAGACCATCGCGATTGTGCCGGAACAGACTCGGCCGGAGCTGTTTGATATGCTGTTCCAGGCGGTGGACTTCTTCCGCAGTGAGATTGAAAAAGTGGAAAATGGAGAACCCCTCTCTCAGTCTATCGACCACATCGTAAACAAAATTAATAGCCTGATTGATAAAATTCAGGGCAATCCTGAGACCCCCGCAGCAGAGCCCGCCGCTCAGCCGGAGAGCTCCGCCTCCCCTGCGGAGGAGGCGGCCGGCAGCGGGGTGGATGCCTCCAATCCAGATTACCTCTTTGGCATCCACGTCTTCTTTGACGAGGGCAGCGGAATGGAAAATCTGCGCGCCTTTATGCTGGTCAACAGCGTCAAGGACTACTGCAGCGACTTTGTCTATACTCCGGAGAACGTGGAGAACGACTCCAGCACCTCCGACATCATCGCCGACCAGGGTTTTCTGCTCTGGTTCCGTACAGCCGAGGAGCGGGACAACGCCATTCACGCCATGAACGGCGCCGGCTCCGTCCGGGAGTACCAGCCGGTGGATGCCGCCAAGTCCGCCCCTTCCCCCGTGGAGGAGCCCAAGGTCGACACAGCCCCCAAGGCTGAAAGCGGACATCCCGCCCCCGCCCCCGCGGCAGCCCCCAAGGCCGACGCGGCCCCTGCCGCCAAAGCCGCTCCCCCTGCTCAGCACGCCAAGGAAAGCCTCATCAGCGTCAACCTGGCCAAGCTGGATCAGCTGATGGCGGTGGTCAGCGAGATTGTCATTACTGAATCCATGGTCACCTCCTCCCCCGACCTGAAGGGGCTGCGGCTGGACAACTTCACCAAGTCCGCCCGGGATCTGCGCAAACTCACCGACGATTTGCAGGATGTGTCCATGTCCCTGCGCATGGTGCCCGTGTCCGGCACGTTCCAAAAGATGAACCGTATCGTCCGGGACATGAGCAAGAAGCTGGGCAAACGGGCCAAACTCACCCTCATCGGCGAGGACACCGAGGTGGACAAGACCATTGTGGACTCCATTGGCGACCCCATTATGCACATTGTTCGTAACTCGATGGACCACGGTCTGGAGGAAAACGAGGCCGACCGCATCGCAGCCGGCAAAGATCCGGTGGGTGAGGTGATTCTGTCCGCCCGCCACACCGGCAGCGAGGTCATCATTGAGATCAAGGACGACGGTCAGGGGGTAGACACCCAGGCCGTGCTGAATAAGGCCATCCGCCAGGGCCTGGCCACACCCGACCACGAGTACAGCCAGAAGGAGATTCTCAACTTCCTGATGATGCCCGGCTTCTCTACCAACACAGAGGTGACCGAGTACTCTGGCCGTGGCGTGGGCATGGATGTGGTAAAGAAAAACGTGGCCGATGTGGGCGGCACTGTCACCATCACCAGCGAGTGGGGCAAGGGCATGACCACCACCCTGAAAATCCCCCTGACCATGGCCATTATGGACGGTATGGAGGTATCGGTGGGCGACTCTATCTTTACCATCCCCATCAACAGCATCCGCTCCTCCATGAAGGTAACCGCCGAGGATGTCATTCACGATCCCGCCCAGGGCGAGATGGTCAAGCTGCGGGACAACTTCTACCCCATCGTTCGGGCCAAAGAGCTGTTCGGCATGGCCCAGGGCTGTGATAATATCGAGGAGGGCATCCTCATGTGGGTGGAGTCCGGCGAACACTCCTACTGCCTGTTTGTGGATGAACTGATGGGCGAACAGCAGATCGTTGTAAAGCCCCTGCCCAACTATGTCAACAGCTTCGGCGTCAAGAATTACGGCATCACCGGCTGTAGTATCCTGGGTGACGGCAGCATCAGCATCATCTTGGATGTGGTCAACGTCTATACCGCCGCCCACAGCGCCTTTTGATCCGTGACTTAAAGAAGGGAGAACAAAACTATGCAGCAAACTGAAGAAGTATTGTTCGCGACCGAACCCGAGGAGGATAACTACACTGACCAGCCCCCTGAAATACAGACCACCAAATACCTCATCTTTTCCTCTGACGGTCTGTTGTACGGTATCAAGGCTGATCAGGTGAAGGATATTATCACCGACTACGCCATTACCTACCTGCCCCAGGTCCCCGGCTATGTGCGGGGCGTGATCAATCTGCGCGGCCAGATTATCCCCATGCTGGATATCCGTCTTCGTCTGGGCAAACCACCCAAGGACGTCTTCTGCGGAATTGTCGTAGAGGTGGACGGCAATCTGGTCGGCATTCTGGTGGATATGGTGGAAAAGATGGTAGACGTCCCTCTGGCCTCCATTCTGCCCGTTCCCACCACGAACAGTCAGGCCACCGTCTCTGGTATGTGTACCCTGCCTGACGGCGACACCATGCTGGAGTTGGACTGTGACCTGCTTCTCCACGGCTGAGTCAGAGCCAAATCACTTTTTCCAAGGGAGGGAACTCTGAGATGATACAGCCCATCTCTGATGAAGATTTTCGCCGGCTGACTACTTTTATCAAAAGTCAATATGGCATCACTCTACAGGAAAAGCGGCAGTTGGTCACCAGCCGTCTGTCTTCTCTGCTGTCGGAGCAGGGATATACCGATTTTTCCCAGTTTGTCACCCAATTGCTGAAGGAGAAAGACCCTCAAAAGATTGAGCAGGTGCTCAACCGCTTGACCACCAATTACACCTTTTTCATGCGGGAGACGGAGCATTTCGAGTTTTTTACCAAGGTGATTTTGCCCGAACTGGTACGCAAGTACCAGAAAAAGAAGGTACTTTCCATCTGGAGCGCCGGCTGTTCCAGCGGAGAGGAACCCTACAACCTGTCTATGTACATCAAAGATTATCTGGGTCCGCAGGCCGGTCAGTGGGACACCCGCATTCTGGCCACCGACATCTCCCAGAAAGCTCTGGCCACCGCGAAGAAGGGGATCTACGAGGTGCCCGACACAGTGCCCGAGTCCTGGCGCAAACGCTATTTCAAGCGGGTGGAGGGCAGCCGGTACGCCGTCTCCCCTGAGATACGCAACAATGTGATCTTTCAGACCTTTAATCTGATGGACCCTATCAAATTCCGACTGAAATTTGATGTCATCTTCTGCCGCAACGTGATGATCTACTTCGACCAGCCCACCAAAGACGCCCTCGTCCGCCGCTTCTATGATGCCACCAACCCTGGCGGCTACCTGATGATCAGCCACTCGGAAAATCTAAGTAAAGACACCCCCTACCGTACGGTAGCCCCCTCCACCTTCCAAAAATAAAGTCCGGGCCGTCCTGGCTGCAACTGGGACACACACGATTGTCCGGCAAAGGAGAGACCCTGTCTATGCCTATCTGGTCTACAAACTCAAATCGGAAAATTCGTGTCATGGTGGTGGACGACTCGATTCTTGCCCGCACCATGATTTCAAAAGGACTGTCCGCCTCCCCGCGGATTGAGGTAGTGGCTACCAGCTTCAACGCGCAGGACGCCCGGACCAAGATCGACCAGTTCAAGCCCGACGTTATGACGCTGGACGTGGAGATGCCTGGCATGAACGGGATTGACTTTCTGAAGCAGCTGCTGCCTGTCTGTCCCCTGCCCGTTATCCTGGTATCCTCTCTGAATCTGCGGGTGTTTGACGCGCTGTCCGCCGGTGCGGTGGACTTTGTGCGCAAGCCGGAGCCTGGACAGAACGACGCCTTCCTCGCCTCCCTGATTCAAAAAGTAGTGGCCGCTGCCGGGGCCCAAGTGCGCCCTCGGCCTGCCGTACCGACGCCCGCAGCCCCCGTCAAGGGCGGTCCTGTACGCCTGCCCACCACGGGAAACACCCTGCCCACCCCCCCGCTGCTGGGTAACCGGCCCTCTCTGGACAATGTGATCATTGCACTGGGCGCCTCCACCGGCGGCACAGAAGCCACTCTGGAGGTCATGAAGCGGCTGCCCGCCGACATTCCCGGAATGCTCATCGTGCAGCACATGCCTGTGGGCTTCACCCAGATGTATGCCGAACGGCTCAACCGCCTGTGTCACATGGAGGTGCGGGAGGCCAAGAGCGGCGACGAGATCCGCCGCGGCCTGGCCCTTCTGGCTCCAGCTGATTTTCAGATGCGGGTGGTACGCATTGGGAGCAAGTACACCGTCTCCTGTCTGCCCGGCGAAAAGGTCAGCGGACACCGCCCGTCGGTAGACGCCATGTTCCTCTCCGTAGCGGAGCAGGCCAAGTGTAAAACTGTAGGTATTATTATGACTGGTATGGGCCGTGACGGCGCTGACGGACTGTTGCAGATGCGTAAAGCCGGAGCCTACACCATTGGTCAGGACAAGGAGTCCTGCGTGGTCTATGGGATGCCTATGGAGGCCTACAACATCGGAGCTGTCCAGATCCAGGGGTCCTGCGAGGATATCGCAGGCATTCTGCTCAGGCAGCTGCAAAAGTGGTAAAGCCCAGCGCCGAAACGCCTTTTCCTACATGTCAATCCAGCAAAGAGGCAAGGACTTTGTCCTTGCCTCCAACAAAACAGCGATGGGAAATCACCCATCGCTGTCCTTTTACTGTTCCTTCTGGGGAAACACAATGCCGCCCACGCTCACATTGACAGCGGCAACCTCCAGCCCGCTCATGGACTCAATGGCGTTTTTCACTGCCTCCTGAACCGCCCGGCCCATCTCAGGGATGGTGTGGCCGTAAAGCATGAGGACAGACATGGCAACAACCACCTTTTCTTCCTCCAGCTTGATGTGGACGCCCTTTGCCGCATTTTTTTTGCTCGGATTCGCCAAACTGCTGACACCCTCCACCTCCAAAGCGGCGGCGGCGGAGATGGCCGCCAAAACCTCCTCGGAAATATGGATATTGCCCAACTCGTCAGAGCGGGAGACGTAATCCTTGCTGTCGCTCATATGACACCACTCCTGTTCCAATTTCATAGATGATTGTCTTTATTTTACCACACTTTTTCCCGTTTGACAACCGCGCGAAGGAAAAACTTTATCCCTTTTCTTCCGTTGAAAAGATATGGTTCTTCCCGCCGGAATATGAGAAAAATGCGGTGGGTATCCCAGCTGTCCCCTCCCGCATAGAATAACAGGAGAGGGGGCACAGTCAAATGGAAGAACAGCTTACCATGCGGGGCGGAGGCACCCTCACTCTGCGGCGCGACGGTCTAAGGGTACATATGCAGGCGGAGCGCCCCTCAGACGGGCGCGGGCTATACAAGGTGTGGCTCCACGGCGACCAGGGGGGTAAGCTGCTGCTGGGCACGCTGGCGCCGGAGGGGGGACAGCTCAGGCTGCGCCGCACTGTGTCCATTGAGGCGCTGGAGCGGGCCGGCTGCTGGCCTCAATTCTGGGTTGAGGCGCCCCTAGCCTTTCCCTTCACCGGAATGAAACAGGGAAAATGGTACTGTGAACAGCATCCAGATCGGCTGGTAGCCGATCCCATACTGCGGGAACAGCTCAGATGCTCTATGCTGTGTCAGCGAGATCAGGACGGCTTTTCTCTGGCCGCCCCGTTTCGCCCTGACAGGCCGGTTATGCTGTCCGCCCTGATCTGCCTGGCCCGGGTGGAGTGCTGGGAGGGGCGTCCCCACCTGATATGGGCCTTCGACCAGAATGGACATCCAAAAATCCCGCATAAACCGGGCCAGACCGGACAGACTAACTGCCAGTAACGGGGTTCTCCCGCTTGGAAAGGAGGCATTCTTATGCCTAATCTGACAACTAAGGAGCTCACTGCCCTGTCCGACCAACTGGACTTTGAACGGGTGCTCCACTGCAAGTATCTGTCCGCTGTACAGGAATGTCAGGATCAGGAGTTGAAAAGCAAGTTTCAGTCCTGCGCCAGCCAGCATCTGCAAAACTACAACACCCTGCTGACCCATCTGCGTTAACAAAGGAGGAATTTTTATGAATGACCAGGAGAGAATTACCGATTTTCTGTGCAGCGAAAAGAAGATGAGCGCCAATTATGACTCCTTTGCCTCAGAGTGTGTCAATCTGTCTCTGCGGGACGATTTTTTAAACATTTTTCAGCAGAGTCACCAGACCCAGACCGACCTGTTCAAGCTGGCCCAGTCCAAGGGCTGGTATCAGGTGGAACAGGCCCCGCAGAACAAGGTGAGCCAGGCCTATACCAAATTTTCCAACCAGCAGCCCACGGCGTCATAAACACACAGATATCATCTGATTTCAAAGTCATCAGGACCTGTTCCAAGTATCTCCCATATTTCTGTAAAATTGTCTTTGTGCGGCAGCAAAACCGCCTGCTGCTGCCTCCACCCGCAACGCCCGAGCCGGCGTGAGAAAGCTCCGCCCCGATCACCGGGGCGGAGCTCTTTCCTTTATAGCTTCTCCATCTCTTCCTGTTGGACCACTTGAATTCCCCGGGCAGCCAGGGCCGCGGCTGCGGCACTTTCATCCGCCACCCGGAAAATCATATAGGCATGTTCTGTATCCTTTCCCCCTAGGAAGGCGTACATATACTCCACATTCACCTTGGCATCGGTAAGAATCTGAAGCACCTTGTTCAGCCCGCCAGGCACATCGGGGATGGCTACCCCCAGTACCGGCGTGATGTTATTGACAAAGCCGGCCTCCTTCAGGACGGTGGCAGTCTTATACACATCGTCCACAATTACCCGGGCAATACCAAAGTCGCTGGTCTCAGCCAGGGAGAGGGCCCGCATGTCGATTTTATGCTGGGCCAGCACCCCGGTCATGGCGTACAGAGAACCTGGCTTATTCTCCAAAAAGACGGAAATCTGCTTGATGCTCACAGTGGTTTCCTCCTAACGATATTATTGGTTTCCTGGCAGGGCGAGGCAGCCCCGGCCTACCCTCAAAACTGGAACGCAACCTGTGCAGGCGGGCCGCCGAGAGATCCACCCCTACACACCGCTTCAAATCTTCCGTTTGTCGATGACGCGCACGGCCTTCCCCTCGCTTCGGACGATGGTCTTGGGGGCGACGAGGGTGACCTTGGCGGCCAGGCCCAGCATGGACCGCAGGCCGTCCACCAGCTCCTTCTGCCGCTTGGCTATCTCGCCCATGTTGTCGGTGAACATCTCGGGGGTCATCTCCACCTGGACATCCAGGGTATCGGTGGATTTCACCCGGTCCACAATAATCTGGTAGTTGGCGGGGTAACCGTGGTTGAGCAAAACTGTCTCGATCTGGGAGGGGAAGACGTTGACCCCCCGGATAATCAGCATATCGTCCGACCGGCCCATGGGCTTGCACATCTTCACATGGGTGCGGCCGCAGGAGCACTTCTCCCGGGTGAGCATACAGATATCCCGGGTGCGGTAGCGCAACAGAGGGAAGGCCTCTTTGGTGATGGAGGTGAACACCAACTCCCCCTTGCTGCCCTCGGGGAGCACCTCGCCGGTGTCCGGGTCGATAATTTCGGCAATGAAGTGGTCCTCGTTGATGTGCATCCCGGTCTGAGCGGAACACTCGAAGGAGACGCCAGGGCCGGACAGCTCCGTCAGGCCGTATATATCGTACGCTTTAATACCCAGCGTATTCTGGATGTCCTGGCGCATCTCCTCCGACCAGGCCTCGGCGCCAAAGATCCCCGCCTTCAGAGGAATCTGGTCAGGGGTGAGGCCCATCTCCTTCATAGTCTCAGCGATGTAGGCGGCATAGGAGGGAGTGCAGCACAGGATGGTGGCGTTCAGATCCCGGATGAACATGATCTGCCGCTCGGTATTGCCCGAGGAAGTGGGGATGGTGAGGCAGCCCACCTTGTGGGAGCCTCCGTTCAGGCCGGGCCCGCCGGTGAACAGGCCGTAGCCGTAGGACACCTGACACACATCCTCATCGGTACCGCCAGCAGCCATGATGGCCCGGGCGCAGCATTCCTCCCACAGGTCGATATCGTGTTGGGTGTAGAAGGCCACCACTCTCTTGCCTGTGGTGCCCGAGGTGGACTGGATACGCACACAGTCCTTCAGCGGCTTGGCTACCAGCCCGTAGGGGTAGGCCTCCCGCAAGTCAGCTTTGGTGATAAAGGGCAGCTTGTGCAGATCGTCGCTGGACTGGATGTCGTCAGGGGTGAGGCCCTTCTCCTCCATCTTTTTGCGGTAGTAGGGCACATTGTCCCAGACGTGGCGTACCTGCTTCACAAGTCGCTCGTCCTGCCAGGCCTTGATTTGCTCCCGGGACGCGCACTCGATCTCGGGCTGGTAGTATCTTTCCATTGGAACCATTCCTTTCGGGTTGTATGTCTTATGTTCTTTTCTTTTGGAAAAGAAAAGAACCAAAAGAAAACCAAACGAAAAACTGCTTTTTTCTTACTTCGCCAGGAGGCGGCCCCGGTTCATGGCAACCTTGTTCTTGCCGCCAAAATCCATGTCAAAAATGATGGTCACCGTCACTGGCGGCTCGGGCAGCAGGTCGAATACCCGCTCGGACTCCCAGTCGGCCAGCTCCGCGAAGTTCTCCTTTGCAAAGCCGTCATAAGTGGAGCCGTCCGCCCCCATGTCCATGTTGATCCGGGCCTCGTAACCCTTGTCCCCCCGGGTAATGGAGATGGCGTATTTGGCGGAGTTCACATACTCACTGGGCAGATTCTCCTTAAAAAACTGCTTCAGCGCCTGGGCGTTCGCGTCGTTGGCCTCCTCCACTTTCTTGGCGCCGCCGCCAAAGAGGTTAGAAAAAAGTCCCATCGTGCATCCTTCCTTTCCATATTTTAAAAATCTATAGGGTTGCTTCAAAAGCCTCCTTCTCCCCGCAAGGGGGCGGGACGAAAGCTCGAGCCTACCCCATATGTTCGTCCATGTAACTGGCCACGTCAGACCAGCCGGATACAGAAATGTCCGGGTCCTCGCCCTGGTCGGTGTCCACCTCGCCGTTGTACTCCTGATAGACCCGCATACACAGGCCGTTCTGGACGAAGATAAATTCCGCGTTCATGTCCTCGTCGTAGTAGGCGTAGATCAACTCGTTCTCTCCGGCCAGCTCCAGCCAGGAGGACACCTCCCAGCCGAACAGCTGTGTGCCCGAGAAGTCCTCGGCCAGCACCCAGTCCCCCTTTTGGAAAAACTCCATGTCCTTGTATCCCTCAAACCGGGCTCTCACCTGTTCAAGAGGCGCCTTTATCATCACTTTACAGGCAAACATCGTTACGCCTTCTTCCCCAATTCAAAGGCCTTTTTGTTCAGCTCCAGGAACTTGGGGGGCACCATGGCCTCCAGTGACTTCTGCCAGGCCTCGTCGGGCAGGTCGAAGTAGTGGGACAGCCTTCCCATGAGGACGATATTCACCGCCTTGGCCGACCCGGCCTCCTCGGCCAGCTTGAGACAGTCCAGCGCGTCCACCTTGGCCCCGGCGGAGCGCATCTTCTCCACCAGGTCCTCCGGGTAGGAGGCCGCACCGGTGATGACGGGCATGGGGTCGATCTGCTGGGTGGATGTGACGATCTGGCCGTCTGGCTTCAGGTAGCTCAGCCACCGGGCGGCCTCCAGCAGTTCAAAGGAGACGATGTAGTCCGCCTCCCCCTTGTCGATCACAGGGGAATCCACCCGGTCACCGTAGCGCACATAGGTGACCACCGATCCGCCCCGCTGGGACATGCCGTGGACCTCGGACACCTTCACGTCAAACCCCTGCTCCATCAGCAGGTGGCCCAGCAACTTGGAGGCCAGGAGGGAGCCCTGCCCTCCCACGCCCACGATCATGATATTTTTGGTTTCCATTGTTCAGCCCTCCTTTTTGGCGCTCTGGAACGCCTTCACGCCGCACAGCTGCTGGCACACGCCGCAGCCCACGCAGAGGGTAGCGTCCACACGGGCCTTGCCCTCCTTGATGGAAATGGCGGGGCAGCCGATCTTCATACAGCTCCGGCAGCCCACGCACTTGACCGGGTCCACGGCGAGGGGCGCCTCATGCTTGACGTACTTCAGCAGGGCGCAGGGCCGGCGGCTGATGATCACAGAGGGCTCATTGACAGCCAGTTCCTCTTTGATGGCCGCGTCACATTCCTTCAAATCGTAGGGGTCCACCACCCGGACCCGTGCAAAGCCCATGGCCTTGCATAGAGCCTCCAGGTCGATCTTCCCGGCAGGGTCGCCCTTGATGTTATAGCCGGTGGTGGGATTCTGCTGGTGGCCGGTCATGCCGGTGATGGAGTTGTCCAGAATAATCACGGTGGAGTTGGACTGGTTGTAGGCGATGTTGGCCAGACCAGTCATGCCCGAGTGCATAAAGGTGGAATCGCCGATGACGGCCACCGTTCTGCCCTCGCTCCCAGCCCCCAGGGCCTTGTTGAAGCCGTGGACGGCGGAGATGGAGGCCCCCATGCACAGGGTCATGTCCATGGCGGCCAGAGGGGCCACCGCCCCCAGGGTGTAGCAGCCGATGTCCCCCAGGACGGTGCACTTGTTCTTGCTCAGGGTGTAGAACAGCCCTCTGTGGGGGCAGCCGGCGCACATGACGGGGGGCCGGGGCGGGATGGGGTCGGCGATGGTCCGGCCGGTATGTACCTCTCCGCCCAGCTTTTCGGCGATGAGGTTTTGGGAAAATTCCCCCTCCATGGGCAACACATCCTTGCCCGAGACGGCAAGTCCAAGGACTTTACAGTGGTTCTCTATGATGGGGTCCATCTCCTCCACCACAACAAGTTTTTCCACTTTACGGGCAAAGTCCTGAATCAGCTTCACCGGCAGGGGGTTGGCGAGCCCTAATTTGAGGACAGAGACGGTATCCCCAAAAACTTCTTTCACATACTGGTAGCTGGTGGAGGAGGTGATAATGCCGATTTTGGTGCCCCCCATCTCCACCCGGTTGACGGGGGCGGTCTCGGCCCAGGCCTGGAGCTTGCGGGCGCGCTCCTCCACAAAGGGGTGGCGGCGGATGGCGTTGCCGGGCATCATGACGTACTTGGCGATATTCTTCTCATAGGGCTTTACGGCGCACTCCGCCCGGTCCGCCGTCTCCACGATGGACTGGGAGTGGGCCACCCGGGTACACATCTTCAGCAGTACCGGGGTGTCGAACTCCTCGCTGAGCTCATAGGCCAGCTTGGCGAAGGCCAGGGCCTCGGCGGAGTCGGAGGGCTCCAGCATGGGCACCTTGGCGGCAATGGCGTGGTGGCGGGAGTCCTGTTCGTTCTGAGAGGAGTGCATCCCCGGGTCGTCAGCCACACCGATCACCATGCCGGCATTGACCCCTGTGTAGCTCATGGTGTACAGCGGGTCGGCGGCCACGTTGAGGCCCACATGCTTCATGGCACAGAAGGACCGTTTCCCAGCCAGGCAGGCCCCGAAAGCCGTCTCCATCGCTACCTTCTCGTTGGGGGCCCACTCGCAGTAAATCTCCGGATACTTCACGGCCTCCTCGGTGATCTCGGTGCTGGGGGTACCGGGGTAGCTGGAGATCACACAGCATCCCGCTTCATACAGGCCCCGGGCAACGGCGGCGTTGCCCAACATCAGTTGTTTCATGTCATTTTCCTGCTTTCTGTTGTGGTTTTAGTTGAGGGCGACGGCCTCGGCCCATCCTCTGATTGGGACGCAGTCTGGATTTGACGAGCTGAGTCGTCTGTCCTGCCGCGCCGTTGTCCTCTGTTGTGGGAGGTGACTTCCCCTACGACTCCCCGCCTGTCTCGTGTAGCCCCTCCCGGGCAATAACCTGCTGCATCACACCGCCTGCCCCGTTGTCCAGCATGGACCGCCGGACCCGACTGATGGTGGCGCTGGAAGCGCCAGTCTTCTCCAGGATGTCCAGATAGACCAGCCCCTGCTGGAGGTACACCGCCACGTCGAACCGCTGCTCCAGGGAACGCAGCTCGGTGGGGGTACACAGGTCGTCGAAGAATCGGCAGCACTCGTCCAGATCCTTCAGCTTTAGAATGGTCTCATACAGGGCCATACTTCGCGCTCTCTTTTCCCCTTTTGCCATGATAAACACTCCTTCTCAAGTTGTTTCCGAGGGAAATTCACTTGTTTAAAGTGTAGCACGGGGAAGTAAAAAAGTAAAGGACAGACTGGCGTTTTTACCTGACAGTATTTTGAAAATGGGTACAAAAAAACCTCTAGCAGAACATTCTGCCAGAGGACGGGAATATAACCTCCCGCGGTACCACCTCTATTCGCCGCCCTCTCACGAGAGACGACCTCACAGGGCATCCTATAATGCCCCTCCTCTGTAACGGGAGGCCCCGTTCCGCTCTACTCAGCCTGACGGCCTTTCCTCGGACAGCTCAGGAGATGAAATTTCAAATGCACAGCTATGCCCCTCGCACCAACCGGGAACTCTCTGAACAGCTGGACCTGCATTCTACTTTGTCTCCGTCCACGCTTTTGATGTTCCGCATTATACAGGACTGCCGCCCCCTTGTCAAGAGAAATTTTTCAAACGCTGAACTTTTTTATCTGGACACCTCCAAAGATTGATTGGCCCTGTCATATCCGGACCGACGTGGACATATCCTCTCTGTGTGGACAGCCCTCCAAGGGGATGTAGCCAGTCTGTAACCATTTTTTCACCGTCTCGTAACGGCTTCGATAAGATGGTAACAGAACATGCGTGCTATAATAATAGCGTAACAATCCATATCATGATCTTGTTCCCCCTTTGCGGAACCTGTCATAAATCAGGGAAGGAGGCCTTCTTATGAAGAAAGTCATACTCACCACGCTCATCACCTCAATACTCCTCCTGCCTCTGGGCAACACAGCCCTGGCCGACCATGAGGAGGTCCCGGTCCAGTCCTCTGCTGGAACTCAGGCCTTTCTCCCCGGCGACGTACCCGCTGAACTGACTCCCGCCGACTCGATGGGTCCAGCCCTCCACGGAATCGTCCTGGCGATGTTGAACCACGATGTCACCTCCTTCGACCTGACCAATACCGACTTGGCCTGGGAGAGTCTGTACAATATGCTCTCTCTCTACGGACAGCTGGACAGCCGCAGCGAAATCTCAGAGGACTTGCTCCTTCTCCCCAGTGAGACGGCCCAGGACTACGCCGCTGCCCTGGATATCACAGTGGAGCAGTTGCCCCCTCTGCCCGCCAGCCTAAAAGACCGCCTCACCTACGACCGGTCTCAAGAGGTCTACCACGTGGTCTGCGGCAGCGATGCGCTGGCTCAGATTCAGGTTCAGGAGGTCCAATCCACCGCCCAAGGTCTCTGCCTCACTGGCGCGCTGGTCTACGTGGTGGACAATGAAGAACTCGCCCAGTTCCAGGCCACCCTTCAACTTCGCGATAACATGTTTGGCTATGCCGTCACCAGTTTAACACTGGGCTAAGCCATCCGCCAACGATAAACAGGGAGAGAGCCAACCGGCTCTCTCCCTGTTCTGACTCATATCCGCTCTCCACTGCCTTTCGGACGAGCCCTTTCCTTGATTCCAGAAACCCTTACTGTTTCCGGAAGGAGGCGCTCATCTCCTGAAAACACCTGGGGCATACGTTCTTTCCGCGAAACTCAAAGATGTCCTTTTCATTGTCGCAGAAAATGCAGGCGGGCTGGAACTTCTTCAGCACGATGGATGGACCGTCCATGTAAATTTCCAGAGAATCCTTCTCTTCGATATCCAAAGTGCGGCGCAGTTCAATGGGCAAAACGATTCGGCCCAGTTCGTCCACCTTTCGGACAATGCCAGTGGATTTCATGTAATTGCCTCCTTTTTATCTGTTTCAAAACTGGGGCAGTATACCTCCCCAACGTCAGCTTTTCTCACTCCTATTGTAACGGGAAAAAAATACCCTGTCAACTGTTTCTATCGGGCAAATTAGGGTGAAAAATGTAGAATTTTTGTAGAAAAGGAGAGAAGAGCTGGATTTTTTTGTAAATTATTGGTTTGCACATAGACATGAATTTCCAGTTCCCCCCGTATAGATGGGACAAGAGGGGGCGGTTGTATTGACAATGACTATAATTTGGACGGGTATGATCATGATATCAATCCTGTGTGGACTAGCCACCGGTCGAGGCCCGGATGTGGCCGCGGCCGCGGTGGAGGGCACCTCGGCCGCGGTACAACTGGCCCTGTCCATCGCGGGGATGCTGTGCCTGTGGACGGGCGTGATGGAGGTGATGCGGCAATCTGGATTGGCCGACAAGCTGTCCCGTCTGCTGGCCCCTGTTCTGCGCCTGCTCTTTCCCCAGACAGCCCAGGACCGGAGCACAATGGATAGCATCTCCGCCAATGTGTCCGCCAACCTGCTGGGGCTGGGCAGCGCCGCCACCCCTCTGGGGCTGGAGGCCGCCCGCCAGCTGGCCCGGAACAGTCCCGGTACGGCCTCTGACAGCCTGTGTATGCTGGTGGTCTGCAATACCGCATCCATTCAGCTCATCCCCACCACCGTGGCCTCTGTTCGGGCCGCAGAGGGCTGTGCCGCCCCTTTTGATATCCTGCCCGCCGTCTGGTTGGCCTCCTCTCTGTCCGTGGGTGTGGGAATTCTGGCCTGTAAACTTTTCGCAAAGGTTTGGAGAGATTAGGCGCTGTCTGAAGGCTCTCACACTCCCAAACTTCGCCAAACCAAACACTTCCCCTGACGCAAAACGTTTCTCAGGAGGTAACCCCATGGATCTGTTCTTTACCATGCTGGTTCCGCTGACTATCGGCGCTATTTCGCTGTACGCCGCCGGCCGGCGTGTGGATGTCTACTCTGCTCTGGTCCAGGGGGCCGGCTCCGGACTGGAGACATTGACCCGCATCATCCCCGCCCTGATTGGACTGATGACGGCGGTATACATGCTCCGGGCCTCTGGAGCACTGGAACTGCTGGCCGGACTGCTCTCCCCCCTGATGGACCGGCTGGGCCTGCCCTCGGAGCTGCTGCCCCTCATGCTGGTGCGGCCCATCAGCGGTTCCGCAGCCCTGGGCGTAGGTGCGGAGCTCATTTCCACTTATGGACCCGACTCCGATTTGGGTCGGACCGCAGCTGTTATGCTGGGCTCCACTGAGACCACCTTCTACACCATCGCCGTTTACTTCGGCGCCGTCGGCATCACCAAGACCCGCTACGCCGTCCCCGCCGCCCTGTGCGCCGATCTCACCGGCTTTCTAGCCGCGGCCTGGGCTGTACGGGTCTGCTTCGGATGATAAAAGCCGCCCCACGACAGTTCGTCACGGGGCGGTTTTTGTCTCCTGTTCATCCTCTTTGATGGCGTGGGGATCTGGCGGGATAACGGGACGGTCTCCCTCCAGCTGATCGAAGTAGTCCTCCTCCTGTAGTACCGGCTTGCGATGCCGGGCAATCGCCATAATGGTGGGGTAAAGAACAATGGCAATCAGTCCCCCGGAAAAGCCGTTGTTATACAGGTTCATCCCCGCCACCGGGGACCCGGTGTACAACACCACGGAGGAGTGGATAAAGCCGGCCAGCACCCCGTAGCCCACACCGAAATATCCAGAGATAGGCGCCAGGGTGGTACAGAACAGGCAGGCCAGCTGGACGGCGGGCTGGGTGAGGGACCAGTCCATCACCACACTGCCCAGGGCCACCCCAGCCATCACCGGCAGGATGTTGAAGGCGTGCTTTCCAAAGGCGGAAAAGCCCATAATGGTAAGGATTCCCCCCACTGTAGGGCCGTTGAGATTACCCCCGGAACTCAGGATATAGGCCATACCGATCAGCCCATTGACCCCGGTATTGATAACCACAGGGGCCGGTCCAAACATACGCAGGTAGTCGCTGGGGGCCCGGCCGCTGGTCTGAAGCAGGCGGCGATAGCCGGCCCAGGCCGCCCAGACCGGCTTTCCGCTGAAAAACAGTCCACCCAGGATCAGCAGAACGCACAGAACGCCCAGCATAGTACCGAAGGGCAAATTATAGCCTGTGGCCCAGCGGTAATGGGTGGTGGGGTCTGCCCCCATCGAGGACATCAATGGCACACAGATCAAGGCCACCAGTCCGCAGGCAAAACCTACATTATAGAGATTCATACCGTTCTGAATCCGGTAGGTATAGGTGGCCAGGGGCGGCATGATAAAGCCAATCAAAACACCGACCACTACCCCCTCTATCGGCCCTCCCCAGCCGTTATCCAGCGAGATATAGCTGACAATAGGGGCCAGGGCAGTCGCCATCAGGCCGATGCCCATATACCCCCCTGCCGGTTCCCGGCGCATTTTCGTATACAGCCAGGTTCCGGCCAAAATGGGCCAGATATTGACAAAATTCTTGCCAAACAGAGAGAATCCAGACATCAGTCCCATTTCCACCAGAGTCATCCCGTTGAGGGTATCCTGGGACAGGTAGAGCACACATATGCTCACAGCGGTGACAATGGCGGAATTCACCAGCGCCGCCCCCGGACCGGCCACCAGAACATAGTCGGTGATCAGGGCATCCTCGGTGACGACAATGGTGTACAGGCCCTTTAGAATATGTTCTGGGGTATCCATCACAAACCCGGCCAGGGCCAGCACCGCCGCATAGACCCAGAGATAGGGGAACATCCTGTCATATCGGGCCTGATGTTCGTGGTGCAGCAGGTGGAAAAAACCCATACTCACCCCTCCTCTCGTCCATAAAATCAGCTCTCTGGGACGCTGCCCTCTATTCAGCGGGCAGCCCCTCAAAATACGCCTGCGTCTGACGGGCGTTGCGGCGTATCTCATCAGAAAGATCCCCCATGGAGGGAAACTTTCGCTCCCCCCGCAGACGTTTGAAAAACTCCATGCGCACCTGATGGCTGTACAGATCTCCATGGAAATTCAGGATGAAGCCCTCTACTGTCACCCGGCCATCGTTGTCAGCCACGGTGGGGCGCACCCCCACATTGGTGACAGCCAGACGGCTCTGGCCGTCAAACCACACCCGGGTGGCATAGACGCCAAAGGCCGGGACAATCACCCCATCCGGTATCCGCAGGTTCACAGTGGGAAAGCCCAAGGTGGAGTGCCCAATGCCTTTCCCCCGCCCCACCTGCCGGGTGAGTATATGGGGGTGACCCAGAAACTGGGCGGCCCGCTCCATCTCCCCCTGCGCCACCAGGTTGCGGATATAGGTGGAGGACACAGTGATGCCATCCCGCTCCACCTTTTTGATGATTTCGCAGCCCACACCCAGCTGTTCACACTTCTCCCTCAGCCGGGCCGGGTTTCCTTTGCCCATATATCCAAAGTGGAAATCGTGGCCGGCCACCACATGGACCGCGCCCAGCTCTTCCACCAGATATTTGGTAATAAAATCCTCCCAATCCATGCGCTGCATGGCGTCAAAGGAGGCCACCACCACCTCCTGAATCCCATATTTCTGGCGCATCAGCCAGACTCTGTCCTCCACCGTGCTCAGCAGCGGGACCTGCTGGCCCGTGATGACAGCGGTGGGACTGCGGTCAAAGGTGAAGGCCGCTGCTACGGCGTCCAGCCTGTCAGCCGTCTCTTTCACGGTACGCAGCAGCGCCCCATGGCCCAGGTGTACCCCGTCAAAAAAGCCCAAGGCAATCACACGTTTTGGAGATGCGCTCATGGCACAGGCTCCCTCCATTCTTCCGCTTCCAAAATTTCATTGCGGCCCTGCCTCAGCGTCTGCTTTGCCCCTCCAGAAGGTCCAGCAAAAGCCGTTCATTCTCCTTTGCGGCCTGGCTCAGCTGAGCGGACTTACTCTGTAGGTGGGCCAATACGGCATCATATCTGGCCATCAGGTCGTCCGCCCGGCGGATGGCCTCCTCTGCATCAAAGGAGACCACGTCTCCGGCCGCAGGCAGGTCCAGTTCTTCCAGGTAGCTTGCCACCTTGGGATCGTATACCAGTCCCATGGCGGGCACCGCCATCCGGGCGGCAAAAATCAAGGTGTGCAGCCGCATTGCCAGACACAGTCTGGCCTGCCCCAGCACCCCCATCAGCTCCCGGGGGGTGGTGGGTATATCCAGCTCATGGGAGGGCTCCTCCATCAGACTCCGGACCCGGGCGGTGGCCGCCTGGTCCCGTGAACGCTGCATCAGCAGAAATAGAATTTCCAATCCATAGGCCCGCCGGAGATGGTCGCACAGTCTGGCCAACTCCATCCAGAACTTCTCTGTATTCGGCCACTCCCGGACCGACACAGCCACAAAGGGCGTCTCCTCCCCAATCCCCGCCCCGGCCAGCAGACTCAGTGACTTCTCTCGGCCGGCCGGCGCCAGGTGGAACACCGGATCAGCCGTCACTTGAACCGGACGCGTCACCCCCATCTCCACCAGTTCCCGAGCAGAGCTGTGGTCCCGAAGGGTAACCAGAGCGGCCCGCTCCACCACGCGCTTGACCCGGCGCCGGTTGGCCGGCTTGCGCACAGGGCCGATTCCGTTGGCATAGAGCATCACCGGCTTGCGCAGCCACTGGGCGCACCGGATTACCGACAGATAGTACAGCAGTGATCGGGTGGAGGTGGTGTCCTGAAGCAGGCTGCCCCCTCCGGACAGCAGGACATCTCCCCGCCGAAGGGCAGAAAACACCCGCAGCACCTGAAATCTGGGGATGGCCTCCAGACCGTACTGCTTTTTTGTCAGTTCTGGGTCGTTGGACAAAACAGTGACGGACACATCATCGCTGGCAGTCCGGATCGCCTGCTGAATTGACTCTAGAATCGCATCATCCCCCGCGTTGCCGAAGCCGTAGTAGCCGCTCATCACCACACGGTATTTCCTCCGGCACACCCTGGCGTAGACCGACAGGCAGTCCTCCCCCATCCGGCGGACAGAGTACCGCTCCTGAACCACTTGACGGCCAAAGGCCCCCAGTTCCTCTCTCCTCGCTCTCGGGAGGGCCAGCGCAGATAAAATCTCCTTCGCCAGCTGCTCCCCTGTGGACATGGGATCGGTGCGGCAGCAGAAGTTTGTGTCCACCGCCTTGTCCAGCAGTTCAGGGGTAAACAGGCCAGTGTGCCCCTGGGCCCCGGAGAGCACTGCCGGCTTTCCGGCCGCCATGGCCTCCAGCGCCGCCCGGGACACCCCTACAAACAGGTCGCAGGCGGCCACAACCCGGTTCACGTCGGTACGGGGACCGGTGAGGATGAGGCAGTCCCAGCCCAACCGCTCGTTGACCAGCCTGGCCTGGGCGGCCAGTTCCTCATAGACGCCCCCTCCCCCAACAATCAGCACACGCAGACCTGGGATCGCCTGAGTCAGCTGGGGCGCTATCTCGATCAGCTGCCTTGCGGTCCAGGCGCTGGCCTGGTCCAGACGGCTGACATGGCCGATGACCGGCCCCTCTCCCAGGGCAAACTCCTCCCGAGTCCCCTCCCCCGACACCTGGGGAGAAAATTTTTCTGTGTCAATCCCGTTGATCGTAAGGGTGATCTGCTCCTCTGGCACGCCGTACTGTTCCATCAGGTAGTCCCGGATATCCTCCGACACCGCCAGAGTCTGCTCCCCCCAGTTCGACAGCAGCTTCAGTGCTCCGCTCACCTGATATACCCCGTGGCAGGAGGTGACAAAGGCAAACTTCATCCTGCGCTGGAGCAGTCCGCACAGAAAAGCGGGGATACGGGCATGGGCGTGGACAATATCAGGCCGTTCCCTCTGAATCACCCGCCTAAGGGTCCATCCGGCCTGAAGCATGGCCGTCAGGCTGCGCCTGTTCAGGGGGGCCCCATAGTGACGGATGCCGGCCGCCTCCGCTTCTGACACGTAGACACCGCCATTGGAAACAATCATCACATCATGTCCCCGACTCTTCAGCTCCTTGGCCAGCTCCACAATATGGGTCTCCGCTCCACCAATGTCCAGCCCCATGGTTGCCATCAGGATCTTCATGGCGCCCCCCTCTTTTCTATGTCAACGTATGCTGGCCACCGTCCCGGTAAACTGGCTCGTTCTAGTATAGTAGGCCCGGGCAGAATTGACTGCCAAATCATATACCCGGTTGACTGAATAGCTCTTTCCATTCAGCAGGCCCTGGCCCTCCACCGTGATCAGCAGATCCACAGTGTCATCCGTGTCAATCAAGGCGACGGTGCCGTCGTTCAAATACGCCATAGTGGTCCCCGGGTCCCGCTCCACCTGAATGTCTGTGATCTCGCCCAGGGCCCGGCCACCGCTGGAGTAATTCTGGTCGTAGAGTCCGTCTCCCACCCGAATCGCATCCACCACATAGCTGCGCACCCCTCTCACCCGCAGTTGGAAGGTGATCGGCTGCTCTGTCACAGTGATTCCGGTGTGGGTCTGCCCGCTTTTAAAGTGGAGGGCGGCGGCCAAAACAATCACCACCGCTACCACCAGCAAGTCGATCACACTGATCTTTCCAAACAGCCGTCCGTTTTGGTCTATCACTTTCATTTCTGCTCCTCCACTTCCATGGCGACAATGGGGCCGCTGCCCATATATCCCTCGCCCCTGACATAGGCCATAGCGCCCACCCGCAGGACATAGCCGCCCCCTACGGTGACGCTCTCAGCATTGGAGGTACAGGCGGCCTCCACCGTGACCAGCACATCCTCAAAGCCCTCCATCACCGTCAGGACATTTCTGCGGTTTGCATGGTCAATGACCTGTACCTCATTGGGCAGTATCTGGGTCGAGATCACTCGGCCGATCTCAAAATTCTTTACACTGTCCACCAGCATATCATCAGGCTGGACCATTCCCCCTGTTCCTTCCGGCCAGTGCTCAAAGCGCAGGGTATACCGGACCGTAGCTGTACTCTCCGGGGTGACATCCACCGAGGCCTGGGGCTTCAGGGCTGTCCACAGCAGAAACGCCCCTGCCGCCAGGGCGACGATGAGGACGATTCCGTCAAACAAATTTAGACGCAGGCGAAATTTCGGTGTATTCTGTTCCATTTATTTGGCTCCTTTCAGGATATCCAGATAGATCTGTTCTATATTTTGGGCGAAGCGCCCGCCGGTAAACCGCTCCTCATAGCGTTCTCTGGCCCGCATTCCCATGGCGGCCCGCTCCTCCGGATGGTCCATCAGCCGCTCCATAGCCTTGGACAGCGCAGCACTGTTCTGGCTGGGGAAGAGCAGGCCGTTTACCCCGTCCTCCACCACCCAGGGGTTCCCCCCATAGTCGCTGGCCACAGAGGGAAGTCCCAAGCTCATCCCCTCCAGCAGCGCCATAGAGGTGGCCTCGGTGCCGTAGGAACAGTTGAGCTGGACATCCAAAGTATTTAAGATGCGGGCCACGTCGGACCGGAAGCCCAGCAGCTTGATCACATCCCCGGTGCCGGTGTCTCTCACCGCCCGGGTCAGCTCCCCCTCGAAAGGGCCGGTCCCAGCTATCAGAACGACAAACTTCCCTCGCCCCCGCTCCTTCAGTTCCCGTGCGGCCTCCACCAGGTGCAGGTGGCCCTTGTAGTCCTCCAGCCGGGCCAGAATCCCAAAAACCACCGCCCCCTCCTCAAGGGACAGCTCCTGCCGCAGCGCCGCCCGCTCCTCCTCCGAGGTGGGCTGCACAGGGGCAACACCATTCATCACCACTGTAATCTTTTGGGGGGAGACTCCCCCCTGGATCAGGTTGTCCCGGGCCGCGGGGCTGACGGCAATAATACGGTCCGCGTATCGCTCATTGACAAACTTATTCACCCACCGCCCCGGGGGATACCTCAGCTTTGCCGGGACGGGAAAGGCGGAGTGGCGGCTGTATACCACCGGAATACGGCATCTCCTGGCGGCAATGCGGCCAGAGAGACAGCCGTGAGTGTGGACCAGGTCAGGCCGCACCTGCTGGAACAGGTCCGACAGCACCCCCACATCCCCCCGGTGATAGGAGCGGTCAGCCATCCCATCCACCTCATACGCCCGGGCGCCCGCCTCCTCCAGCGGGGCCTTCAACAGGCTCCCTCGGGGGAGTGCAACCAATGTCTCGAACTGGGAGCGGTCAGTATAGCGGAGGTAATTCAAAATCACACGCCCTGCCCCGCCAATGTTGGTATCACTGATCACGTTCAGCACCTGAATCATGCCAGCAGCCTCCCCTCGGGCAGTTCGCTTCGTCTGGCACACAGGGCCCCCATGGCCAGGCAGGCCCAGAACAAAAAGAGTACCCGGTAGTTGTAAAAGGAATAGTCTGTCATCGCCTGGACCAGGAAGCCGCACACTCCGCCTGTGAAGGCAATTTGATACAGACGGCTCGTCCAGTCCCGTTCCCGGCTTAACGCAGTACACATCATGCGAAAATAGACAAAGATCAGAATCAAAAATACACCCAGGGCAGCAATTCCCGCATCACACACAATCTGAAGGAACAGATTGTGGGAGTGGGGGGCGGAGATACCATTGTAGCTGTACGCAGGATAGACCATATTAAAGGCCTCCGCTCCCGGTCCAATTCCGCACAGCCAGTAATTTTTCAGCATGGCCAACGTTCCCATCCAGATATAAAAGCGGTAGGAGGTAGACGCGTCAGACATGTTGCCGATGCTGGTAAAGCGGGATATCACAGTATCCGGCAGGATAAACCACAGCGCCGCCAGGGCCAGGGGGGCCAGCAGAATCAGCCGGGGGTTGAGCAGCATGGCAAAGACCACTCCGGCAAAAAGCAGCCCCAGCCAGGCCCCTCGGGAGAAGGTGAGGATCATACACACACACATCAAAGTGCAGCACAGAAAATAGAAGATACGCCCAGGCCAGTCCCGCTGGGCCAGCAGCTTGGCCCCGCCAATGGGGATTATCAAAATCAGATACTGCCCCAGCATATTGGGGTTGTCCAGGGTGGAGGGCACCCGAAAGAGGATGGAGGAGAACATGTCGCTGTCTACCCAGGCCGCAGATTGGTATCCCCAGCGGAAGAGATACTGTAAAATGCCGTAGACAGATACCGCCGTCCCCGCCAGCACCACCACGGCCAAAAGGACATCTAGCTGTCCCCGGTTTGTCACCCCGTTATATAAGACAAGGGAAAACACAATAAAGGCCACAGAGAGCAGGCCAGGGTTCCGGCTGGCCTGAAGGTTGACAGAAAACAGGGTCCCCGCCATATAGACGGCAGCGTACAGCAGAACATAGCGGTTGATCGGGGCCCAGGCCAGCTGACGGCTCCGGTCCCGCACCAGGTTCAGCGCCAGGGAGCAGGTCCCCACCGCCGCCAGCCCCAGCACCTCCATCGTGGGCAGGATAGGGGCCAAGGCCGCAGGCAGCAGACACCACAGCCAGGTCCTGCCAAAGACACTGCCCGCGAACAGAGATCGGAAGAGCGTCGTGTAGGGAAAGAGTGTAGATCTCGGTGGTCGCCGTATCATTAAAAAAGTTA
>CAPGBJ010000070.1 GCA_948616425.1 uncultured Oscillospiraceae bacterium
GTTCAGACGTGTGCTCTTCCGATCTTCTCGAAGCCCTCCAGAGCGGGGTCCATCTCCGCCTCGAAGAGCTGCTCGTAGGTGGGATTGTAGATGATTTCCTTAATCCCGGTAATGCCGTACTGTTCCAGACCGTAGGTTTCCATAGATAAGTTCCTCCTTATAAAAATGGTGAAAATGGTCATCCATTCCGATCGTGCCTTATTTTACCCCATTTTTCAGGGCTTGGCAAGAGACAAGTGATCGAAAACCCGTAAATGGGCAAAAGGGTCAAACTAGGCCCCGCAAGCAGCGAGACAGTTGGGCAAATTGGGGAATGGACAGCCGCTCTCCCCGGATGTCGGCGGGGAGGTCGCACCGCTGGACGGCCCCAGTCAGTTCTTCCCGGGTCATCTCGCCCCCGAACTGGGCGGATAGGCTGTTGACCAAGGTCTTCCGCCGCAGGGCAAAGGCCCCCTTCACCACCCGGAAGAAGTGCTCTGGGTCGTCCACCTCTTCCGGAACGGGCCGGGGGACCAGCCGGACCACCGCCGAGGTCACCTTGGGGGCGGGGATGAAGCAGTCCGGGGGGACTTCAAAGAGTGTTTCCGGGGTTGTATGGTACTGGCAGTAGATGGAGAAGGACCCATAATCTGCTGTGCCCGGAGCGGCGCAGATACGTTTGGCCACCTCCCGCTGGATCATCACTGTGATGGAGGTGAAGCAGCCCGCCTCGATCAGGGCGGTAATGGCGGGGGTGGTGATGTTGTAGGGGAGGTTGGCGCAGGCGATGGGGGTCAGTCCCTGAAATTTTTCCCCAACCAGGGAGGAAATATCCGTCTTTAGAATATCGCCGGATATTACCTCGGCGTTGGGACAGTCCCGCAAAGTCTCATGCAGGATGGGCAACAGTGAGCGGTCCAGTTCCACCGAGACCACTCGCTCCGCCCGTCCGGCCAGCTGCCGGGTGAGTGGACCGATGCCAGGTCCCACCTCCAGCACCCCAACTCCGAATTCCGCTCCAGAGGCTTCGGCAATCTGACGAGGGACCCAGTCCGCGATTAAAAAATTCTGTCCCATAGATTTAGAAAATCGAAACCCATGCCGGGCCAGCAGAGATTTAATTTGGCTGACGTCGCACAGTTCCATGACACGCACCTCGCTTCTGTGGGGATTCGTTTCAAAAGGCACCTCAAAGAGGTGCCTTTTTGAAAAAATATGAGTTTACAGGAGTTAAAACAATTTCTTCAGTCCGTCCAGCGCACCGCCAATGTCCGAGGCGGCCAGCTTTGCCTTGACGCCGGCTACAAGGGGCTTGAGCTGGTCGTCGGGCAGATCAATCCCCAGCAGCTTTTCCAGGGTTTTGATGGGGTCGGCCTGAAAGTTTTTCAGAAGAGCCGGGTCTTTTTGCAACTTTTGGACGATCTCCTCTACCTTTTCTTTGACATCAAATTTCATGTCCATGTGAAATTCTCCTTTATTGTTTTATGCCATTGATTGGCAGGGGCATTGTGCCAGCCGGCGGAGGGGGGAGAAAATAAGTATCGCGCTGGGCCCGCCCGCACCGGCGTTCACCCCGGGGACTGATGGTATGCTCCGCTGGGAAAGCGAGAGAACAAAACAAAAGAGCTCCAAACCCTCTTTGCTTGGGGGTTTTAGAGCTCTTCTGGCGCAGAAGGGGGGATTCGAACCCCCGCACGGTTTTACCCGCCTACTCCCTTAGCAGGGGAGCCCCTTATAGCCACTTGGGTACTTCTGCATGGCTGCAAGTAAAAACTGCCTATTGGGTTATGAGACGGTAGGGAGCGTGCTGAAAAGAGGTCCCCAAATCGAAGCCTAGCGCAGGAAACGCACCCTGACTTTTGAAAAAGTCAGAGCAAGCGATACGGAGCTTGCTCCGACGCCGTGGCGGAGAGAGTGGGATTCGAACCCACGGCTCTTGCGAGTCACTGGTTTTCAAGACCAGCTCCTTAAACCACTCGGACATCTCTCCGGATCGCACTCCAATCAGAGACGCTTGCTATCTTACCACCTCTGTTTCAATTTGTCAAGGGTTTGTTCAGGAAAAATATTCAGACTTGCTACCGAAAGAATAATTTCCTTGCAATCCCAGAAAAATGGGGTACAATGGATGGTACTAGACGAAAGAGGGGGCCGCCTGGCGGGCATTCTTCTCTTTTTTCGAAATGTAAGGAGGTTTTTCCATGTCCGACTGTTTATTCTGTAAGATTGCCGCTGGGGAGATTGCGTCCAATCAGGTCTACGAAGACGACAAATGCTTGGCCTTTCACGACATTGACCCCCAGGCTCCCACCCATTTTCTCGTCATCCCCAAGGAACATATCCCTTCGGTAGCCGGGGTGAACGAGGATAACGCCGCTGTGGTGGCCCACATCTTCGCGGTCATTGCGAAGGTGACGAGAGAATTGGGCTTGAACAGCTACCGGGTGGTGTCTAACATTGGAGAGCAGGCGGGCCAGAGTGTGCCCCATCTCCATTTTCACGTGTTGTCCGGCCGGGACATGACCTGGCCTCCGGGCTGATGTGGCTATGTTCATTAAAAATCCAGAGTATTTTTTAGCCATCGTCAAGGAACGCAGCATCTCCAGGGCAGCAGAACGGCTCTATCTCTCCCAACCCTACCTAAGTCAATACCTGGCCAAGCTGGAGGGGAGTCTGGGGGTGGTCCTGCTGGACCGCTCTCACTCCCCCCTGAAACTGACACCGGCGGGAGAACTGTTCCATGCCTACTTGGAGCGGCAGAGTTATCTGGACCGACAGCTGATCAGCGATTTGCGGGACCTCCAGGACAAAAAATGTCCAGTACTCCATATTGGGGTATCCCCCTGGCGTGGATCCATCCTGCTGCCCGATGTGCTCCCCCGTTTTGAGGAGGAGTATCCCGGCGTACAGGTGGTCCTCCACGAGGCCCCGGTGCCGGAGTTGGGAGAGCTGGCGGCAGCAAATGTGATTGATCTATGTATTATGCAGATTCCCAACGACCTCACACAGCTGACCTATGAGCCGGTGATGCGGGAGCGTGTCTTTCTGGTGGGACACCGGGACCACCCCCTTCTCCAGGGGCTGGACAGCGCCTGTGACGACCCACGGCCCTTCCCTGATCTGCGATTGCTGGAGCGTGAGCGTCTGGTGATGCTGCCCTCTGACTGGCGGCTGTCCAAGCAGCTGTATAATGTGTTCTCAGTACACAACGTGGAGCCCCAGAATATTCTGGTTACCACCAACACAACCACCGCCATCAACCTGGCCGCGGAAAAAATGGGCTTTGCGTTTCTTCAGGAGAGCGGTCTGTCCCACACCCCCTATCTGGATCGGTTGGCCTGCTTTACCTTGGGAGAGCCGCCTCTGACCTGTCCGCTGGCGGTGGTGTATAAAAAGAATGGATTTCTTTCCCCTGCGGCCCGCGCCTTTATTGATTTAATCAAGGAGCTGTACAGCCGTTATGGCCTGGTACCCGAGTGAGCGGGACAGCCCCCGGTGGTCCCTAGTGACCTGTCAACCTGGACAACTTCCGGTTGACGGGTTTTTATTTATCCCCTATAATAGTGGACAACAGATGAGAGAAAGAGGAGGGGAACTGACATGAGCCGAGAAAAGGTGCTGTCTCTGCTGCGGGAGCGGCAGGGAGAATATCTGTCTGGAGAAGCGATGAGCCGCACTCTGGGGATCAGCCGGGCCGGGGTATGGAAGGCCATTGAGGGGCTGCGGCAAGAGGGGTATGTGATTGCCTCCGCGCCTAACCGGGGCTATTGCCTAGAGGAGGCTCCCGACAAGCTGCGGGCGGGGGAACTCTCCGGACCGCTGGCAGGGGCGCTGGTGGGCTCCCAGCTGTTGTGTCTGGATGTGACCGACTCGACCAACACTGAATGCAAACGTCAGGCCATGGCCGGAGCCAAAGAGGGATTGGTGGTGACGGCAGAGGAGCAGACTGGCGGTCGGGGACGACGAGGGCGGTCCTTTCAGTCCCCCAGGGGAAAGGGGCTGTATCTGTCTGCCCTGTTTCGTCCCAAGCTTGAGCCAGCCAGGACGGCGGATTTCACCGCCTGGGTAGCGGTGGCGGTGTGCGATGGTATAGAGGCATGCTGTGGGGTCCGCCCTAAAATCAAGTGGACAAATGACATTATTTTGGGCGGAAAGAAACTGGTGGGTATCCTGACAGAGTTGGGGCTGGAGAGTGAGAGCAACACTTTGGACTACCTGGTAACCGGCATCGGGGTCAATGTAAACGAGATTTCCGAGGATTTCTCCCCAGAGGTACGGGAAATTGCCACCTCTCTGTTCCAGGAGTTGGGCCGCCCGGTGCGCCGGGCGGAACTGGCCGCTCAGATCGCGCTGGCATTGGATCGGATGTACGCCGTATACCCCCGCGGGAAGCAGGACTACCTAGAGCGGTACCGGGCCGACTGTATTACCCCCGGCCATCAGGTCCAGTTGATTACCGCTTCCGCCCGCCGCCAGGCGTTTGCCTTGGAGATTGACGACAACTTTAATCTGGTGGTGGAGCTGCACAACGGGAGACGGGAGACCATCTCTGCCGGTGAGGTCTCCGTCCGAGGAATGTACGGGTACGTGTAAAAAGCCGTTTTTTGAGGAGACTTTGTTATGGCGATTTACAGCGAAAAGGCAATTGACTACGATCCGTAGGATTTCCCCGACCACAATTCCTGTGAAAACTGCCAAAGATAGGCAGCCATAAGCGGCGGCGTGGTCTCTTCTTTTCTCTCTTCTGACATCAGACCGCCTGTATCGGCGATACCAAGAAGCGGAAAAACTGGACGGCAGTCGTGTCTGCGTTGAAACAGATGGGACTGATACAGTTCTTTTATAGAGAGATACACCGGTCTGCATCATTCAGAAAGCTGCCGGCGCCCTCCGATTCAAACGGAGAGCGCCGGCTATTTTATCGTTTCTTTTTCTTCTTCTCAAACAGACCTTTCAGGCCCCCTTCGGGAACCTTCTCCCCCATAGCAACGGCAAAGGCGTTGAGGGCCTCCTTCTGTTCTGCATTGAGAGAGGTGGGGATCTGAACTTTGACAGTCACATACTGGTCCCCCCGCCTGTTGCTGCGCAACTCAGGAATACCCTTGCCCCGCAGGCGGAAGGTGGTGCCCGTCTGGGTACCGGCGGGGAGGTTATATTTCACTTTGCCGTCAATGGTAGGAATTTCAAGCTCCGCGCCCATCGCCGCCTGGTAGAAGGTAACAGGCTGTTCATAGAGAACCGTAACGCCTTCCCGCTGGAACTGAGGATGGGGCTTCACCTGGACCCGGACCAGCAGGTCGCCGGCTGGTCCGCCGTTGAGCCCGGCGTTCCCCTGGCCCCGGAGGGAGACGGCCTGGCCGTCATCAATACCTGCCGGAATCGTAACGGAAACGCGCTGCTTCTTGCGCACACTGCCTGCGCCACCGCACTTCTTACAGGGGGTATGGATAATTTTACCCGTCCCCCGGCATTTTGTACAGGTAGTGGTAGTGGAGAAGGCGAAACCGCCCATTCCCCGCTGCACTCGTATCTGACCGCTGCCTCTACAGTCAGAACAAGTTTCTGCCGTGGTCCCCGCAGCACAGCCGGAGCCGTGGCACTCCTCACAGGTTTCAGTACGGTTTAGATCAATCTCCTTGGTACAGCCGAAAGCCGCCTCTTCAAAGGTAAGGGCCAAATTGACCCGGAGACTATCCCCCTTCTGGGGACCGTTGCGTCTCCCCGTTCCTCCGCCAAATCCCCCGCCAAAGAAGGAACCAAAGATGTCCCCCAGGTCGATATCCCCCATATCGAAGCCGAAACCTCCACCCCCGCCGTAGCTGGGGTCCACACCGGCGTGTCCGAATTGGTCGTAGCGGGCTTTCTTCTCCGGATCGGACAGGATGCCGTAGGCCTCGTTGATCTCTTTGAATTTGGCTTCTGCGTCCTTGTCTCCAGGGTTCACATCGGGGTGGTACTGCTTAGCTAACTTGCGGTAGGCCTTCTTCAGCGCCTCCTCGGTCGCCCCTTTGGACAGACCCAGAACCTCGTAATAATCTCGTTTTTGTTCCGCCATATGTTATCACCTCTTGACATAGAAGGTGAGCGGGATAGATAAAATCCCGCTCCACCTCCTGTCACGCTATGCCGGTCTGAGCCGCACGGTTTCCCTTCGCCTGGAGAGACAAACATCCGGGACTGTGGCCCCCTTCGGTCTGTATCCCCCGCTCCGGCCTACCCATGCCGCTCACGACGGCTCTGCGCTTTTTATTACTTCTGGTCGTCGTCGATGACCTCGTAGTCCGCGTCCACCACGCCGTCACCGGCAGGGCCGGACTGCTGGCCGCCAGTAAAGCCTGCGCCGCCCATGTCGGGGCCGGGGCCAGCCTGACCCGCCTGGCCGTAGATCTTGGAGCCAACCTCGGCAAATTCCTTGTTGACCGCCTCGGTAGCATCCTTGATCGCGTTGATATCAGCGCCCTTCAGCGCCTCTTTTAGCCGGTCCAGCGCGGCCTGGACCTTGGCCTTGTCCTCGGCGGGCAGCTTGTCGCCCACCTCGCCCAGGGTCTTTTCCACCTGATAGGCGGTCTGGTCGCCGTTGTTGCGGATGTCGGCGGCCTCGCGGGCCTTCTTGTCCTCGGCGGCGAACTGCTCGGCCTCCCGCATGGCCTTGTCAATCTCCTCCTTGCTCATGTTGGTGGAGGAGGTGATGGTAATGTGCTGCTCCCGGCCGGTGCCCTGGTCCTTGGCGGACACGTTCACGATGCCGTTGGCGTCGATGTCGAAGGTGACTTCAATCTTGGGGTCTCCCCGACGGGCAGGGAGAATGCCGTCCAGCATGAATACACCCAGCTGCTTGTTGTACTGGGCCATCTCCCGTTCGCCCTGGAGTACCTTCACCTCCACGGAGGTCTGGTTATCGGAGTAGGTGGTAAACACCTGGCTGCCGTGGGCGGGGATGGTGGTGTTGCGGTCGATGATCTTGGTCATCACGCCGCCTGCGGTCTCAATGCCCAGAGACAGGGGGGTGACATCCAGCAGCAGCAGGTCCTTTACGTCGCCGGTGAACACGCCGCCCTGGAGGGCCGCGCCCATGGCCACGCACTCGTCAGGGTTGATGCCCTTAAAGCCGTCCCGTCCGGTGATGTTCTTCACCGCGTCCTGCACTGCGGGAATGCGGCTGGAACCGCCCACCAGGAGGACCTTGTGCAGGTCGCCGGCGGAGAGCTTGGCATCCCCCATGGCCTGGCGCACAGGGCCCATGGTGGCCTCCACCAGGTGGTGGGTCAGTTCGTTGAACTTGGCCCGGCTGAGGGTCAGGTCCAGGTGCTTGGGGCCGGTGGCGTCAGCGGTGATATAGGGCAGGTTGATGGCGGTGGTGGTGACGCCGGACAGCTCAATCTTGGCCTTCTCGGCGGCCTCCTTCAGGCGCTGCATAGCCACCTTGTCGCCCGACAGGTCCACCCCGTCGCTCTTCTTGAACTCGGCCACCATCCAGTCCATAACGCACTTGTCAAAGTCGTCGCCCCCCAGCCGGTTGTTGCCGGCGGTGGCCAGCACCTCAATGACGCCGTCGTCAATATCCAGAATGGACACGTCGAAGGTGCCGCCGCCCAGGTCGTAGACCATGATCTTCTGGGCCTCTTCCTTGTCCACGCCGTAGGCCAGGGCGGCGGCGGTGGGCTCGTTGATGATGCGCTTGACCTCCAGACCGGCGATCTTGCCGGCGTCCTTGGTGGCCTGGCGCTGGGCGTCGGTGAAGTAGGCGGGAACGGTGATGACCGCCTCGGTGACGGTCTGGCCCAGGTAGCCCTCGGCGTCCGCCTTCAATTTCTGAAGAATCATGGCGCTGATTTCCTGGGGGGTGTACTTCTTGCCGTCCACCTCCACCCGGTAGTCGGAGCCCATCTCCCGCTTGATGGAACTGATGGTCCGGTCCGGGTTGGTGATGGCCTGGCGCTTGGCCACCTGGCCCACCATGCGCTCGCCGTCCTTGGAGAAGGCCACAACGGAGGGGGTGGTTCGGTTGCCCTCGGCGTTGGCGATGACCACGGCGTCGCCGCCCTCCATCACCGCTACACAACTGTTTGTCGTTCCTAAGTCAATCCCAATGATTTTACCCATGATGATTTTCCTCCTAAAATATATGAAAGATTGGTGTTAACAAATTGATCTACCGGGGCGCGCAGCGCCCGCACACCCTGGGGAACTGCGCAGTACTCATGCGGATGTTGTCCGCCTCTGCAGTGTTACTGCAGGAGCATCGCTCCCACAGAAAACAGAGCGGATAGCCAGACCAGCAGCCCGGCGCTGACCAGAAAAGTAAAGGTAACCGGGTGGGACAGAAGCTTTCCCCGCTTGTGACAGTTGGGACACATTTGGTCTGACCTCCTCTTTATCGGTGGTTGGTTTCCTTCCTGGGTCCCTTTAAAATCTCTTTTTGAAAAGGACCTTCTTCACTTCGGTGGGGCGGGGGTTAATTTGCCACTTGAACCATGGCAAACCGGATCACCTTTTCCCCCAGCATAAATCCGGCCTGAAAGACCTGGGCCACCACATTTTCCTCAAGATTGTCGTCCTCGATATGCATCACCGCATTGTGGAGGTTGGGGTCAAAGGGTTTTCCCTGGGCCTCAATCTCGGTGACCCCCAGCTTAGCGAAGACCTCCTTCAGCTGGTTCATAGTCATCTCTACACCCTTTTTGTAGGCCTCGTCGGCAGTGTCCTGCTTCAGCGCCCGCTCTAGGTTGTCATAGACGGGGAGAAAGGCTTGGACGGTGTCCGCCTTGGCGTCAGTCCACAGGGATTCCTTCTCCTTCGCGGTGCGTTTACGGTAGTTGTCGTACTCGGCAGCCAGACGGAGGAAACGTTCCTGCTGCTGTTCCAGCTGCTCTTGAACGGGATCTTTGACCTGCCCTGGCGTCTCCTCCGGTTCCCCGCCAGGGGTTTCAGTCTGGGCGTCAGTCTCCGCCTCGGCGGCCTTCGCCTCTCCGGCCTGCTCCTCCAAAATCTCTTCCTCCGGGACCACAGGGGTCTCCTGGACGGGGTTCTTTTCCTTCTTCTTACTCACGGCCTATGCTCCTTCACAGCTCATCATAATTTTTGAACGAATAGCGGACACTTTGATAACCCGTCCGCCCATTTACTTGTCAGAATCTTCCTCCGGGGCGGGCAGCTCCTTGCCAAACATACGGGTGAGGCTGTCGGCGAAGTAGGACAGGCGGGCTGTCACCTTGGCGTAGTCCATCCGGGTGGGCCCCACTACCCCGATGATTCCCCGCATGTTGTCCCCGATGTCGTAACTGGCCATCACCACGCTGGTGTCCTTGAGGGCGTCGTTTACATTCTCCGGGCCAATGAGGATATTCATATTTTTGCCGGTGTCCAGGGTGGCGGGCAGACGGGGAACATCGCTCTCTTCGCTGAGATAGGCCATCAAAGGTTTGGCCTTGTCCAGACTGCGGTACTCGGGGTGTTCCAGCAGATGAGTGATGCCGGCAGTACGAAACTTCTGCTGGCCCTGTTCCGCCAAAACCTCTATCGCAAATTCCACCACCAAAGAAATCAGTTCAAAGGCCCCTGGCGCGGTGTGCGTCTCCATTTTATTTAAATTTTCCTCCATCTCCTCGTTGGACAGGCCTACAAAAGAGGAGTTAAGGACGGCAGACAGCATTTGAAGCTGCGGGTCACTCAATCCGCCAGGGATGTGAATCAATTTATTTTTTACCACGCTGTTGTCTGTCATGACTACGGCGATAAAAGCACTGTCTTCCACCATCAGCAGATCAAACCGCTTGACAGTGACCCGTTCCTTAGCGGCAGCCATGGTGAAAACGGGGTAGTCGCTGATCTGAGAGAGTACCCTGCCCGCCCGATCAATCACCCGGTCTAGTTCCTCCATCTTCAGGTTCAGCGCATCATTGATGCGCTGGGTCTCCTGGAGGGTAAGCTGCTGGCGGTCCATCAGTTCATTGACATAGAGCCGGTAGCCGGCAGCGGAGGGGACCCGACCGGCGGAGGTATGAGGCTGCTCTAAATAACCCAGTTCGGTCAGGTCAGCCATCTCGTTGCGGATCGTGGCGGTAGACACATCCAGACCGGCCAGCTGGGCCACGGCCTTGGAACCCACCGGTTCGGCGGTAGCGATGTAGGTCTCAACTATGGCGCGGAGAATACGTTTCTTTCGGTCTGACAATGTCACAGCACTCACCACCTCTCATCGTCTTCTGTTTAGCACTCATATTATCTGAGTGCTAAAGATAATGTACCACTGGCCCCGGAAATTGTCAATACCAACTTTATGAATTTATTATAAACAAATAGAAACCGTCCATTCCTTGCACCATCGCTTACGCTGTGCTAAATTTTGTTGATTGTACGGGGCGGCAGCCAGCCACATAAATCCCCGGGCAGCCTCCACTATTGTGTGGAAGCTGCCCGGGGTATTTTAGTCAACCGGCAGACCGTTGATCTCCAGCGCGCCGTCTGTGGGGATCAACAGATATTTCCGGCCGTCGATCATCTGTGTCTCGACCAGATAGCTGCGGTCCGGGGGGAGGGAGAGGGTGATATCCCCTGTCTTAATCTCAAAGCGTCTGCTGTCAATGAGGTTTGCAGGACTGAGGGCGGCCCCCTCGCCAAACTGCTGGCCGCAGCTATCGCAAAAGGCGGCTGTCTGGGCCTCGTTCACACCGCAGCTGCGAAGAATATCGCCCACTTCTTTCACCGTGACGGTCAACGGTTCCGGGTCTTTACTCTGTCTGTGCTGCTCAATACGCTCGGTCAGCTGCTCATGAACCCCCTGGATTACAGCAAAATTGCAGGCGCCGTCCAGCGCCTGGCTGAGGGCTGTCTGAAAGGCATCCCGCTGTTCTCCTGCGGACATAGGTGGCTCAGTGTGGAAGACCGCATCTAAAAATTCTTGATGCAACTCGTCGGCCTTCCGGGCGTAGGCCAGGGCGTTGTAGATGTTGGCGGTTCGGCTGTCAAAGGCTGGGAATAAAAATCCCAGCTCAGGCGGGGCGACAATCTGGCTGGGCGCACAGTTGTGAAACTCGTTTTCCCCAGGGCAGTAGCCCAGCTCCAATTTGCCGTTCTTCACTGGACAGACACAGCAGACAAAATAGGAGAATACCTGCTCAGAGCTATCTGGCTGTACCTCGCCGTCCCCGCCGCGGTGGGGCACGTCGTAGGCGTCGTGGGCCAGTAAAATCAGATAGTTGCTGTCTCCCATGTCTAAGGAGTCGATTACCTTTTGATAGAAGCTGTTCCGCAGTTCGCTGTCCTTCAGCCCCGAGTCCCGCAGGGACATGAGCATCCGATGTTCATCGCTGTCCACCACCTGCCGCGTAGAGAAAACAATGTCGATCAGGTTCTTCCCCAGTGTGCCGGACAGGACCTTTTTCAGAAGGCCCAAGTATTTCTCCGCCTCCTCCTGGGGCATCCTACCCAAGGACTCGTCCAAGTAAGAGACCACCTCCCGGCTGCTGTTGACATAGCAGCCATAGATGCGGCTGATGGCACTTTTGTCTGGCCGGAAACGCCGGCGCAGCTCGTTCATTTCCTTCTGATTCATATGTACCTCGCTTTTGTTTCTGAATTTTCGCGGCTCAGGTTCCACCCCCGCGTTTCGAACAAACGTGTATACCGCCAGCAGCGCGCCGGCACCTATTTGCTGTGCCGCGCCTTGCCAATGGATGGTATTATAATCATATGACAGGAAAAAAGCAATCCCTGTCTGAAGAGAATCGTTCTTGACTTTCTGACATAATGTGTATACCATCGATTGGTGAGGGACAACGCATCCGCCAGTCCCTGCCTCCCCCACAAGCCGCGCCCTGTTATGGATGTGCCGCCAAAGAAGAAAGAAGGAGATGGGATGGAGCACAGACCACGTTTTGAGACACTGTCTCTGGGGCTGACGCTGGCCCTGGTTGGCGGGAGTCTGGATTGTTACAGTTATCTGAACCGGGGGCAGGTACTCGCTACGGCAGAGACCGGCAATCTGGTGCTGCTCGGCATTCAGTTGGCCCAAGGGCGGCTGGATCTCGCACTGCGTTATCTGCCGCCCATTCTGGCCTACACCCTTGGCGTGCTGGCCGTGGAGCTGCTGTGTCGCATGGAGAGACGAGCGGGGCGGCTGGACTGGCGTCAGCTGGTCCTGCTGCTGGAGTGCGCCGCGGTAGCGGGAGCGGCGTTGCTCCCCTCCGGTGGGCTGGACCCCCTGGCAAACGTACTGATTGCCTTTTCCAGCGCCATGCAGGTGGAAAGCTTCCGCACCATCGCCGGCTGCCCCTGCGCCACCACAATGTGCACCGGAAATCTGCGCGCGGGAACGGAGAACCTCTTTCTCCACCTGAATACAGGGGACCGGGAGGCGGGGCGGAAAGCGGGCGTCTATTGGGGATTGATACTCTCCTTTGTAACGGGGGCGGTAATCAGCGGAATCGCAACCCCGCACCTGGGTAGCAAAACCGCCTTTGTTCCCTGCCTGATGTTGGCTGCCGCCTTTTGTCTGTCTGACAGCCGCCATTGACAGAAAAGGAAAAAATAAAAATGGCAGTTGACAAGTGGGGGAAATATGATAAAATAGCTCCCAGAAAATGCGACGACGGAGCTAAGCGGAAGACAGCGGCCACAAGCGAGGGGGGAGGGTGAAAGCCCCCGGTCAAGTCTGTCCGCGCACGCCACTCCTGAGCGGCCTGGGATGACCGGGACGGCCCGCCCCCGTTACGGGCGAATGAGATGCCTCGCCCTGGCGGGGATAATCAGGGTGGTACCGTGGAATTTTCCGCCCCTGACTGTAATGTCAGGGGCGGTTTTTAATTGAAAGGAGGGGCCTATTTGTGAAACAATATGTGGTGGATGCCTTTGCTGACCGCGTCTTCGAGGGCAATCCGGCGGCAGTCATTGTGACGGACAGCCCGCTGGAGGAGGGGTTAATGTCTGCCATCACCCGGGAAAACAACCTCTCTGAGACCGCCTTTGCTGTTTCAGAGGGGGATAGCTGGCGTCTGCGGTGGTTCACTCCAACCCAGGAGATCGACCTGTGCGGCCATGCCACCCTGGCTGCCGCCTTCGTGATTGACCGCTTTGTCCGGCCCGGAGGGGACCGCATTCGTTTTCAGACAGCCAGCGGAACGCTGACTGTAGAGCGACGGGACGACCTGTATGAGATGGACTTCCCCGCCTACACCCTGAAGGCGCAGGAAGTGACAGACCAGATTGTGGATGCTCTGGGGGCGCGTCCGCAGGAGGTCTGGCGGGCCAGGGATCTGCTGTGCGCCTTTGACCGGGCAGAGGATGTGATCCATATGGCTCCAGATCAGGAGAAGCTTAAAAAGCTGAAAGGGGCATTGATGCAGGTGACTGCCCCAGGTGATGGGGCATTTGACTGTGTGTCCCGCTCTTTCGCGCCTAAAATGGGGGTGCCAGAGGACCCGGTGTGCGGGTCCGGCCACTGCCACATCATCCCCTACTGGGCGGCGAAGACGGGCAGAACCGAATTTGTGGCCCGGCAGGCCTCTCCCCGAGGGGGCACCCTGTATTGCAAGCTGGAGGGCGACCGGGTAAAGCTGGCCGGCCGGGCGGCTCTGTACGCCCAGTCGGAACTGATGCTGGAGGGACTGCTATGAGGAAAAAGCTCACGCTGTTGCTGGCCGTTCTGGGGCTGCTATTCCTGTTGTCTGGCTGCAAAGTCTCTGGCAATCCTCTGCCGGAGGGGATGGAAGAAGAGACCGTCTTGGAACAGGGCCGGGAGATTGTCTCTCTACTCAACGAGGGCAGCTGGCAGGAGATCTATGACCGCCTACGCCCCGACGCCCAGGAGACCTCCAGTCCGGCGGGAATTCAGTCCTATATGGAGGAGCGGCTGGACAAGGCCGGAGCTTACACCCAGGAGAAAGAGGCGATGGCCACCGGGCAGAAACTCAAGGGCACCGGCGAGGAGTACGGAACAGCGGTGTTCTACTGCATCCATGAGAAGAAAAAAATCATGTACCGGGTAGCCTTCAGCATTGAGATGGAACTGATGGGAATTGAGGCCAAGGTACAGTAGGATAGAAGACCTGCGCCTGTTTCCTGCCCGCGGATGCAAAACGGTCTGAGCGATATCTCGTCTGAGAGGACTCCCCCGTCCCCACCCTATGGGCCAAAGTGACCGGGCAGACCGTCCCGGACTTCTGAGAAAGATTGTGATAAGGAGGAAATGATGGGACTCTTCCGCCATGACAGGCCAAAACAGCAGTATGTCTCCAACACCACACCGGAACAACTGGATCTGTTCGAACAGCTGGACCGGACGGTTGCGCTCTGTATAAAAGAGGGGTCTCCCCTGATTGGCGGGGCCCTCCACCTGTGCGTCACCCAGGAAGGGTATGACAAGGCAGTCGCCGTGCTGGGGCTGACTGGGGAGGGCTCCGGCCCCTATCAGGCCGCCCTGGGAATGGGGCTGGACACGGTGCTCCAGCAGGAGGGCTATCAGGCCCTGGTGGTCTACGGCCTGGCCGGAAATCAGATGGACTTCGTCCTTACAAAAGAGGATCTGGAGCCCATGCGGGACGTGGTGGACAGTTTCTGTATCCTCTACGCCGCCGCCCGGGGGGCCATGCCTCTGGAGCAGGCCAGGACCCTGATGGAGTCCAAGACCGTCTACTTCCTGGGAGAACTGGCCAGAACCGGGAGGAAGGGGGAAATCTTTGGCTTTGCTACCCTCAAGAGGGAGGGCTATGCGTCGGTACGCTGCTTCCTCACCCCTGAGAGTGCCCAAAAGTTCAACAAAGAGGGCTGTCCCATCACCCCCGCCCGGGTGGCCGACCTGGAAAAATTCCTGGAGGGGACCTTTGCCCTCATCATTGAACCCCACCGCAACTACTGGTTGGAACTGGGGGCGGAGACCGCCAAACGTGGAGGGTAACACGATGGAGCGCATTTTGAGAAGCCCCTTCCACAGCCTGAGCCGGGCGGTGGATATGCTGTGTCTCAACCTGGGAGAGACGGTAAAGCGGCATTTTGAGCTCCCAAGGCCGGAGGGGCGGGACAGAGAGGTCCCCTCCTACTCTGTCCACCTCCAGACCCCCTGGCGCTTTGTCCGAAAGGGGAAGGTCCTCCTGGCCTCCGGGGACGTATATGAGCCCTTCGCCCCGGACCGGGTGGGGGAGGACTGGGAATATGATCTGGTGGGCCGCCCGGCGGTGGAGAGCAGCCGGTTCGATGTGCTGAGCGCCAGCCTGTCCCGGCAGATGGCGGGGAGCACGGTCACCTCCTGTCAGGTGTCCCCTCTGGGGGATCTGACCCTGGAGTTCTCCAACGGCGTCCGGTTTGAAGCCTTCACCGCCGGTTCCTTAAAATGCGAGATGTGGCGGCTGGTGGACTATCTCACCGGCGAGCAGCTTGTGACATTTGAAGAATAACCAAATTAAACAAATTTTGGAGGTAATCAACATGAAAGAACCCAAACCCTACGGACTGAACGAGCTGCGGGAGATGTTCCTGAAATTCTTTGAATCCAAGGGCCATCTCCGGCTGCCCAGCTTCTCCCTGATCCCTCAGAACGACGCTTCCCTTCTGCTCATCAACAGCGGTATGGCCCCCATGAAGCCCTGGTTTACCGGGGAGGAGGAGCCCCCCCGTCATCGGGTATGCACCTGCCAGAAGTGCATCCGCACCGGCGACATTGAGAACATCGGCAAGACCGCCCGCCACGGCACCTATTTCGAGATGTTGGGCAACTTCTCCTTCGGCGACTACTTCAAGAAGGAGGCCATCCCCTTCGCCTGGGAGTTCCTCACCTCTCCCCAGTGGGTGGGCCTGGACCCGGAGCGGCTGTACCCCTCCGTCTTCGCCGGCAACGAGACCACCCCCGCCGACGACGAGGCCTTCCGCATCTGGAATGAGGTGATTGGCATCCCCGAGGACCGCATTTTCAAGTTCGGCAAGGCGGACAACTTCTGGGAGCACGGCTCAGGCCCCTGCGGCCCCTGCTCCGAGATTTACTACGACCGGGGGGAACAGTGGGGCTGCGGCAAGCCTGGGTGTACCGTGGGCTGCGACTGTGACCGGTATATTGAGGTGTGGAACGTGGTTTTCTCCCAGTTCGACAACGACGGCGAGGGCCACTATGAGGAGCTGAAACAGAAGAACATCGACACCGGCATGGGCCTGGAGCGGCTGGCCTGCGTCTGCCAGGGGGTGGCCTCCCTCTTCGACGTGGACACCGTGATGAACATCACCAACAAAGTGAGCGAGATCACCCATGCCCACTACGGAGAGTCGAAAGAGAAGGATGTATCCCTCCGTGTCATCACCGACCACATCCGCTCCGCCACCTTTATGATCTGCGACGGCGTCCTTCCCTCCAATGAGGGCCGGGGCTACGTTCTGCGCCGTCTGCTCCGCCGGGCCGCCCGCCACGGCAAGCTGCTGGGGGTGAACGAGCCCTTCCTGTACACCGTCTGCGACACCGTCGTCCATGAGAACGAGGGCCACTACCCCGAGCTGCGGGAGCGGCAGGACTATATCACCAAGGTCATCCGGGTGGAGGAGGAGAACTTTGCCAAGACCATCGACGGCGGCCTGAAGATCTTTGGGGATATGCTGAAAGACCATCAGGAGAAACAGGAAAAAACCTTCTCCGGGGCGGACACCTTCAAGCTCTACGACACCTATGGTTTCCCTGTGGACCTGACCCTGGAGATGGTGGAGGAGCAGGGCATGACCCTGGACGAGGCGGAGTTCCACAAGCAGATGGAGGAGCAGCGCCAGCGGGCCCGGAAGGCCCGGGAGGCCCTGGGCGACCTGGGCTGGGCCGGGGTGGAGTTCGGCAAGGAGGTGCCCGCCACCCAGTTTGTGGGCTACACCGAGAGCGTAGTAGATGACGCCAAGGTGGTGGCCATTGTGGCCGAGGGCCAGCAGGTGGACGAGATCGTCTCCGGTGTGGAGGCCATCGTTGTTCTGGACAGGACCCCCTTCTACGCCGAGATGGGCGGCCAGGTGGCCGACCACGGCCAGATCACCCGGCACGACGAGAACGCCATGTGCTTTGAGGTCACCGACGTGCAGAAGAACAAGGGCGGCAAGTATATGCACTACGGCAAGATGACCGGGGGCGTGCTCAAGGTGGGAGATACTGTCTGGGCCTCCATCGACACCCAGCGCCGTCAGGCCATCATGCGGGCCCACTCCGCCACCCATCTGCTGGACGCAGCTCTCCGCTCCGTGCTGGGCGACCATGTCCACCAGTCCGGATCCCTGGTGGAGCCCGACCGCCTGCGCTTCGACTTCACCCACTTCAACGCCATGACACCCGAGGAACTGGGCCGGGTGAGCGCCATTGTCAACGACATGGTCCTCATGGGCGGCGACATCACCACCGAGGTCCTGCCCATCGAGGAGGCCAAGAAGAAGGGAGCCATAGCACTCTTCGGCGAGAAGTACGGCGACACCGTCCGGGTGGTGGAGATGGGCTACGGCTTCTCCGTGGAATTCTGCGGCGGCACCCACCTGGACAACACCGCCAAGGTGGGGGTGTTCCACATCACCAGCGAGTTCTCGGTGGCCGCCGGCGTGCGCCGCATCGAGGCCACCACTGGTCGGGTGTCCCTGGAGACCATGAACCGCAACCAGGAGCTGATTTTCCAGGCTGCCGCCGCTCTGAAGGCCAAGCCCGGCGAGCTGCGGGAGAAGGCGGAGGCCGCCATGGCTGAGATGAAGACCCTGCGTCAGCGCATCGACAAACTGTTGGCCAAGGAGGCCGCCGGCGAGACCGACCGCATTCTCTTCGGCGCCCACGAGCTGGGCGGCTTGAAGGTTATCACCGCCACCGTCCCCGAGGCCGACGCCGCCCGCCTGCGTCAAATGGGGGATATCCTCAAGGACCGGGAGGCCAACGTGGTGGCCGTGCTGGCCGCTGTCAGCGGGGAGAAGATCACCTTCCTGTGCGTGTGCGGCAAGGAGGCCGTGAAAAAGGGCATCAAGGCCGGGGATATCATCAAGCAGGTGTCCGCCATCGCCGGCGGCTCCGGGGGCGGCAAGCCCGACTCCGCCATGGGCGGCGGCAAGGATCCTCTGATGGTGGACAACGCTTTGGCTATGGTGGACAATGTGGTGTCTATGAAGCTGGGGCTGTGAGCCGCCGCCCAGCGAGCGTGAGCGAGCCGCGCCGCAAGGCGCGTAAATTCGCAGCGAAGCGGAGAATTTGCGCAGGGCGAATTCATTTCGCCCGAGCATGATAAATAAAAGGGGCCCCATTCCGGCAGAAGCCGGAATGGGAACGGCGGCAAAGATCCTCTGATGGTGGACAACGCTCTGGCTATGGTAGACAATATGGTGTCTATGAAGCTGGGGCTGTGAGCCGCCGCCCAGCGAGCGTGAGCGAGCCGCGCCGCAAGGCGCGTAAATTCGCAGCGAAGGAAGAATTTGCGCAGGGCGAATTCATTTCGCCCGAGCATGATAAATAAAAGGGGCCCCATTCCGGCTTCTGCCGGAATGGGAACGGCGGCAAGGACCCGCTGATGGTGGACAACGCTTTGGCTATGGTGGACAACGTGGTGTCTATGAAGCTGGGGCTGTGAGCAGGAGGTAAAGGCATGTCTGAGAACAGAGAAGAGATCTCCCCTACTTTGGATGTCGTTCGGAGTATGAAAGAGGCAGGGGCCATTGAGGTCAAAACCTGTAATTTTGATTTTACCGATAAGAGACGATTTACTAAGCTGGAGCCCTCTCAAGGTCAGGCAACTCAGCTCTGCGGGCTATTGCAGCACCTGCCCGCAGCAGTTGGCGCTGCGGAAATGGCTCAGGCCTATACAGTCAGCTTTCCAGAAGGCTTGCCTTATATCCTGACAACTTTGAAGCAGGGTGGGTTTTCCACGGTGATACGTGGTGAAAACGGCAAAATTGCTGGTACCGCCTCCCTGTATTCTATGGGAAGTGAAGCGGCAGTGCTGGGCGCGTTCACGGCGATGTCTGTGGTATCAGGTCAGTATTTTCTCGCGCAGATCAATAAGCGGTTGGATGCCATCAATCAGACCGTCAACAGTATTTTGGATTTCCTCTATGGAGATAAGCGGGCAGAACTGCTCTCTGAGCTCCGGTTTATTCAATATGCCTATCAGAATTACAGCTCCATCATGGAACACAACCACCAGCGGATTGCAACCATCACCAGTATTCAAGAGGCGAAGAAGGTTGCCATGAAAGACATGGAGTTTTGCTTACAGGATCTGAGTTCCTTTGTGGACGAGAAAGGAAAGACAGAGGAAGTCGCAGTGCGGGCGGCAAATTTGAATAAAAGTCTGGAGCTCACTATGCAGCTGTATGTCATGAGCAGTCTTCTGGAACTCTATTATGCCCAGAATTTTGACGGCTGTTATGTACAGCGGACAGAGGGCGATATTTCCAGCTTTGTCGAAACCTGTTATGAGCGTATGAATAGGGATTTCAGCCAGTTAAAAGGCCAGCTTTGTTCAGAGAAGAAGAACTTTTTAACCGCTGTGATTTCGGAAAAGACCTATATTGCGGCGATCAACACGGTTGATGGTATTATCACCTCTCTAAAAACGGGCAGGGAGGACAAAGCAAAGCTTGTCCATGAATCCCTGCATCAGCCTACGCAGAAAGCTACCTATTATCTCAATTGTGACGGTGAGGTTTACACAACTGTTTAGTGTCAAAGGAGGTTTTCCTATGCTCCCCCAGGACCCCATTATCCTGCTCAGCTATGTGAACACCAAGCTGCGGGACGACTATGACAGCCTGGATGAGCTGTGCGCCGACCTGGACGCGGACCGTGAGGAGCTTGTCCGCAGGCTGGAGGCCGTGGGCTATACCTACGACGAGGACAAAAACCGGTTTCTGTAAGGAGGAACAACCATGGGGCTGTTTAACAAATTCAAAAAAAACAACGCACCCCAGGCGCCCCAGCGGGTGAAGGGGGCGGCAATGCTGTTCTGCCCGGAGCCAGACCCCCGAAAGGCGCTGGACCAGGTGGAGGAGCTGTTCCACATTGAGCATGTGGGCGACCGGAACAACATCACCCTGGTGCAGGATGACATGGAGATCATCCTGCTGGCCGCCTGTCCCAATGACGAAGGGGAGAACGGAGAGTACGCCGAAAACCAGCTGAAGGGGGTGGCGGGATACGTCTACCACAACCAGACTGAGCTGGTGGAGATCAAGCGCAACCTGTTCTACCACCTGCGCCAGTGCAAGAGCCTGATTCAGGTTGTCTACTCCTTCGACAGCGCCGGGTCCAAAGAGACAATGGAGAAGGAACAACAGGTGATGGAGCCCCTTTACGATATAACGGAGAAACTCCAGGGGGTCATCACCTTCGGCGACGGCATGACCCTGCGCAACAGCAAGGGTCAGGTCATTCTGGATAAGGCGGGTAAGAGCGAGCTGGAGCACTACATGCCCGCCGAGTTCCCCGTCCCAGAGGATTGGGCAAAGGACGCGCCCCCGGAAGCGGTGGAGCGGCGGGACCGCTCTATGGCCCTGCTGGAGGAGCGGCATCTCTATGTCACCCCCTGGCTGCCCCTGCTGTGGGAGCGGGCGGAGGAGCCAGGCCGCACCGTGGAGGAGGTCTGCGGCAGGGCGGCCGCCCTGCTCATCGTGTCGTTATACTCCGAGTGCCGGGTGGGGGATCATCTGTCCTATGAGGAGGCCCGGGAGTTTGTAGACCCCATCATAGAGGGCTATGGGGCGGAGAAGTTCTTCTCTCCGGACGAAAAGGCATATCTGGACGACCCCAACTCCACAGAGCAGACCCAGATTCAGTACGCCTGGCAATATGAAAACCTGTGGGTGATGGAATGGGCGCTGGGGCTCACCGACGATCTGTTCTGGCCCAACCGCATCTGCGACGTGCCCGGCTCTGTGCGGCTGCTGAAGGACTGCCAGACCATGGAGACGCTGTTGGCCGCGGCGAAGCTGCGCCCCAGGAGGGAGCTGCTGGACCAGGCCGATCTGATCTACCGCCTCCACTGGGCCTGTGTGGACGCCCGGGTGATGGGGATGCCTGCCCCCCAGGGGTTGGAGGAAGGCGTAGTTATGGAGCGGCACCGGGCCCTGTTCTGGCTGGCCGGCTGCGACGATATGTGCGGCTGGGACGACGTGGACCTGTCTACTTAGAGCAGATCAATACTCTGGGTCTTTACGTCAATGGGAAAATGACCAGCCCCCGGCACCGAGTCTGTGTGGAAGAGAACGCCCCGATGACGGAACACCGCGCCGATGTCTGATCTCGCTGTACCTGATGACTTTTATCAGCGGGCGGTGCTCCGCATCCCCCGGTATGGTGGTGATGCTATAAAAACTCTTGGCAACGGGCATGGAAGCCAGCTTGATCCCATGCTGCCGGGGATGTGCTCAATGGAGAAAAAGTGGTATCATCATATGCCTATGAACCTACTTTGCAAATAGGAATATGAGTGGAGCTTGAACTCCTATCTACCCTGTGGTATAGTAGGGGAAATGGAGGTGATGGTTGATGATGATTTCCACAAAAGGCAGGTATGCCCTGCGCTTCTTGACGGATATTGCGGAGCACCAGGGGGACAGTTTTGTGCCTCTGAAGGAGGTGGCTGTGCGTCAGGAAATTTCAGAAAAATATCTGGAGATTGTAGTAAAAGAGCTGGTAAGGGGTGGACTGCTGATTGCCATGCGGGGCAAGGGGGGCGGCTACCGTCTGAATAGACCTCCGGAGGAATATGGCGTGAAATCTATTGTCGAGTTGATGGAAGGGCCGTTGGCCCCTGTTGCCTGCCTGGGGCCGGAACAGGACGCTTGCCCTCGGAGTAAGGAGTGCCAGACACTTCCTCTCTGGCAGGGACTGGACAAAGTGATTTCTGAATATCTGGCGCAGTTTACGCTTGCGGATTTGATGCGAGGATAAGAGTCCTTGGGGAAGGAGTGTGACGCTTCTAACCGATAAAACATACCGCCGCGAGTATTTCTGATATTGCCCGGCTTGGTTGGTGCGGTGAGAGGGCAGGAACGCAAACCTCTCTTAACCCGAGGCATCAATCTGTTGGCTGCCTGCTGACCTGAGAGGCGGGCCCAGACCATGGCGCCGATCTGGGGTGGCTTGATGAGGCCAGGGAAGAAAAGAGTCCCGGCAGGAAGTACCTTCCTGCCGGGACTCTTTTCCACAATTGTAAAAATTTTTGTAAATTGGCGGCGGATTACATGGCCAGCAACTCCAGCTTTTCTCCGTCAGAGACGGCCTTGAGTTGGGATACCGGATTTTGGTATCCCTCGATGAGCCGGACGGCGATGGCGTCCTCTAGCTCCTTCTGAATCAGGCGGCGCAGATTCCGGGCGCCGTAGGCGGCGGAGTAGGACTTCTTTACCAAGTAGTCCAGAAGGGTGTCGTCCCAGGTAAAGTTGATCTCCTTTTCCTTCAGGGTGCCCACCAGCTCCTTGAGCATGAGCACGGCAATGCCCTTAAAGTTGTCCTCTGACAGCTGGTTAAAATAGACGATCTCGTCTACCCGGTTGATGAATTCGGGGCGGAGGAAGTCGTTGAGGGCCTTCATAGCGCGGTCCTTGCCCTGCTCGTTGGCGGTGCGGCCGAAGCCCACAGAGCCCACCTTGGTGCTGCTTCCGGCGTTGGTGGTCATGACGATCACCGTGTTCTCGAAGTTCACCGTTCGGCCGTGCGCGTCGGTGATGCGGCCGTCATCCAGCACCTGGAGAAGGATGTTCAGCACATCGGGGTGAGCCTTCTCAATCTCGTCGAAGAGGACCACGGAGTAAGGTTTTCTCCTGATTTTCTCGGTCAGCTGGCCCGCCTCGTCGTAGCCCACGTAGCCCGGGGGAGAACCGATGATCCGGGAGACGGCGTGCTTTTCCATGAACTCGGACATGTCCAGTCGAATGAGGGATTCCGGGGTGTCGAACAGGTCGGCGGCCAGCTGCTTGACCAGCTCGGTCTTGCCTACACCGGTGGAGCCCACAAAGATGAAAGAGACTGGCTTGCGCTTGGGGGAGATGCCCACCCGCCCCCGGCGGATGGCGGCGGAGACGGCCTTTACCGCCTCGTCCTGGCCGATCACATGGGCTTCCAGCCGCTCTTCCAGCTTAGCCAACCGCTGGAACTCCTGCTCTTGGATTCGACTGGCGGGAATGTTGGTCCACAGCTCAATGACGTTGGCCAGATGCTCTTCGGTAAGGGCGGGATGGGCCTCGTTCTGCAGTCCCGTCTTCTCCTCCTCCAGCCGTAGTTCCATGCTTTTGATGTCTGCCAGCCGCTTGTAGGACTCTTCGGTAGCGGCGGCCATCATGATCTCCTTTTCCTTGGCCAAGTCGGCCAGCTCCTTGTCCACCGCGTTGAGGCGGGCAAGGGCCTTGTTGTGGAGGTTCACGTTGGAACAGGCCTCGTCAATGAGGTCAATGGCCTTGTCGGGAAGGTAGCGGTCGGTGATATACCGTTCGCTCATGGTGACGGCCAGCCGGCACATGGCGGGGGAGACGGCCACCTGGTGAAAGGACTCGTAGTAAGGGGCGATGCCCTCAATGACTTTTACGCTGTCCTCAATGGAGGGCTCCTCCACGATAACGGGTTGGAACCGCCGCTCCAAGGCGGTGTCCTTCTCGATGTGTTTGCGGTACTCGTTGAGGGTGGTGGCGCCGATGACCTGCAATTCCCCCCGGCTGAGGGCGGGCTTGAGGATGTTGGCGGCGTTCATGGAGCCCTCGGCGTCGCCGGCGCCCACGATGGTGTGGACTTCGTCAATGACTAGGATGATATTGCCCAGCTTGCGGATCTCCTCGATGAGGCCCTTCATACGGCTCTCGAACTGCCCTCGAAACTGGGTGCCCGCCACCAGAGCGGTGAGGTCCAGCAGGTAGACCTCCTTGTCCATCAGCTTGTAGGGGACATCTCTGGCGGCAATCCGCTGGGCCAGCCCCTCGGCAATGGCGGTCTTGCCCACGCCGGGTTCGCCGATGAGGCAGGGGTTGTTCTTCTGCCGGCGGTTCAAAATCTGCACCACCCGTTCCAGTTCCCGTTCCCGGCCGATGAGCTTATCCAACTTGCCCTCCTGGGCCCGCTGGGTCAGGGAGATGCAGTAGCTGTCCAGGAATTTTCGCTTGGTGGGCTTACTCTGTCCCTTCTCGCTCCGGCTGGGGGGAGGAGTAGTGGAGCCCTCGCCAGAGGCGGGGGAGGAGCTGCCGCCAAAGAGCTGGTTGAGGAAGGGGAAGGTGGCGGTGCGGCCGTCGTCCTCCTCGTCGTCCTCGTCCTTGGTGGGGGACATCATGCCCTCCATACCCTCTGCTCCGCCGAAGGCGGACATCATCTCGGTGGTGAGATTGTCCAAGTCCTCGTCGCTGATGCCCATCTTTTTCATCATGTCGTCAATGGGCTTGATGCCCATTTCCCGGGCGCACTTGAGACACAGACCCTCATTCTTGGAGGTGCCGCCCTCTAATTTTGTAATGAAGATAACCGCCACATTTTTGCCGCAACGGCTGCACATGGTAGGCTGCATAGTGAATACGCTCCTTTCAGGAAAAGTCCACGTTTGGGGAGATAGTACACCTCAATTATGAACTGGCTATGAACATACCCCCTGAGAAATACAGGGATTATAGGAAAAATGAAATTGGGCTGACAGTGCAGAACCATTTCAGCAGGTAGGTTTGTTCCACCGCGTCCCGGGGGATGTAGCTGTCTTGAAACAGCCAGGCGGCGATGAACAGCACCAGAGCCCCTTTTAACAGGCCCACAGCTCCGCCGCCCCAGTGGTTTAGGCTGTTGAGCACTGGCAGCTTTGTCACCAGATCCAGAGTGTGGCTGAGGAAGAACCAGGCGATGAGCACGGCGAAGAAGGAGAGCACAAAGAGGACAATTCGGGCAATCTGTACCGCTACAAAGTGGGACAGAGTCTGGGCGGCATTGGCGGCAATTTCTGCGGTGCCGTTGTCCACCGCCTTTTGGAAGGCGTCGGCAAAGCCCTGATACAGTTTAGATTCTTTCAGCTGCTCAATAACGGCGTTCAGCGGGAGTTCTTCCGGGGTCTGGGCGACACCGCCGTCCACAGAGACGAGGGCAGTGTTTTGGATGGCCTCGGTAAGGGCACCTTGGATGTGCTGCTGGACGGTGGGTTCTACCGCCTTGGCGACAGGTTCAGCCAGGGCGTCAGAGAGAAAGGCCGCCCCAATGAGGGCCACAAATACCGCAAGAAAACCACAGAGTGTTAAGACAAAGCCCTTGCTGTATCCTCGCCAGAAAAAAAGGAGGAGAACGAGAACAATGGCGAGATCATAGGCCAGATATGACATGAAAATACCTCCTGTGGAAACAAATCTGATGCGTCCGACCCGTCCGTAGGTTTTGTTTGAAGGAGCGGGCGGAGCAAGCTATGCTGTTTAAAGACGACAGCTTTACTGCGGGATATACAGCCAGGCCTGCTGGTCGTTGGCCAGCAGGGCGGAGCCGTTGGGGGCCAAGTCCAGGTGTCGGGCGGCCTGGGGATTGTCCAGCGTGGCGAAGGGAGTAAGCGTCTGGTCATAGATGGTGAGACGGCTGCCGGACAGCAACGCGCAGTAGGAGCCGGCGGCGGCGTAGTCCAGGACCTGTCCAGTCAATTCAATGGTCCGGGCTGATTGTCCGGTGCCGTGGATGACCGTGGCTTGGGTGGCGCTTCCAGAGCGGTAGCGTCCAGTGAACAGAAGGGCAAAGCCCTCACCGCCCAGGGAGCAGCCCTTTAAATAGTTGGGGGCGAAGGTATAACTCTGGATGCTGGCGTCCTGTGTATTGACGATGAGCAGCCGGTCTTCCCCCAGCACCCACAAAAGTCCATTATCATAGTCCAGATCCAATACGGTGAGACTGCCAAGATCAATTTGAGCGGAGGGCTCCTTCTGGTTGACGGGATAGAGGAGCAGACGGCTGAAGAAGCTGCCCCGCTCCTGGCCGATGGTGACTACCGCCACCGTCCGGCAGTCAGGAGAGATGGCGGCATCCACGGCAAAGGTGGTGGACAAGCTGATCTGAATGACCTCATTTCCATGGTTGTTGTAGACGGTAACCGCGCCCTTATAGCCGCTCTGTTGGGCGGTAACAGCCAGCCAGCCGCTGTCGTTGGGGCGGGCGGACAGCAGATCCGCGCCGCCGCTGAGAGAGAGAGAGAAGGTCTCTGCCCCCCCTCGAAAGGCAAATAGAGACTGATTGCCAGCGTCATAGACCACGGCTGTGGTTCGGGAGGAGGAGAGCACCGGGTTTTCCATGGAGAGCACCTCCTCCGCCAACTGCTCACCGTCCAGCCCATAGTAGTGAGCGCCGGTGACAGAGGAGGTGACAACGCCGCTGTCTAGATAGGCGATTGACAGTTTGCCGCCCCCGGCGTGGGTGAAGGGGGCGGCCTCGCCGGTGGAGCTGGTCTGCATGTTTCGATAGGTCAGCCAGTGCTTGATGGTGTCCAGATTGAACTGGTCCCGGTATACTACCAGGGCCAAAGCGCCCAGTACCAGCGCCCCCGTCACGGTGAGAGCGAGCAGCCGAAAGAAAATATTCGGTTTTTTGACCCGCTTGGGGAGCTTCACGATTTTATCCATAACTTCTGTTCATCAAAGGTCCTCTTTATACCACAGCTTTGTCATGTACAGTCCGCCAGGGGGGACGGTGGGACCGGCCAGGGTTCGATTGCCGGAGGCCAGAATGGACGGGATATCTTCAGGGGCCAACTTGCCTTCCGCGGCGTATACGATGGTGCCCACCATGGCCCGGACCATGTTATAAAGGAAGCCGTTGGCACACACTCGACATTGTATCAGGTCGGCTTGGCGCTCTACGTCGAACCAGTAGACCGTTCGGACGGTAGTCTTTGTCTCGGTTCCCACCGAACGTACTGCCCGGAAGTCGTGGGTGCCGACAAATTGAGCCGCCGCTCGGGCCATAATCTCCTCATCCAAGTGTTTGGGGTAGAACCAGGCCCGGTCCACATAGAAGGGATTGCCCAAACGGGAGTTGTAAATACGGTAGGTGTACTCTTTTTTCAGACAGGAGCCGATGGCGTTGAAGTGGTCCGAAACTTGAGCGGCCCTCACCACCACAATGTCATGGGGCAGACGGGTGTTCACAGCCAGAGGCAGCCGGTCCAGCGGAATGCGGGAATCGGTGTGGAAATTGGCTACATAGGTCTCGGCGTGGACGCCCGCATCCGTGCGCCCGGCTCCGGTGCATTTGACCGGATGGCCCACCACGGTGGAGAGGGCGCGCTCCAGAGTCTCCGCCACCGAGACGGCGTTTTTTTGCACCTGCCACCCGTGGTAGGCGGTACCGTTGTACATCAGTGTTAAAGCGATGTTACGTTCCATGTTGATCACCGTTTTGAGTGGGAGCAGGCGGGCCGTCACCCCTGCAGAGTGCCGCGCGTGGAGCATGAGGTCTGTGACCCGCCGCTTTTCTGTTGTCTTACAGCCCGAAATGCCCCAGTACGCCCACGCCTATTGTAACAGCCAGCAGGAGGGACAGCGCAACATAGTCCTGGCCCCGATATTTCAATTGGCGCAGGCGGGTTCTGCCCTCTCCGCCGTGGTAGCAGCGGCACTCCATGGCGGTGGCCAGTTCGTCGGCCCGGCGAAAAGCTGAGATAAACAGCGGCACCAGCAGAGGCAAAAGGGCCTTGGCCCTCTGAATCAGATTTCCGCTTTCAAAATCGGCCCCCCGGGCCCGCTGGGCCGACATGATTTTGTCTGTCTCCTCAATCAGAGTGGGGATAAAGCGCAGGGCGATAGACATCATCATTGCCAACTCGTGGACGGGTACCTTGAGCTTCTTAAAAGGGTTTAGCAGGGACTCTAGCCCGTCAGTGAGCAGGATGGGGGAAGTGGTGTAGGTGAGCAGGAAAGTCCCGGAAATAAGCATCATAATGCGGATGACCATAAAGAAAGCTCGATAGATGCCCTCCAGCGTAATGGTGAAAATCCAGAATTGGGCCAGCACTCTGTTTCCAGGGGTGTAGAAAATATTTAACAGAGCGGTGAACACCACAATAAACAAAATCGGTTTCAGGCCCCGGAGGATGGACTTGGGGGGGACCTTAGAAATTTTGATGGCGCTGACCAATATCAGAAACATGATGGTGTAAGTGACAAACCATTTGGCTAGAAACAGGGCCACAATATAGAGCAATACACAGATCAGCTTGGTTCGGGGGTCCAGGCGGTGGATGGGGGAAGTGCCCGGGAAGTATTGACCCAGAGTGATGTCTTTCAACGCCATTTTACACCGCCCCCTTTCCTAATTTTTCCAGGATGGCGGCTTTGGCCTGATCTAGCGTATAGACGGAGGGGTCAATGTCTGCCCCCATGGTGTGTAGCCGATGAAAGACTCGGGTGAGCTGGGGAATGCCCAGTCCCATTTTCTCCAGTTCGTCCCCATACTGAAAGACCTCCCGAGGCGTGCCCTGGAAGGGAATCTTCCCGTCGTTGATTGTCACCAACCGGTCTACGGACCGGGCCACCTCCTCCATGGAGTGGGAGACTAAAATAATGGTGGCGTTGTGGGCCTGGTGGTACTCCCGGATATTGCCCAGGATGGATTCTACCCCCTCCGGGTCCAGACCGGCAGTGGGTTCGTCCAAAATGAGTACCTTGGGTTCCATAGCGATCACGCCGGCGATGGCAACCCGGCGTTTTTGGCCTCCGGACAGTTCGAAGGGGGATTTGTCCAGATGATCGTCCCGCAGGCCTACAAAGTAGGCCGCAGCCCGTACTCTACGGTCGATCTCCTTCTCGTCCAGCCCCATGTTCTTGGGACCGAAGGAGATGTCCTTAAATACTGTCTCCTCAAAGAGCTGGTACTCCGGGTACTGGAACACCAGACCCACCTGGAACCGGGTCCGCTTGGTGACCTTGGGGTCGGACCAGATATCGGTGCCCTGGAAAAGCACCGCCCCAGAGGTGGGCTTGAGCAGGGCATTGAGGTGCTGAATCAAGGTGGATTTGCCCGAGCCGGTGTGGCCGATGATCCCCAGATATTCCCCGGGGTAGGCGCAGAAATCTACACCGTCCAGCGCCGTATGTTCAAAGGGCGTTCCGACAGAGTAGGTGTGGGTGAGGTTTTTCGTTTCAATAATGGGCTGCATAGAGATACATCCTTATTTGTAGTGGTACATGCCTGTGATCAGGTCACGTCCGTAGGACTACGGCTTGCTATAGCGGTGTTGCGTGCCGGGCTGCTGAAATGCGGACATGGCAAGCCGTATCCCTACGGAGCCAGCAGCTGAAACAGCACCTGAGCGCACTCCTCGTCGCTCAGCGCGTCGAGAGGGACGTCATACCCCGCCTGACGCAGCTCCCACAGAAGCTGGACGGTCTGGGGGACGGTGAGGCCCACAGCGCGCAGTTCCTCTACCCGAGAAAATACTGATTTCGGTGTGCCGTCAGCGACAACCTTGCCTTTAGCCATGACGATCAGCCGGTCTGCCTGGGCCGCCTCGTCCATGTGGTGGGTGATGAGTACTACAGTGACCCCCCGCTGTCGGTTCAAGGTTTTGATGGTTTGCAGTACGTCCTTCCGGCCAATGGGGTCCAGCATGGCGGTGGGCTCGTCCAGCACAATACACCGGGGCCGCATGGCGATGACTCCTGCAATGGCCACCCGCTGTTTCTGGCCGCCAGAGAGCAGATGAGGGGCGTGTTCCCGGTGACTGTACATGTTGACGGCCTTCAGGGCGTCGTCCACCCGCTGTCTGATCTCGGCAGGGGGGACCCCCAGGTTTTCCGGGGCAAAGGCCACGTCTTCTTCCACCACATTGGCCACAATCTGGTTATCCGGGTTCTGGAACACCATGCCCACTGTGCGGCGGATGTCCAGCAGTCGGTCCTCGTCTGCGGTGTCGATGCCGTCCACATACACCCTCCCCCCGGAGGGGAGGAGGATAGCGTTCATGTGCTTGGCCAGGGTGGATTTGCCGGAACCGTTGTGGCCCAGCACGGCCACGAAGGAACCCTCCTCAATGTCCAGAGTCACCCCATCCAGCACCACAGGGGTGACCCCCTCGGCGGCAGGGTAGGAGAAGCGGAGGTTTTCGGTTCTGATAATCGCTGCCATAGTTTCACCTTTTCATTCGTCCTGGGGTTCGATATGAAGAATGACTGCCGTTTGCAGTTCTTTCCATTTGTGGACGTTGTTCAGCAGAGCGGAGAGGGGATCTGTATACAAAAACACCTTGCGGGCTCCCGCCTGGATCACGGCCTCGGAGAGGGCCTGTGCCTCCACCTGAGTGGTCTGGTCTGGAATGTGGACACAGACAGGGGGCTTCAACAGGGGAAAACCGGCCTGCTTAAAAAGAGCCCTGATGAACAGTTGTGCTGTAAGATAGTGGACGATCCGCCCGCCGCAGAAGGGGGAGAATACCAGCGTATCCGGGGCGGCTTTGTATTCCAGCGCCGCCCGGCCCACCGCTGCCAGTTTCTCCACCGCTGTGCGCGGTACAGTCAGTATTTCCCCGGTGTACAGGTTTCTTTCAGGTAGCGCCACCTGTTTACAGGCGGCGGCCACCCAAGAGGGCTCCTCAATCTGCTGCCCGGTTCTGACATTGTGTACCGTCACCTGGGCGGGCGGGAAATCCAGATACCAGTTTTCCAGAAGCTGGGGCCGGAACGGTTCAAACTGTTTCAGCATGCCGCCTCTCTCCTCAGTTCCCGGTCCACCGCCCGGCGGCTCCACAGGGGAGGGCCAGGCCGGACTGGGTGACGGGCAGGCCCAACTCGTCGGAGACGGTATGTCCACCGAACTTTTTAGAGACGATGCTCTCCAAGATGTAGGTCACCACGCTGGGGGCCAGGCCGGTGGTATAGGAATTCAGAATGAGAAACAGCGGGTTGTCAGACAGTACGCCGGACACCAGCTCCACAAAGGGGTACAGATTCTCCTCCAGCTTCCATACCTCGCCGGTGGGACCTCGCCCGTAGGAGGGGGGGTCCATGATGACGGCGTCATATCTCCGGCCCCGGCGGATCTCCCGCTCTACAAACTTGGCGCAGTCATCCACAATCCAGCGGATGGGGGCGCCTTCCAGCCCGGAGGACTTGGCGTTTTCCCGGGCCCACTGTACCATCCCTTTGGCAGCGTCCACATGGCACACAGAGGCCCCGGCGGCAGCGCAAGCCACAGTGGCCCCGCCGGTGTAGGCGAAAAGATTGAGCACACTCACCGGCCGGCCAGCGCGTTTAATCTGTTCCGCGGCGAAATCCCAGTTGGCCGCCTGTTCAGGAAAGAGGCCGGTGTGCTTGAAATTCATAGGCTTCACATTGAAGGTGAGTTCTCGATAGGACACAGTCCACCGCTCTGGCATGGATCTGTTAAGCCACTGCCCGCCTCCGGTGGAGGAACGGGCATAGCGTCCGGCGTTCCGATTCCAGCCCGGATGGGACCGGGGCGTGTTCCAGATGGCCTGGGGATCGGGCCGCACCAACAGATGCTCTCCCCACCGCTCCAGCTTCTCCCCCCGGCCGCAGTCGATGAGCTCATAGTCGCTCCACTTGTCGGACAGCCACATGGTCGATGCCCCCTTGGAAAAATATGCTTTAAAACCAGAACAGTATATCATTTTGAGTGCGTTCCGTCAATAAAATACATGGATTTTGCGGCAATGACGGAGAAGTGATTGTAATTTGCGGGAATCTGTGTTAAAATGCCTCAAGTAGCGACAAAATCAGCGGCTTATTATAGGCCCTTCAGAGAGGTGTATCATATGGACCATCCCTTCCGTTCTGCCGCGTTAGGCGGATTTAATAAACAAGATGTGCTTTCCTTTTTAGAGGAGCAGGCCAAGCAGTCGGCGCAGGCCCAGCAGACCCTTCAGGGGCGGCTGGAGGCGGCGGAACGCCAGAGCGAAACCCTGCGTCAGGAGGGTGAGGAGCTGCGCCAGCAGCTGGAGGAGGCGCGGCGGGAGGTGGAAACTGCCCGACAAAGTCGGGACAGCCTGCATGTTCAGCTGGAGCAGGTCAACCAGGAGCTAAGCGCCAGCAGGGAGCAGCTCAGTCAGGCTGCCAAAGAGCTGGAGCAGGCTCGCCGGGAGCGGGACGAGGCCCGGAGCCAGTTGGAGGAGCTTCGGCCTGACGCCCAGGCGTATGTCCAGCTGAAGGAGCGCACCGCTGGGGTGGAACTGGAGGCCCACCGCCGGGCCCAGGCGATTCAGGAGAAGGCGGAGAGCGATGCCCAGCGTACCCGCCGCCAAGTCAATCAGTGGTTTCAGCGGCTGGGGAGGGAGTATGATACTCTGCGCAGTCAGGTGGAGGCCACCGTCTCCCACGCGGCCAGTGAACTGGAGAAAGCGGGGGAGCGGCTGGACCAGGTCAGCCGACTGATGGGGGATCAGGAGACCGTGTTGGAGGGGCTGGCGCGGGCTTACGGTGAGACAGATTTAGACCGGGTGGAGGCCCCCATGCCAATCCCCGAGGAGGAGTGAAATGTACGGCCCGCCAGGAGTTCCCGGCGGGCCGCTGTTGTCCCTGATGAGAAAGTATGGCCAATGAATGGAAAGTCGCAGTAGGACGGTGGTAAATTGTGAAACGGGCAGGGCATTTGCGTGTGGCGACGGGCGGTGGGCGGCATGGAGAGCGGATCGTTATTCAAGAGTTGACCTGTCGACTAGAGCAGGAGCAAGGTTCTATTTTTGTAGAGGGAGCGCCGTGAGCGCCCGGGAGAAGGTCCTGGATCTGCTCTTTCCGCCCAAGTGCCCCTTTTGCCAAAAAATTTTAGAGGACACCCAGGCGCCGGTGTGTTGGGAGTGTCAGCCCAGATTGCCCTGGCTGTCGGGCAAAGCGGGCGAGCGGAGGATAGACTTTGCCGACAGCTGCTTCTCCCCTCTAGCCTACCGAGAGCCGGTTCCCGAGGCGATCCAACGGTATAAATTCGGCCGGGTGCGGGCCCTGGGAAAGCCCTTTGCCCAGCTGATGGCTCAGTGTCTGAAGGACCGGCTGGACGCAGAGGCAGACCTGATTTGCTGGGCGCCTCTATCTAAAAGACGTCTGCGGGAGAGGGGATTTGACCAGGCCCGGCTTTTGGCCGAAGGGGTGGGGCAGCTGTGCGCCATCCCGGTCCGGCCTCTCCTGAAGAAGGTGCGGGACACCAGACCGCAAGCAGAATTGGAGGAGGAGAGCGCCCGCCAGGCCAACGCCCGTGGCGTTTATGCCATGTTGTCTGAGGTGGACTTGACGGGAAAGCGGGTGGTGCTGGTGGACGATGTGGTCACTTCCGGCGCTACCCTCAGCGAGTGTGCGGCGGTACTGTGTATGGGGAGCGCAAAACAGGTGCTTTGTCTCACCCTTGCCCAGGCCAGAGGGGACAGGTAGAGCCGCTTTACCGCCGCCGGCTGGCCCATGCCGCAGAGCCTAAAGAGACGTAGGGCGGGAGCAATCATATTTGGCAGAGTCTATTGGAAAAAAAGCGAAAATTGGTGGAAAAAACGGTTGAAAAGCGGCTGCGCTCAGGTTATAATAAAAAGTGGAGTTTAAGGACTGTGCTGTCAGTGCGGTCAGAAAATAACAAAACAAAATATAAGGTGGAACAGATAATGGGTTTCTTTAGTAAGGATATCGGTATTGACCTGGGCACCGCCTCGGTCTTGGTATATATCAGGAATAAGGGGGTTGTGCTGCGGGAGCCCTCTGTGGTGGCGATGGATAAAAATACTGGAAAGCTGTTGAAAGTGGGCACCGAGGCTCAGGCTATGCTGGGCCGCACTCCGGGCAACATCGTGGCGATGCGTCCTCTGCGGGAGGGGGTCATTTCCGACTACGATATGACCGAGAAGATGTTGAAGGAGTTCATGAAAAAGGTGACCTCCTTCTCGCTGTTTAAGCCACGTCTGCTCATCTGTGTCCCGTCCGGCATCACCGAAGTGGAGGAGCGTGCGGTAGTGGATGCGGGCATTCAGGCGGGCGCCCGCCGGGCCTATCTGATTGAGGAGCCTGTCGCTGCGGCCATCGGCGCCGGCATTGATATCACCAAGCCAGACGGCCACATGGTGGTGGATATCGGCGGCGGTACCGCCGACATTGCCGTCATATCGCTGGGCGGCGTGGTGGAGTCGGCCTCGATCAAGGTGGCGGGGGACAAATTTGATGAGGCGGTGGTGAAGTATGTCCGCCGTAAGCATAACGTCCTCATTGGTGACCGCACGGCCGAGGAACTGAAGATCAACATCGGCTGTGTCTTCCCCAGACCGGAGGAAGTCACAATGGAGATCAAGGGCCGGTGCCTGATGACCGGGCTGCCTCGGGTGTTTAATGTCTCCTCCAGTGAAATGATTGAGGCATTTGAAGAGGTTTCCGGCTCGATTCTGGAGGCAATCCACGGTGTCTTAGAGCGTACCCCCCCTGAGTTGGTCGCTGATATCTCGACCAATGGCATTGTCATGACTGGAGGCGGTTCTCTGCTGTGGGGCTTTGACAAGCTGGTCCAGTCCCACACTGGCATCGAGACCCATGTGGCGGATGACGCCATCTCCTGTGTGGCGTATGGCACCGGTAAGAGTTTGGAGAGTTTGGACCAGATGCAGGACGGCACGATGAACCTCTCTCGCCGCAAACAGATGAATTACTGATCGGCCAGCCCGACCTTAAATCGATAGAAAAACGGCCCGATGAGGGCATTGGGCCCTGCCACATTGCTGTGTAGGGCTCTGTGCTCCCATGGGGCTGTTTTGCGCTTGAAAGGGGAAGCAAAATGGAAGTCGTACAGGAGATCCTTAAAACTGTAGGGAATACCTTGGGAATAGAGGATTTGACGCTTTGGTCCCTGCTGCGGGTGGGCGTCATGGTGTTGATCGGCTGGCTGGTCATCCGGGTGCTGATGAGAATGGTGGACCGGCTGCTGGACCGAAGCAGGTCGCTGAGCGCTATCAAGGTGTATATCCGATCCACCGTGCGAATTTTTTTGTGGTTTCTGTTGGTTCTGATGCTGGCAGGGACCCTGGGGATTGAGACGACCTCCATCATTGCCATGCTCAGTGTGGTGGGGCTGGCGGTCTCCCTGGCCCTGCAAAACACTCTGGCCAATTTGGCCGGGGGACTGGTCCTGTTGGTGGCCAAGCCCTTCGTAGTGGGGGACTATGTGGAGGCCGACGGCGTCAGCGGGACCATTGCAGCGGTAGACCTGGCTTACACAACCTTTATTACGCCGGACAACAAGGAAATTTTTGTCCCCAACAGCCAGCTTTCCGCAGCAAAGATTATCAACTACAATACGCTGGGCAGAAGGCGGATGGATCTGAAGCTGACTGCCTCCTATGATGCTCCTACCGCCCAAGTGCGCTCCGCCATCCAGGAGGTCTTGGAGGCCGTCCCCGGCATTCTGAGCGATCCAGCCCCGGCAGTTTATGTTTCGGAGTATCAGTCCAGCAGCATTGAATATCTGGCTCGTCTGTGGACTGCCGCCAGCGACTACTGGGATGTGTACTACGCTTTGCTGGAGGGGGTCCGGGAGTCCTTTGAGCGCCACGGAGTGGAGATGACCTATGACCACCTGAATGTGCATATTGTGGAGAAACAGAGCGCCTTATGAATGCGATACTAGCTCCGCACCTATTCCAGATGGCCTTCAAGGCATGGTCAGCCCGTGCAGGAATCCGTCCAGACGGGGTGAGAGAACCTCGCCGCCTACCACGGTATTTTTGCAGATCAGCAGATTGGCTTGCACGCCAGCCTCCCCGCTGGGATAGTTGAAAATCTCATAGGTGTACCGTTTTACCCGTTTTCCGGCGTATTTTTGCAGGTCAAAGCCCTGGTCGGACTGAAGAGCCAGGTATTCCTGATAGCTCTCGTCCATCTCTTTAGGAATCAGCAGTTCCTGGGTGGCGATGGGTTCTTCCGACACCTGCCAGCCATAGGCGGCCAGGTAGTCGATCCGGTCCTGATTGGATTTGACCCCTTTGGGGCTGGGAATGGCAGAGGCGGATGCCTCCCGGCTGGCGGCCTGTCCGAAGTTCAGGGCGATAGCACAGCAGCAAAGCAGAGCGGCGGCAGCCACCCCCAGCGTTAGCTTCCGTTTAGGCATCTTGGCAGTCACAATCAACACAGCACATATCTCCTTCCGCGGCTTGTTCTCCCTTTAAGATATGTGTCAGGGGGAGAGGATATGCCACACATGGGATGGGGCTGGCGGAGGATTCAAGTTGAAAGTGCTGTGAGAGGGAGAGCGTCCCGTATGCGGAATGGAGGATAGGATGGATCGTATGGATAAGCTCCTGGCGTCTACAGGAAAGTGGAGCCGCAGGGAGGTCAGAGAACTGATTCGTCAGGGGCGGGTGAAGGTAGACGGCAGGCCGGTGAACAAGCCGGAGGAGAAAGTAGAGCCGGCATGTGCTGTATTGACAGTGGATGGGGTGACTGTGGATTGTACCCCTTTTGTCTATGTGATGCTCCACAAGCCGGCGGGCCTGCTGTCAGCCACTGAGGACCGCAAACAGCCCACGGTGTTGGATTTGCTGCCCCCGGAGCTGAGACGGCGGGGCTTGTTCCCGGTGGGACGGCTGGACAAGGATACCACCGGGCTGCTTCTGCTTACCGATGACGGTGACCTGGCCCACCGGCTGTTGTCCCCCAGAAAGCACGTGGACAAGGTCTACCTGGCCCAGGTGGAGGGGAGGGTTGACCAGGGGGACGCGGCGGTTCTGGCTGAGGGAATGGTGTTGGGGGACGGGCTGCGGTGTCTGCCTGCGGGCCTGGAGCCATTGGAGGATGGAAGCCGCTGCCTGGTGACAGTTCGGGAAGGAAAGTACCACCAAGTAAAACGGATGTTGGCTGCGCGGGGAAAGCCGGTGAAGGCGCTGCACAGGTGCGCAATGGGGCCTTTGGTGCTGGATGAGGGCCTAAAACCGGGAGAATGGCGGTTTTTGACGGCCTTGGAGCGGAGTGAATTGCAAAGGTTAGACTCCGCTACCTAAAGTTTTGGTCGAATTGAACAAAAAATTCAGAAAAAAGACTTGCCAAACAGGGGGGGCAGCCGTTATAATATGGTTGTCACGCAAACATATTATAGGAGGGATTGCTGTGTCCAGCAGGATGTTCCAGGGTGTCGTACTCCAAATGAAGGATAACATCAGCCGCACAATTGGTGTGGTGGACTCGGAGGGGATCGTGGTCGCCTGCAGTGAGTTGACCTGCATTGGCGAGCACTGGTCTGGGGCGGTGTCCGCCATCAATGGTGCAGACAGCGGGCTGGCCCGGTTTGAGGGAAGAACCTTTAAACCTTTGGCTGGCTGGGGGGCCCAGTTTGACTATGCCGCCTTTGTCAAGGGAGAGGACGAGATGGCTGCCTCTCTGTGCGCTATGGCTGTGGTGGCGTTCAATGGCGCCAAGACCTACTACGAGGAGAAGCACGACAAAGCCACATTTGTTAAGAATATTATTTCAGACAATATCCTTCTGGGTGATGTGTACACCCAGGCCAAGGAGCTCCACTTTGTGTCCGAGGTGCCCCGGGCCGCCTTTCTGGTGCGGCAGCTAGGCCCTGCCGATGTCTCTGTAATTGATGTGATTCAAAACTTGTTTCCGGACAAGCAGTCCGATTTTGTCATTTCGATCAATGAGACGGATGTAGCCCTGATCAAGCAGCTGGCCGATGGAGCTGATTCCAAGGAACTGGGGAAGATTGCCAAGCAGATTGTCACCGCTGTCACCCAAGAACTAGGGGTGAAGGTGGTCATTGGCATCGGAACCATTGTCCCCCATATCCGTGATCTGGCCCGGGCCTATAAGGAGGCCGGTGTCGCCATTGATGTGGGCAAGGTGTTCGACACGGAAAAGACCGTCATCAACTATGAAAATTTGGGGATTGGCCGGCTGATCTACCAGCTGCCCACCATCTTGTGTCAGATGTTTTTGCAGGAGGTCTTCAAAAAGAGCCCCATTGATGCCCTGGACCAGGAGACTCTGCTCACCATCAACAAATTCTTTGAGAACAATCTGAACGTGTCTGAGACCGCCCGGAAGCTGTTTGTCCATCGGAACACGTTGGTGTATCGGCTGGAGAAGATTAAAAAGCTCACCGGCCTGGACCTGCGGGAATTTGATGATGCGATTACCTTTAAGGTTGCTTTGATGGTGAAGAAGTACCTCATTTCCCGGGGAATTGAGTCCTAAATCAGAGTGCAGTGAGCGCCGCCCAATATTTGGGCGGCGCTCAAGTTTATCAATTAGGGAGGGAGGCGTTCGGTTATCTTCTGCCGGAGTCGGATGGGGCAGTACGGTGGAGGGCTGAACCTACGAAGCGGAGGTGTCCTCCAATGCCCAGATGTGTTGATCCTGGCGGAAGATCAGGCAGGTGAATACCCCCAGAAAGCCCAGGGCAAGAAACAGCCCAGCGGCGCCTGAGCCCTTGCCGGTGCCGAAGAGGAGCGCCCAAATAGAGGCCTCGCCCATCTGGCCTGCGAAGGGCTCAAAGATGGTGTCTACCAAAAAACCGCCCAGAAGGTATCCCACCGGAATCGTGAAAAACTGAAGTGTGTTCCGGGCGGCATACACCCGGCCCTGAAGCTCAGCCGGCACTCTGCTGCGGACCAGCGCGTCCAGATTGGCATTCATGATAGGAATGCTCACCCAACCTAGAGCGGCGCCCAGACACCAGATGGACAGATTTTGTCCGAGAGAGAGGCAGAAGTTTTCGGTGGACATGGCCAGCAACAGGCAGTTGCAGATGATACGCACGCGACTTTTGGGGGCGGGCAGGAGAGAGGCGGTTAAGCTTCCCGCCAGCATGGCCATTCCGCTGACGCTTTGGATCAGCCCCAGGGCGAATTCTCCGCCCCAGGGGCGGGTGAGGACCAGCGCGGGCAGGGCCGCATGGAACATGGAGGCAGTGAGATTGATGGCGGCCAGGAACAAGATGATGTCCAGAACGCCCCGCTCCTCTCTCAGATAGCGCAGCCCCGCTTGGGCAGATTGCAATACTGGCTCAGAGGTTTCCGGCCTGGAGATCTGGGGTGGGTGGACGAGGAAAAGCAGGGAGAGAAAGGCCGCAGAGAAAGTGATGAGATCGAAGAGAATCACTGCCCGCAAGCCGGCCAGGGCATACAATCCAGAGGCCAGGGCAGGGGCGAGCATGTTGTTTAGAGAGTAGGATAGAGAACGCAGGCCGCCCACCCGCTGAAAATAGGCCCTGGGGGTGAGAAGGGTAACCGCCACATCTGAGGCGGGCTGCTGGACCGTGTTCATCAGCCCGGACAGGGCATTGGCCAAGTACAGATGCCACAGTTCCAGAGTGCCTGTCTCCACCAGTCCCAGTATGGCCAAGGTGCATAGAGCGGCTAGAGTGTCACACACCAACATGGTACGCTTTTTGTCCCAGCGGTCGCTGAGAGCTCCAGCGAAGATGCTCATAGCCACATAGGGGGCGTAGGAACACACCGACAGCATAGCGGTGGTCAGAGCGGAACCCTGGGCCTGGTAGGACCACAATACCAGGGCGAAAGCTGTCATGGAACTGCCCAGGGTGGACAGCGACTGGGTGGACCAGAGAATGAGAAAGGGCCGCAGTGTATCTGGGGCAGAATCATTTTGTTTCATATGGACTTTGCTCCTTATCTTGTTTTATTTGACAAGCGCAAAGTCCGAGGGGCGTTAAGACGAGGTTATCATCGCTCCGCGTAAGCCGCCCGGTCAGACCTTGCGCGGAGCGGAGACAATGCAAAGCTTCATAGGGGATTCCTCCTAAATCCAATATAGTGGGTATCATATCATAGGATTTGCTGAAATGCAAGGGCGGTCGGGAGTGACGGGACTGGGGTAGTGTAGGAGTACAATTTATACTGGGGATTTGGTACAGGGCCGCTGCCAGGTAAAGAGCTACAAGGTACACCTGATCGAGGCTGTGCCGGAGAAGGAGTGGGTGCACGTCCCTGATACCCACTGACCGGGTGCAGGCTCTCCTGCTCCGCGATACCCGGACGACCCCAAAGGACCGAGAGCCTCATTTGTTCAGCGGCTTTCTGAAATGTGCCGACTGCGGGAAATACGTCACCCGGAGCCAGAGCGGAAAAAGTGTATATCTCCTGCAAAAAAAATTTTAGAATTTTGAATGGATTTTTCTTTGACAATCGTATTAGTAGTGAAGTCAGAAATGGCTATCAAACATGACGGAGGAGTACCATGAAAAAAACGTTTTCGGGAGTTTTATCAGCTGCCATCGTATTATCCCTGTGTATGGCGACCGCATTTGCGGCAGGTCCGGGGAGCGGACATTATTTTGCAGACGCAGATGGGGACGGCATTTGTGACAATGCCAGCAACCTATGCGCTTATGTGGACGTGGACGGAGACGGCATCCGCGATGTCTGCGGCGTAGTTCATGCTCAGGTTGGCGGCGGAAATTTCGTGGATGCAGACGGGGATGGCATATGTGATAACTATGCCTCCGGCCAAGGTATTGGATACGGGCGCGGATGCCGCGGAGGACGTGGAAACGGCTTCCGGGGCGGACGCAGCAGATAAGGCGTCAAAACCATCATGCGGAGCGAACAGGATACGATCAGAGTCATCGAACGGTATTCCGATACCGTTCGGCGGCTCTGCGCAGTACATTTGAAAAATAATGCTGATACCGAGGACATATTTCAAACCGTGTTTTTGAAGTATGTCCTTAGCTCCGTTTCTTTTGAAAATGAAGAACATGAAAAAGCGTGGTTTATCCGAGTTACCATCAACGCCTGTAAGGATTTATTGAAAAGCTTTTTTCATCGTCATACAATTTCCTTGGATGATGTGAAAGAGTATCCGGCAGAAGTTTCTCCGGACTATCAGGACGTTTGGGAGGCTGTGATTTCTTTGCCTCAGAAATATCGGGATGTCGTATATCTACATTATTTTGAAGATTATACCGCTCCTCAAATCAGCCGCCTTTTGGGCAAAAATGTAAATACGATTTATACGCTCCTGACTCGCTCCAGACAGATGTTAAGGAAAAAGTTGGGAGGTGGCTATCATTATGAATAAAACGTTCAAAGAACTTTTTGGCTCAATACAGGCAGGGGAAGAACTAAAGGACAATACAAAAGCTTTTCTTGCGGAAAAAACACATCACTATAAGAAAGCGACCTCAGTGCGGCACAGATACCATGTTTACGCTGCGGCCTGCGTATGTCTGATGTTTGTATTGCTTGGAGGACAGTGGCTTTACTTCGAACCCACAGCGGAAATCAGTATTGACATTAACCCATCCATTGAGTTAAGCGTCAACCGGTTTGACCAAGTGATTTCTGTGAACGAATTTAATGAGGATGGGCAAGCTCTTTCCAATGCTGCTGATTTAAAATATAAAAACTATGTGGAAGCAATCGAGCAGATACTGCACCATGACAGCATAACGACGCTGTTGTCCAACGATGAAATTATGACCATTACAGTCGTGGGATCAGACGAGCAGCAAGCCACAAAAATACTTTCGGGTGTTGCAGCATGTACGGCAAGCCGGGACAATACCTATTGTTATTTCGCAAGGTCAGAAGATGTTGCTGCTGCCCATGATGTTGGACTTTCCTGCGGAAAATATAGGGCATTTTTAGAATTACAGCTTCTTGATCCGGATGTTACACCCGAAGTTGTGCAGGGTATGACAATGAGGGAAATTCGAGAGTTGATCGAAAGCATTTCAGCTAACAGTGATAATGACACCACATCATACAATGGCTGGGGAAATGGGCATCATGGTCAAGGTGGTGATCATGGAAACAGGGGGAGAAACAGGAACACAGAGCAGCAAGTTACCGACAAATAGAGCGGGTAAATGAATGGCGTGAAGGCTGATTTGTGCTGAACACCTCCCAATTCCGTGTGCAGATAGAACTGATGCTACAAAAAGAGCAGGCGATTCACAGAGAATCGCCTGCTCAAACTTGTTTGCGCTCTGGGGCCGCGTGGAAAGCCGGGACGGGGGCTAAGAGGATTTTTGGCTTGGAACAAGGCGGCTTTGCCTTATGACGATGCGCAGTTTTCTCCTATGGGGCGCAGAGACGCCTTCAAACTTATTCACATAGTAAGGCAACGTCATGAGCATGAAGACAGTGGGAGTCAGATAGGCTTCCGCGATGAAAATGATATACAGCCCTGCCAGGATGGATAAAAAAATGTAACTGGAAGCACGATCTCGGTACCGAATCAATCTTTCTCCGGTGGAAAAGGTGAACAACATAAACAAAACCAGGGTGAGGATTCCGCCAGTCAGCAATAGTTCAAAGTATTGGTTGTGCGCCCCCACAGGGGCTGTAGAGAACTGGAGATGGCTTCCAACCCCGTGGCCCAACAGCGGGTGCTGGGCGAAGCACTTGTAAAACTGGTCCCAGATATAGATTCTGCCCGTTAATGTGGTTTGTTTTTTCAAAACCGCCTTGATGAACCAGGCGGCCCATGGCACCCGATCCATGACACGAAAGACCGTGATGGACAGATTTCCTATCATCGCCGCAGCAAAGACGCCGGGGAACGTGATAAAGCGCCGGAGCGTTGAAGGGAGGAGCAGTAAAACCGTCACCAGCATCAGCGCCGCAATGGAGGTTGCGGACCAGGTGATGAGAACACAGGCGTAACTGGCGGCAATCAAACAGGCGGCCCGGATTTTCCGCTTTTCCAAATGGGCATAGAGGCAAGCGATGCATATGGCGAGCAAGACGTATTGGAAAAAGCTGTTGTGATAACCCAAAAAATAGCAGCTGTTGAAATATGGCTGGTTGATATAGAGGCCTTGGGGATAGGTCAGCAGGATTGACAGCAGATTCCCGTAGATTAGCCATTCGAGATTCAGCATGAGACTGCGGATCAGCTGTACTGGCCAAATCGAAAATAGGTCGACGATGCACACGGTAACCAAGACAGCTATAAACGTCATTACGGCGTCTCGCAAGTTTCCTTTGTTAACGGCGGTTGAAAACAGTAACCATCCCTCCATTAGCGCCAGAATCCACACTGGTTTGGAGGGTAACCTGTTTTTGAAAATATACAAACCGAGAATCACCAGAGTACTGGCCAGACGGCCGGCGTCAAAGATGGATTCGATAGCGGGCCACACCGGCTCCAGAGAATCGGGCTTTAGATGAGGAAGAGTCAAAAAGAAAATAAACCACTGCATAACGTCATCCTTTTAGCGGACCTTCCGTGTGTGTCAAAAAAGCGGCAAGCCTCCACGGTGTATTGAATAAATGTGTACCAGACAGCTTTGAACGAAGAGGAGACGCGGCGCCAAAAGAAGGGATCAGACGAGGAAAGGGGAGATACCTGGAGCCCCTAAACATTTTCTGGAAAAGGCACCCTTTCCAGCGCTTTATACAGCGAATCGCCACGACAAAGGCCCTAGGTCTTGCATGCCACAACGCGTCCGGAGATTGCGCAAGAAGTGAGAACATTTCCCGAGTATTATAGCATACTTTCGGCCGTTTTACAAGGGGCTGGGGCATCCGGGTGTGTCTTATCTTGTAGGAGCACAATACATATGGAAATATAGAATCCTTTTTGAGAAAACCGCCGCCGAGTTAGGTGTACAGCATAAGCTCATCCGCCCATACACGCCCAGACATAATGGCAAGGTAGAGCGCAGCCACAGGGGAGACCAGAAACGCTTTTATTCTGTCCGCTCTTTCTTCTCTCTGCCTGACTTTGAGAAACAACTCGCTGTGCATAACAGCCGTTCCATCAACTTTCCCACACACCCTCTCCACTGCCTTTCCCCGTTCGAGTTCTTTGTCCAATTTGTTTGACAGACTTACAGGTCGGGAGTGGTGAGACTGAGGCAGAAATCTGGACAACTTGAATCAAAGCGCGGGTACTCTGCCCCTTGCAGTGTAAAACTATATCTTGCAGGCCCAGTGGAGATGTATTATAGTAGAATTGCCGGAGCGGTATTGAGAACGGCTTTAAAAGAGATAAGGTTGGTGAACAGAGGCAATGAGAGAGATTGATTTAATGGAGTTGGGTGGTTTTCAGGCGGGCCATGCCCATGATTTGACAGCTGGAACGGGCTGCACGGTGTTTTTGTTTGACGGGTGCGCTCCGGCAGGGGTGGATATTCGGGGGGGTGGCCCCGCCTCACGAGAGACCCCTTTGTTGAATCCGCTGATGGATGCAAAAGGGATTCATGGGCTGTTGCTCTCAGGAGGGTCGGCATATGGCCTGGATGCTGCGGGCGGCGTGATGAGATACCTGGAGGAGCGCGGCATTGGCGTTGCAGTGGGTGAAATTCGGGTGCCTCTGGTGTGCCAGTCCTGCATTTTCGATCTGGGGATTGGACGCAGTGATGTGCGCCCAGATGGGGCGATGGCCCGCAGCGCCTGTGAAAAGGCGGGGCGATCCCCTCTGCTGAACGGCTGCGTGGGAGCGGGCGCGGGCGCCACAGTGGGCAAATACCGGGGGATGGCATATGCGATGAAATCTGGAATCGGCACTTATGGGGTACAGATAGGGGGGCTGAAAGTGGGGGCCGCAGTAGTGGTGAACGCTTTGGGCGATGTCTACGACCTGGATTCCGGTGTGCAGATTGCAGGTATGCGGGGAGCGGGCGGCCTTTGTTCCTCTGAGATGGAGATGTGGGAGGATGGAGAGCGGATGATTCCTCCGACTTCAGGAAATACCACCATTGGAGCGGTGTTTACCAATGGCGCATTTACAAAGGCTGAGTTGAACAAGATTGCCGCCATGACCCACAATGGATACGCCCGTACCATACGCCCGGTGCATACCACAGCGGATGGGGATGCCATTTATGCCCTATCAGTGGGGACAATCGCGGCAGAACTGAATCTGGTTGGCACGCTGGCTGCCCATGTTATGGGAAAGGCTGTGGTCCGAGCGGTGACACAGTCGAAGGCGATGTTTGGTCTGCCCTGCGCAGCGGATCTGTCTGTATGAACATTGCAGTAACCCCCTGACGTGAATATCGCGTCAGGGGGTGTTTCATGGATTTGATATCTCTGATTCCGATGTCCTTTATGGGAAGAAAGGGGATGAATCTTGCAAAGATTCCTCCTGAAGTCTGTCAAATTCTTCCATACATTCATCTACAGTGGCGCCGCTCAACAGTTGCCGCACGACCAGACAGACATTCCCCCATTGCTCCAGTCTCATATTGGCGTTGGAGCCGAGGACATAGACATTTTCTTGAATTCTGTCGTTCAGAGGTCTCAGAGCGGGAATGCAGTCAACCTCCACATTTTTAGAGGGGGAGATCACCTTGTTGGTCTCCGCGTAGATTTGGAGCGCCTGGTCAGAGACCATCGCGTTCAATGTGAGCATGGCGTCCTGGACATGTTCTGCGCCCACACCGACGGCGAGTCCCGTCATGGGGATAACGGGCATCTGACCACGGCTGCTGGGAAAACCGATGACCTGCATGTGAAAGTCCGGGGAGCCGTAGGCGGTTTCTGCATTGGCTGCGCCCCAGTAGGCTATAACAATGGGGGTCTTCTGCGCCAGAAAGTCTGGGCCTTCCCCTTCGATTGCCTCGCTGACGTAGGCCTTTTCCGCGTCAATATAACCTTTGTCGATCAGCTCCTGAAGGAACTCAAACCCGGGGCGCATATAGTCGCTGTATTTGGCGGTTGCGTTGTTCAAGGCTTCAATTTCAGCGGCCGTATTCCCGCCGTTGTACAGGTCCGCATAGGCCATGGCCAAAACAAAGGTTTCCAGCCACCAGCGGTTGGCGCCGACAGGCGTCTCGATTCCATTTTCCTGAAATACTCGGCAGCACTCCAAAAATTCCTCTGGTGTCTCAGGCAGTTCAAGATTGTACCGGTCAAACATGTCAACATTGACAAACAGACCGTAGGCAACTACCTCCTGGGGGATGGCGACCAATTTCCCATTTACTACGTTTGCCGTCTTGACCACGTCTCGCAGATTTTTCGCACTGTCGAGGTTGGACAGATCCATCAGCCGGTCTTCCCTGCCCAGGATATGGATAACATCCGGATTTAAGAGGTAAATATCGTCCATATTGTTGTGTGCCCGGTCCAACGCTACATCGTCGTAGGTCTTGTCCTGATGATTTTCTGCGGTATAGGTGATATACTCCACCTTTATGCCCAGTGTCTCTTCTGCGAAGATAACGGTCTGATCCAGAGCACTTCTGGCCACATTTTCCGCGTCGGGGTCGGTCTTTTCCATAGGACTGAATAGATTTACAATTCGGAGATTTTTTTCCTCTTTTTCAGCCAGGTTTTTTCCTGGGTCCTTGGGCAGCCCACATGATGCTGAGGTAAATAGGACGATGCCTATTAGAATGGCTGCCGTGATTCGAATGAGGTTCCTTGATCTGCTGGCTTTCATGCTGGATCCCTTTCTTTGATACACTTCCAAATGACTTTCTTTAACAGTGCTATGTCAATGGGTTTTGCCACATGGGCGTTCATCCCGGCGTCCAGGGCGGCCCTTTCATCCTCGGCAAAGGCGTTGGCCGTCATGGCGATGATGGGAATATGTCTGGCGTCGGCGCGGCCCAGGGCCCTGATTGCCCTTGTCGCGTCATAGCCGTTCATAAGGGGCATCTGAACATCCATTAAAATTGCGTCAAACTCGTCCTGTGCGGCATTTTGGAAGCGTTCCAGCGCCAACTGGCCGTTTTCGACAATTTCGCAGCTGGCCCCCTCCATCCCCAGGACCTCGGACAGAATTTCTGCGTTGATCTCATTGTCCTCGGCGGCGAGAAAGTGAAGACCTTCCAGTTCCGCGCCTTTGACCGGTTCTGCCTGCCGCAGGCCGCCAGCGGCGGCCCGCATCTCCAATATCCTGTACTTGAGGGCAGAGACAAAGAAGGGCTTCATAAGCAGTCCTGTATTCTCCAGCCGGAGGGCCTCCTCGGTGCCGTCGTCATCCAGGTCAAGCAGGAACAGAATTGGTACCGTGTTCGGGAGTATCTCCCGTATCTGCCCTGCCGCCTGGAGGCCGTTCAGGTCCGGCAGATTCCAGCCCAGAAGAACCATCTGGTAGCCCATCTCTTGGGCGCTGGTCTGAAGCAGTTCGACGGCTTCCGCTGCGGTGTGGGCGGTATCGGTCAGCACGCCCATGTCTTGCATCAGGGCTTGGATGTTCTGGCATACCTCCACATCGCTGTCCGCGGCCAGAATTCGGGTGATTCCGCTTTCCGCCCAAAACTGCTTGTCGGCCTGGCCTTCGGGAATGCGGAACTCCAGCTCGACCCGAAACAGGCTGCCTTTGTCCACCTGACTGAAGACCTCGATGCTTCCTCCCATCAACTCCACAATGCTCTTTGTGATCGCCATGCCCAGTCCAGTGCCCTGCACCTTGTTGGTGGTGCTGTTTTCCGCCCGGGTAAAGGCGTCAAAGATGGTCTCTAAATATTCCGGTGTCATGCCATATCCGTTGTCCTCTACCTCAATACGGATATGCTCATATTGGCTGGAACGTTGCCTGAGTCCCGTCATACGAAACCAGATGCTGCCCTCCTCCTGGGTGTATTTGACAGCGTTAGAGAGGAGATTAATCAAGATTTGATTGAGTCTGGTTTCATCTCCTATCAGATATTCGTGTTTGACAGCGTTCACTTCCACATGGAAGCTTTGCCGCTTGGCCTTTGCCATGGGCTGGATGATGGCATCTACAGAAGACACCACGTCATTCAGGGAGAATTGCGCAAGGTTGAGTACCACTTTTCCGCTTTCGATTTTGGAGACGTCCAAAATGTCATTGATCAGGCTAAGCAGATGCTGGCCAGAGGCTGTAATTTTTCTGGTGTACTCCCGTACCTTAGCTGGGTTGTCCGACTCCATGGCGAGCAGGTTGGTAAAGCCCAGGACTGCATTTAGCGGCGTGCGAATGTCGTGGGACATGTTGGACAGAAAGGTTGTCTTTGAATTGTTGGCAATCTGCGCGGCCTGAAGGGCCTCTGACAGCTGCCGGTTGTGAAGTTCGCGCTCTGCCTCCCGCTCTTTTCGAATTCTGTTTTGCTGCCTGTGATTGAAATAGTACAGGGTACAGCACAGGAAAAAGGCGGTCAGCATGACAAAGACGACAATAAAGATATTATGATTGACGGTTCTGCCCTCCTGCTGGATTGCCTCAATGGGCACGTACCCGACCAGGAAGATGTTGCCGCCGTTCACTGACCACATATAGTTCAGGGCGTTGGTGTTCCGGATATTGTGATAAAACAGGACATTTTTGCCCTCTTCCAGGCACTGGTCCACCTCGCGCTGTAGCTCTTGATCTACAATGTTGTTTGCCCGGTAGAAATCCGCCAGGTTCAGGTGACCTGCATTCCGCTTACCCATGCCCTTGGGCTTTAGAACGAACCGTTCGCTCTCCGCGTCCATGATATAGAGTGTGGCGTTTCCGTTATAGAAGCTGTCCGGGAGAGATTTGTCCAGAGAGTCGTAGATGTATTCTACGTAGAGGGTTCCAATCTCCTGACCGTCCCTGACTACAGGGCATTTTATGGAGTATGCCCAGGTCCCCATAAAGTTCAGGTAGGATTTGGACACGGGCAAGTTATTTACCGTTCTGCCTGCGGAAAAGTCTAGGTCCGCGTCGGAGAACACCTCGCCGGTGTTGGAAATTCCCTCCGTCTCTCCCGACAAAATCAGCGAAAGTTTTGCCATGATCTGGTTTTTCTCATAGGAGCGGATGTACTGTTCCGGGTCCTCTGCCTGCGCCAGTTCCCGGGCGATCAGTGTTTGAAATTCTGCCTCATTGTTTAAAATAGCTTCTATGGTACACTGAATCAGATCCAGACTTTCGCTCAAATTTTGAATGGCAGACTGGGACATTTCCCGAGAGATTCTCCCCGCCACTAAGAAAACAACAGTCCCTAGGATGCCAAAGACCAAGATGATGGAGAGAAACAGAGAGATGCCCTTATTCGTTCTGTCCAGCTTCTTTTTCATGTTGAATCTCCATTCCGCTGCCATGGATTTGATAGAGTTCAGATGCTTTTCATATAGATTGCGGCGCAGATAAGCAGCATGTGGAACTGCGCGCAGGAGCGCATATGACTGGTGCAGTGAGGCGTATAGCCAAAAATAAATCGTTTGTTTGGCAGCTGTGGCTGCCGGCTTCCAGAGCCGATGGGATGTCTGGCGCCCATGGACAAAACGTCAGTTGGCGTTTGAGAGAACAGGGAAATCGGCGCCCTGGGTCCTTGCTGCCAGACGCTTTGCTCGCCAGCAGATGTATGCTTCTTAACCTAAGTAACGGCGCCCATATTATAGCATCTTCCATGTCTTTGCGTCAACAACTATAGGTGGGGTCAGATGGAGAGCTTTCTTGAAATAGTGGGGTGTGTATGATATAGTATATGCGCTGGATGGAGGATACGCCCGGGGCCGACTGGGAGGGCCTTATGGGCGCAGACCTTTGGCGGATGAAAGAGGCGGAACGAAAAATCTATGGATGGAGATTCCTTGCTGAAAAATAAGGATTGATAATTGGGAAAAACTATAGTACAATGGTTCTCAGATGTGTTCCGCCCTGGTGCGGAGCAAGGCCGCACTAGTCGGGGAGATAGCGGTGCCCTGTACCCGCAATCCGCTGCAGCGGGGATGAATCCCGGCCCCCGGACGTGAGGATGTGCTGTCTGCCCTGGAAAAGCAGTGATGATAGACCGGTCCCGCGCAACGCGGCTCCGTGAACCGTGTCAGGCGGGGAACCGAGCAGCACTAAGCGGCCCGCTGCGTGTGCCGCGGGGATACTGTTCTTGAGCCGGCTGTCCAGGTAACGGGTATGTCCCGCGCTTCAAAGGCCGGTGTGCGGTCTTGCTTGGTACCAAGACGGAACATTCTACAGGAAAGGACTGCGGGTATGGCCTGGAGGAAATACCAGATTAACAGTGGGCATACCACTCTGGATCATGCGCAGCTGGAGCGGTCTGTTCATCATGGCCCATGATGCGGATGGCGATGGTATTTGAAAGGAAATGGAAAGGCTGTTAAACCATACAGCCGAGAGGTCAGGATGAGGTGATCTGATGTATCAGGCGCTGTACCGCAAGTGGCGGCCCAGGAGTTTTGACGACGTGGTGGGGCAGGAACATATCACCGACACCCTGAAGCGCCAAGTGGCGGTCGGCCGGCTGTCCCACGCCTATCTGTTTACCGGTACCCGAGGTACTGGTAAGACCACCTGCGCCAAAATTTTAGCGCGGGCGGTGAACTGCGAGGACCTCCAAGGCGGCAACCCCTGCAACCGGTGTCCGGCCTGTCTGGGTATCGAGAACGGCTCGATTCTGGATGTGCTGGAGCTGGATGCCGCCTCGAACAATGGAGTGGATCAGGTCCGGGCCCTGCGGGACGAGGCGGTGTATACGCCGGCAGCGGTCCGCAGGCGAGTTTACATCGTGGATGAGGTCCACATGCTGTCCACTGCCGCCTTCAACGCCCTGCTGAAGATTCTGGAGGAGCCGCCTCCCCACCTGCTCTTTATTTTAGCCACCACTGAGCTGCACAAGGTGCCCGCTACCATCAAGAGTCGGTGCCAACAGTTTGCCTTCAAGCGGATTTTTCCCACACAGATTGCCCAGCGGCTGGAGTATGTGGCGGAACAAGAGCACATTCCTCTCGTCCCAGAGGGGGCCGCCCTGCTGGCCCGGCTGGCTGATGGCGGTATGAGGGACGCCCTGTCTCTGTTGGACCAGTGTGCTGGAGGCAAAGACAAAGTGGACGAACGGGCGATTCTGGACACTTTGGGTCTGGCGGGCAACGTGGAGACCGCGGCTCTGATGGAGCGGCTGGCTGCCCGGGACACCGCCGAGGCGCTGGAGACTCTGGCCCGGCTGTATGCCAACGGAAAAGATGTGGGCTCTGTGCTGGGAGAGCTGTCCGCCTTGGCGCGAGATCTTCTTTTGCGAAAGACTGCGCCTCAGGGGGGCGCTGCGCTGATGGGGGGAGGCTATGACGAGGCCACACTGCGTCGGTTGGGAGAGCAGCTGACGGCTCAGCGGCTGCTGCAGATGCTCACACGTCTTCAGGCTGCCCTGGCTGAACTGCCCCGGAGCGGCAGCCGGCGCACCGTTGCGGAGTTGTGCCTGATTCGGCTCAGTGACGAATCCTTGGATGAGTCGGCGGCCGGGCTGTCCGCTCGGATTGCCCGGCTAGAAGAGCGGTTGGCCAAAGGGGGAACTGTGGCTCCCCCTGGCCCTCAGGCGGAGCCGGCAAAGGCCTCTAAGCCCTTGGCGAGTGCGGGGAAGTCGCCAGAGGACGCGCCCCCCTGGGAGGAGGAGCGCCCTCCTCTGCCTGACGAACCTCCTCCGACAGAGTCTGACTACCTCTTTGATGAACCAGAACCGTCTCACGCTGCGGTCCATTCCACAGATGTTTTGCCTCGTGAGGCGGACAGCCCGCCCGCTATCCCGACACCGGGGCGTGGCGAGGCGGAGTCGGCGCCCCGTGGGCAGGGGGGCAGCGATAGCGCCTTTTGGCCTTCCTTTGCGGCGGGGCTGAAAGGAAGGGTGCCTCCCACAGTGATACCTTATCTGAACAATCCAGACAAGGTGACCGGTGTTCGCCAGAACGGCCGATTGACTCTGTGGGTGGACAGCGAGTTTACCCGGTCGATGCTGAATAAACCCTCTATTTTGGAAAAGCTGGCCCTGGCTACAGAGGGATTTTTCGGAGAACGGCTCCAGGTCAGTGTGGTGACAGGCGCTCCCCCTCCCTCGGAGCAGGGCCAGGGCTCCGCTCCGGCGGCGGACAGAGACCCGCTGGATGATCTGCTGCCCTTTGAAAGGCTGGGGAATGTCACCATCCAATGATGGTGTCCGCGGAGACGGACAGGACCATCTCGGTAAAACTGTGTTTTAATATATCATAAAGGAGTTTTCAATATGGCGAAGGGTTATGGCCGGGGGATGCCCGGTATGGGCGGCGGCATGAATATGAATATGATCAAGCAGGCCCAGAAGATGCAGCAGGACATGATGCGTATGCAGCAGGAGCTCCAGGAGAAGGAGTACCAGGCTGCCTCTGGGGGCGGGGTAGTAACGGCTACTGTCAGCGGCAAGCACGAGGTGAAGAGCCTTACCATCGACCCCGAGGCCGTGGACCCCGACGATGTGGAGATGCTCCAGGATATGATTGTGGCCGCTGTCAACGAGGCCATGCGCGCTGCCGACGCCGACGCCGCCAATACAATGCAGTCTATCACCGGCGGGCTGGGTCTGGGCGGACTGGGGCTGTAAAAAAGCTTGAGAGAGGGCTGTCCGCCGGGCAGCCCTTTTGTCCTGACGAGAGGGAAGGAAAGATATGGAGTATCGCGCAGAGGGACGAAATCAGCCCGATTCCGGGCGTCAGTTTCCTGATGAGGATGGCTTTGATTACACGGGTCCCAGCCCAGATGTCTGGGCTGGGTACCTGAAGGGACAGCTGCTGCACACCCCGTGCCCTCTGCCTCAGGAGCGGAACCAGAGGCTGGCAGCCCGCCGGGCGGCACAGCGGGAACCGGGCTGGCAGTGGAATGTCTCCAGGGCGGGGCTTTCATGAAGCGGCTGTCTTGTCTGTATGTTGACACAGAGGTGGCCCGCCAATACGATATCTCGGCCCTGGCTCCTCAGCTCAGGGAGCGTGCGGAGATGGAGGGGATATCCCTCTATGTCTGGCCGGAAAAATACTATGATTAGGAGGTGAGGCACATGCCCCATTTTCATCAAAGTCACCCCAGGGAGCCGGTGGACCAGCGGCAGAAGATGTTGGAGACCCCCATTGATCGGCTGATTCCCTCGTTGGCGGTTCCTACCATTGTCAGTATGCTAGTGACTTCCATCTACAATATGGCGGATACTTACTTTGTCTCCCAACTGAACACCAGCGCGTCTGGGGCGGTGGGGGTGGTGTTCTCCCTCATGGCTATCATTCAGGCGGTGGGCTTTACTGTGGGGATGGGGACAGGTTCTATCGCCTCTCGACTGCTGGGGCAGGACAAAAGAGGGGAAGCCAATATCTACGCATCTACCGGCGTGGTGGCCGCTCTGGTGGTAGGGCTGCTTATGGCGGGGGCTGGGCTGGCTTTCCGGGGGCAGCTGATGTGGTTGCTGGGCAGTACCCCCACCATCTATCCTTACGCCCTGGACTACGCCTTCTATATTATCCTGGGAGCCCCAGTGATGATTTTGTCTTTCACCTTGAATAACCTGCTGCGCTGGCAGGGAAAGGCGAATCTGTCTGTCTTCGGTCTGGCTACAGGCGGAATTTTGAATATCATCCTGGACCCTATCTTCATCTATGGATTTGGGATGGGGATCTCGGGCGCGGGGGCGGCCACCCTGCTCAGCCAATGTGTCAGCCTGACCATCCTGGCCGCCTTCTTCCTGCTGAAAAAGAGCGATCTGCGGGTGAGCCTGCTGTGTGTCTCCCGCTCTCCCCGGACCTATCTGGCCATTTTGAAGCAGGGGATGCCCTCTTTCTTCCGACAGGGGGTGTTGTCTGTTTCCACCATGGCGCTAAACTACAACGCCAAGCTCTACGGTGACGCGGCGGTGGCCGCCCTGTCCATTGTGACGAAGGTGTTTATGGTGATTCAATCCATTGTGATTGGGTTCGGACAGGGCTTTCAGCCTGTGCTGGGCTACAACTACGGCGCCAAGCGGCTGGATCGGGTGAAAGAGGCGGTGTGGTTCTCGATCCGGACCTGTACTGTCATACTGACAGTGGGGGCGGTAATCGGCTTTGTACTAGCTCCGCATATCATCACGCTTTTCCGCCGGGACGACGCTGTGGTAATTGCCATCGGCACCCGAGCTTTCCGGTATCAATGCTTCACCCTGCCCTTGGGGGCAGTGTTGGTCTTTGCAAATATGTTTTTCCAGTCTTTGGGAAAGTCTTGGCGGGCTGTAATTTTGGCCATCTGCCGGCAGGGGCTGTATATCCCTATGGTCTATTTCATGACCAGCCAATTCGGTTTGGCCGGCCTGGAGCGGACTCAGGCCTCCGCAGATCTGCTGGCCTTTCTCCTGTCCGCCGGAGTGATTGTCCACTACTTTAAAATGGAATTTGGTCGGGAGGAAATATAGATTTACGGGGGCTCTTTGCAGTAGTTCAGCCGCTACAGATACTGACTTTTCTCCACCATAATTTTTCAGTTTTCTGGAAAAGGTTCCATATTCCGGGGAGATTGCCTCAACAATCGGATCAATGAAGGAAAATAACGCTATCTCCAAGGACTAAAATTGGGTTGCGGTACGGTTTGGGTCTGCCTCTGTACCGCTGCCTACAAAAACGTCTGAATGATTGGAATCACTTTTGCGCTGCCCTTCCCCCTGGGGAGGGCAGTGCTTTTTACATCCTCCATTCCCACGCCTCTCCCATCGGTTTTCAAATCTCATCTTTTGTAAGATAATTTTCATTAGGTATCGCTGGGAGCGATTTAATCTCCAGCTTTTTTGCTAACATATAATATTTATGTGTTTTAATATGGCGCAAAATGTTTTAAATACACCAAAAAATTGATATATTTGATGAAATTCACCCTTTAAATCGTTGTTCTTTTCTAAAAATCTTAAGTACTTCTTAATATTTTTACGCTTGCAACTTAAACTGTCTGTGATATGCTATTACTCAGAACATACAGATCCCCATTCATTCTCTGCATTCCCGCTTTTTTGAGTGGAAGTACAGAGACAGATTGGGAAAACGGGGGAGGAACGGTCCATGTACACCATTCTGATCTGCGATGACGACAAGGACATCGTATCTGCGTTAGATATCTACCTCACCAGCGAGGGCTACCAGACCTTGAAGGCCTATAACGGGAGGGAGGCGCTTCGGGCGGCGGAGACCCACGAGATTCACTTGATTCTGATGGACATTATGATGCCCGAGCTGGATGGAATCCGAGCCACCGCCAAGCTGCGGGAGGGGAGCAATGTGCCCATTATCTTACTGACAGCTAAGAGCGAGGACACAGATAAGATCCTGGGCCTGAATATTGGGGCGGACGACTATATCACCAAGCCGTTCAACCCGCTGGAGGTCATTGCCCGGGTGAAGAGCCAGCTGCGTCGGTATACCGCCTTGGGCGGGGCGGAGAAGGGCCCCGGCCTGATTACAGCTGGGCCCATCGCCATGGACGACGGGGCCAAGGTGGTCACGGTGGATGGAGAACCCATCTCCCTTACCCCTATTGAGTATAACATTTTAAAGCTGCTGCTGTCCCACCCGGGGCAGGTCTTCTCCTCCGCTCAGATCTACGAACAGGTGTGGAATGACCCGGCCTATGGCTCGGAAAACACGGTGGCCGTCCACATCCGCCATCTGCGGGAGAAGATTGAAATCAATCCTGCCGAGCCCCGTTATCTTAAAGTGGTCTGGGGCCTGGGCTACAAGATTGAGAAGGGGGCGGGCTGATGAAAAAGCTGCAAAGCAGCACAGCCGCCAAAGTGTGCGCAGTAATAGTCCTGTTGTGCGCTGCCTTTGGGATGGGCGTCTTTGGGGTACGGGCAGTGCTCAGCTTCGGCTCGGTGGCCGACGATGACTGGCAGGGGTCATCCCGGTACTACAACGCCGTAGAGAATCGGCGCCGGGAGCTGGTGGAGGGGATCTATCTGGTCTACCAGCTGGAGATATTGGAAAAACGGATTCAAGAGGAGACAGCCGGCCCCCTGGCCTACGCTGACGCAGAAGCTCTTCGGGAGCAGAAGGAGCAGATGGAGGAGCGGTTCAGCCGGAACAACACCTGGTTCCGCTTCCGAGTGCTCACCGGAAATGGACAAATTCTGCTGGGGACCAACTTGAAAGAGGAGGAAAACCTGTCCAAAGCAGTACAGATGGTACACTACTTCTCCTTTGACCTCCAGGAGGATGTTGGATACCACTATGACTACAATACCAATTCCTCCTCGCTCTCTCCAAGCAAAGATTTAGAGGATACGAACGATGTGAAGGTGGAGCTGGTGCTGGAGTATGGTGTACCTGAATTGGTAGACAGTTCCATCCAGGATGAGTTTTACCAGTTCTGGCAGCTCTGGAATATGGATCGAGCAGCTTTCGGGCAGTATTTCACCGGCTTTTTCTGTATGGGGGCCCTGGCTCTGGCCGCCCTGTTGTGGATTCTCTGGACCGCTGGGCACAAGGCGGGGGAGGAGCGCGTTGTGACCACCTGGCAGGAGAAAATTTTCTTTGATGTATACGCAGTTGTCATGTTGGCCGCCGAGGTGTTGCTGGCCTCGTGTACAGTGTGGGCGACGGAACAACTGTACTGGGGCTCCGCCAATGGCTACGCCGTTATGAACGGAGACTTTTCAGTCTTCTTTCGTCTGGGTGTCCTGGGGACGGGGACGGTCTTTGCCGCTGGAGCCTGCTGCGGCGTGTTGCTCCTGCGCACCTTTGTGGTCCGTCTCAAGGCCGGCATATTGGGAAAAACCACCCTGCTGTGCAGGGTGGCCACATGGATAGTCCTCACTATCCATGACTTTGTTCGATTCTTACCCATCACCTGGAAGATGGTGCTGGGATTTGGGGTCTATGTAATTTTTACCTTCTGGCTGATTATGATGGGCCAGTATGATGGTGTGTTTATGCTGATGTATTTTTGTTTACAGACGGGGCTGCTGCTCTTCTTGGCATGGTGAGATCGGAAGAGCACACGTCTGAACTCCA
>CAPGBJ010000071.1 GCA_948616425.1 uncultured Oscillospiraceae bacterium
AGATGCCGTCCTTGACGTTCTTGGAGGCGGCGTTCAGGCCGGTGATCTGGGCGCGCATCTTCTCAGAAATAGCCAGACCAGCGGCGTCGTCACCGGCGCGGTTGATCTTGTAGCCAGAGGAGAGCTTCTCCAGGTTGCCAGACAGAGCCTTGTTGTTCAGGTTGTAGTTGCGGTAGGCGTTCATCGCCATAATGTTGTGTTGGATCCTCATTTTAGTGCTTCCTTTCAATAAAATGTTTTGTGGGGTACGCGGGTCGTCGCGCCGGTACTTCCCTGTTCCGGCGCATTGGGCGATGCGTTGTCTCCCGGTATCCGGCCGGACTGCCGGGGGTACAACGCGGAATTATATTTCAACCGGCTCGTCAGCCGGAAGAAACCTTGTCAAGGTGCGCCGCACGCCTCTCCATGTCATCCGTGCCGCGCAAATACCCGCTCAGCCAGCCCCATAGACTGGCGGCTCCCGCAAGCGGGGAGGGGGATTGAAACAAACGTCGGTTCTATTTTGCCGAGAGATCTTCCTCCCAAAAAGTGGGAATAATGCGGTCCAGCTGGGTGCGCAGGAGCTGAGCTGCGTCTCTGGAGCCGTCCTGCTCCAGCTGGTCTAAAACCTGCTTCATGACGCGGACCGCCCGCTCCCGGTCGTCGTTCCACCGAAAGACCTGGTCCCGGTAGTACCTGGCCTTCTTCCCGGAGGGGGGAGCCAAACAGTCGGGCCGTTTTCCGCCGTTGCGCTCCAGCACCGCCCCCCGTACAATGGGGAACTCCCGGGGCGCCTCTATGGCCACATCGACCCTCCCACCAGCCACCCGCTTGAGCTGGACCACTATGCTGTCGTTAATCAACAGGTATTCCTCTGGGAGCAGTGTCAGCTTTAGCATAGCGTTCTCCTTGCCTTGGGTCTGGCGCGATCCTTCGCGCCGTCGCGCATAGTCATAATATTGTGGACGCTCGTCGGGGCGAAATCTGAATTACTCCAGACCCGGCCCCTCTTCTCCATCCGACCCGCTCGCGCTGGGCTGCGGGTTGACTGGCGAGCTTCGGGCGTGCGTACACGCCCTCTCGTTTCCCACTCAACGGCCCGGAAAACGCTGATCGAAACAAAATTGGCCAATTTTATTTCGATCAACGCTTTCCCATGCCGGAGTCATGGGCTTTCACTGGTGTCCCGGCCAGCATCGTCGGAGCAAAGTCCATTCCATTCGGGACGCCCTGCGGCCATCCCTCATTTCATTCCCTTGCTCCTCCTCTCCAAAACGAATCCGCTTCGCTGGGTTTCGTTTTGGTGGCGGCCTCTGGCCGCCCCTCTTTGGCGCAAAGTCCATTCCATTCGGGACGCCCTGCGGCCATCCCTCTCAAGCGCGCTAGGCGCTTTTAGCAAAATATTGAGCAAGCCCCTGGGTCTTGATATTTTTTGCGGTATTGACTTCCCGCCGGTGGGTTGTGCCGCAGGCCGGACAGACCCAGGTCCGTCTTTTGTAACTGACCACCCGTTGTATGTGGCCGCAGGTGGAGCAGATTCGGGCGGACGGGAAATAGCGGTCCACCAGAATCAGCGGTTTCCCTTGCCGCTCCAGCTTGTATCGCAGGCACTCCCGAAAGATTCTGTATCCGGAATCCCTCACATTTCCCTGCCTCAGCCCCTGGGACATCTCTGCCAGCGCGTCTTCCCTCATACACACAGCGTCCCAGCCGTTGGCTATCCGTCGGGACTCCTTGTGGATGAAATCGCGCCGCTGGTTGGCGATGTGCTCATGGAGCAGCCGATATTTCCGCACTGCCTCCTGGTAGTTCTTTGAATTCGCTTCCATTCGGGACATCTGGCGCTGCAGCCGGACCAGCTTTTCCTGGGACTGCTTCAGCCAGTGGGGTGGGTCTGCCATTGCGCCCGCGTCATCCACGTAGAAGTGAGAGATGGAGTACTTCAGTCCCAACGTGGTCTCCGGCGTGGGGACAACCGCCTGGGTCTCTCCCTCCCCGCAGTCATATAGAATAGAGCAGTAGTATTTGCCGGTGCGCATTCGGCTCACGGTGATTCGTTTCAGCTTCCACCACCCCTGGGGCCGGCGGTGAAACACCGCTTTGACAACTCCCGCTTTGGTCATGCGGATGCCGTCTCTCGTGGTGTAGATGGTGGGGCCCGACGTAAACACGTGGTTGCAGGCGGTAAAGGAGTCCCGGTCGTCCTTTTTCCGTTTCAGCCGGGGATGCCCGAAGGACTCCGGATGGCGAAAGAACACACGAAATGCCTGTGACAACCTGTTGTGCTCTTGAATCAGGGCCTGATTGTCTACCTCTTTTAAAAAGGGGGCTTCAGTCTTGTACTTTGCAGGCGTGGGAATAAAGTGCGCCCCAGTCTCGCTGTAAAACCTCTGCTGGTCAGACAACATCTGGTTCCAGATATAGCGGCAGCAGCCAAAGGTTTTCTCAAACAGCTCGGCCTGGGCCTGGGTGGGGTAGAGACGGACCTTAATTGTGGTGTACTGAGGTGCTGACGTCTTCCCCGATGCCATGGCGGCTCCTTTCCCTCCCATCGCAGTGAAAAAAATGTATAGTTTTTTTGCATTTTCCAGTGGATTTCGAAAGTGTCCAAAAAAATTTTGAAAAGGGGCTAAACTTTTTGAAATTGCAGCCGAATAAGTAGGTGTACAGTCTTGAAGCTGCGGTGTAAAAAAACTATAGTTTTTTTGCAGTTAAAAACCCCTTCTATTGAAAAAAGAGTCTGTTGAAATTTCATTTCAACAGACTCTTTTCATTATTTCCGCTGTACGCGGCAGGCGGTTTTCGATAAAATAAGCTGATATTCCACAATTATTTCTTAGGAGGACTTCAGGAATGTCAGGAAAAACATACGGCTACGTCCGCGTTTCCACCAGGGGACAGAAAGAGGACCGGCAAATGATTGCCATGCGGGAGTTTGGCGTGCCGGAAGAACACATCATTGTGGAGCGGCAATCGGGAAAGGATTTTGAACGTCCGGTTTACCTCCAACTGATGCGGGCGCTGCAAAGCGGAGATGTGTTAGTGGTAAAAAGCATTGACCGCCTGGGCCGCAACTACAAGGAAATCCTGGAGCAGTGGGCCGGACTGACCAAGGAACGTGGAATTGCCATCGTCGTGCTGGACATGCCCCTGCTGGACACACGGGCGGACCGGGACCTCACCGGCATTCTGGTGGCGGACATCGTCCTTCAAATTCTCAGCTATGTGGCCCAGACAGAGCGGGATTTCATCCGCCAGCGGCAGGCCGAGGGCATCGCGGCCGCCAAGGAACGCGGCGTCCGCTTTGGCCGCAGGCGTATCCCCATGTCAGAGGACTTTGAGGCGCTGGCTCAGGACTGGTGGTATGGGCGCATCAGCGCCGTCCAGGCCGGAAAGAAACTGGGAATATCCCGCATCACCTTTAAAAATCGGGCCGAGGAGTGGGGGGCGGCTGAGGGGCTGGGGAAACGGCTGGTGCGGCGGCTGTAATCGATACCAGACAGGCGCGCCCTCCACCGTCGCGCCGCAGCCTATAGCATTGCATCCACGCTGCCCGCCCTTCTCCACAAACTTTTTATGTGAAGTAGACAAAAAATCATTGTTTGCTTTTCAAATCATTGCACATTATTATGAAATTAGCAAAACAGACAAGTATTTCCATAAAAAGCCCAGTCTGATCAGCAAAAGAACCAATTCACGAAATGGAAAGGAAGGAAGAAAGCATGAGATCATTCAAACGCATCCTTACACTGGCGCTCTCGGCGGCACTCTCCCTATCCCTCTGCACCGGGGCACTTGCGGCCGAAAAACAGCCCTCCAGCGCAACCGACCCGCGCTTTGAGGCGGCAATCCAGGCGGCGCAAAATGGTTTTTTGATGGTCGGCTACGGAAATGGTAACTTTGGCGGCGAAGATATCATTTCTCGGGCGATGTGGGTCACTGTACTGGAAAACCTCTGCGGGTCCAGCGCCGCCACATCCGCATCCGCCCCCAAATTTCACGATGTCGCCCCCTCCGATTGGTACTACAACGGCGTTATGTGGGCCGTGGAGCAGGGTATCGCTGTCGGTTATGACGACGGCGGTTTCCATCCCAACGACAAATTGGACCGCCAGGCCCTGGCTGTCATGGCCTTTCAGTGCGCCCAGGCCATGGGGTTCCCCTCAAAGCCTGATACCAGCGTCAGCTTGAGCGCCTATACAGACGGGGGTTCAGTGGCCGACTGGGCACAGCGCGCCTACCGCTGGTGCCTGGCCAACGGGGTACTCCTCCCAGACCATGGAAACACTTTGGCTCCAGGGACAAAAATCACCCGTGCCGAGGCGGCCAACGCCTCCGTAGCCCTGCTGAAGCTCTACGTCAACAACAAAAATTCCACAGAGATCGCCTATTCTAAACTGGGCTACGCGGTCACCAACGCAGTCGAAGTGACAGACGGGATTGTCGCTGTGAGGGCTGTCACGGCAGACGGTCTCACCACACTCTATACCAAGCCATTGGACAGCCACTCCCTGGAGCTTCTCTGCGGCCCTGAAGCGGGAATCGCCTCCGGCGGCTCTGGCGGCGCTGTTGTGGCAGATTGCTTTTTCGAAATTTGTTACAACGCCCAGGGCGATGTTGTGACCATTGATAAAATGTTTAAACTGACTGCGGCCGACTGCTGGTTTGACAGTATGAAATATGGCGTGGAGTTTGCGCCGGTCAACCACGAGGCCGGCAAGATGGTCGCTGCCGGCTGGGTGCTGGATAAAGATGGGCAGTCCATTCTTGTCGGCGACACCAACCATTTTGAAGAGAGCTATCAAATGGCTGACAATGCCAAGGTCTACAATCTGAACACCGAAACCCACTCGATTTCTGAAAGCAGCTTGGACCAAATGCCGGTCACAGGGAAAACACGGGGCCACTACTCTCTCACGCCCAACCGGCAGATGGCAATTGTCATCTTTGACAGCAACTATAAAAATGCGGATCGGGCCAAGGTGAGCGAGATCTACTATCTGACGCCGCAGACCAAGGTTGAGGAAAAGTATCTGCTGGAACAGTATGACACAATGGCCCTCTACAGCTGCTACCCCGACACGGAAACTGGCGGCGTTTTGGAGAAACCCAGCACCCGTCCCTGGCTGGCCTATACCAAGCCCTTCACCATTGTGGAAAACAAAATGCACTATGTGGGCGACAACGACGTGGCCTGCTACCTGTTTGAGACGGACAGCGGTCTTCTGCTGCTGGACTTCGGCTGGACCGACACAGGGTACATCTATTATCAGAACATCGAGGACATGGGCTTCGACCCCCGGGAAGTCAAAACCATGATCCTGACGCACGGCCACGGCGACCATTACGGTCAAGCCGCCGACTTTGACCGCATGTTGAAAAGCGCCGGCAACGACCCTCTGATTTATGAGAGCTACGAGGACTGCAACGATATGGGTACCTATGGTTTCTCCGAAATCAAAGGCGCTCTGGCCGATATCGAAGTCTTAGACATCATTGATGAGTGGTACCCCTGGGAGCAGTGGATGGACTTTGGCGGCGTGCGGATGTACGCCATATTGACACCGGGCCACACGGTGGGCTGCGGCTCCTTCATCTTTGAAGTCACCCAAGAGGACGGAACCCCCCTCACCTTTGGCTATCAGGGCGGCCTTGGCACCGTCCACGACCCATCCAGGGGATATCTGCGTCACGCCTTCACCTACGGGCTGAGATTCTTGCAGCAGAATGTGGATGTGGACTACTCCCTGCCTCAGCACATGGCTCATTTCCCCCTGCTGGAAATCAATAAAGCCGCAGAGGAAAAGGGCATCACCCTTTTGGAAGCTCTAGTCCCCGGCAACGACCCCTGGTGCAACTTCCTGGAACGCCGCCAGACCATCCAGGAGATGCAGCACTACCACGACTCCTTCGCCGCGGACAACCACATCACTGTGACCGTAGGCGGGGAGGAGAAGGTATTCGAAACCCAGAAAGCGGCTCCAAAGCTGATTTCCAATGAGGCCGGCGGGCCCTGGAAGCGCGAGGCCGGCGAATATCAGGTCACCTTTGTCCAAGACGGCATCAGACTGCTCCACGGCTTTGACGTAGTGGAAAATGTCAATCCTCTTCTGGACGGCATCTACAACGACAAAGGGCAAAACCTGGGAGACGGCTTCATGATCACCCGCGACGGATATGTCCACGACCCAGATCAGTGGTTCCTGCAAATCAGTATGCATGTCAATGATGACTATCAGGGAAAATTCAGCGACTTGACCGACGCCACCAACGGTCCCATTGAGAGCGTACATGGAGACCACTGGTATGAAATCATCCGCACTGAGTATTTTGACTCCAAGGAGGACGCGGAGCGGGTAATGGCCGCGCTGAAGGACGGCGGCACTTACACCGTTACCATGGACAAAAACAGCAACATTCTATTGGCAGAAGATATTATGGATACCTTCCGATAAATGATAGGCGGGACGCCCAAAATCTACGGCTCAGCCCGCTGAAAGGCCTATCACAACCAAACAGTCAGGACCGCTTTTATCCCAGCGGTCCTGACTGTTTGGTTTTATCCCAGCACAGCGCCCCAAGTCGCCGGCCGCCTCTGCCCGCTTATTCCGCCGCCTCCCCATCGCCGCCCGATCCGGCAAGATTCCGCAGGTAAAGTTTTGGCGTAACCCCCTGCGTCTTTTTAAATCGCTGAATAAAGTAGCTCATATCCCGAAATCCGCTGTTATAGCAGGCGGCCGAGATTGATCCGGTCTGAGCCAGCACCTGACAGGCGTGATGAATCCGCACCTGATTGAGATAGCAATTGTAGGTCAGCCCCGTATTTGCCTTGAACCAGGTGCAAAAATAGTTCTTGGAAAATCCGGCCATATGGGCACACTCCTCCACACTGATCCCATCCACAAAGTGGGCCTCCGTCCAGCGCAGGACACGCCGCAGCGTACCGCTGCTGTCCGGCTGCCTGGCATGGAGGGGAACCTGCTCCGACTGCACCTGGTCGAAGAGGACCTCCAAAATTTCTATCAGCGCACGGGTGCGGGCAAAAGGCTCTTCATCCCGCTGAATCATCTCCAGGACAAGTCCATGTATCCGCCCAAAGGAGGGGCACCGCCGGGGCAGATTTTCTAAAGACCACCCGGCAAGGGCGAGCAGCCCCTCCGCATCTACCAGGGGACGCAGGGCCTCAAAGGAGATGTGCAGCACATAGACTCGGCCCGGTCCCGTCCGGATCGTCACAGAGTGTATTACGCCAGGTGGAACCACCAGAACTGTGTCGCCCCTGATGGGAATGCGCTGGTTGTCAATCACCGCCTCCCCCGTAATTCCGCAACATACGTCAATCTCCATGGTTCCGGCATAGTGGGGAGGCGCAATGTCATCGTTAATGACATCTTTGCAGCGGATTTTATAGGGACAATCCCGGCTGAACGGCAGACTTTCCCGAAAAGAGAGGGGCGGGTTTTTTCCAAAATTAATTCGTCTGTTCATCAATCCGTCACGGCACCTTTATCGTAATTTCACAACATTTTATAAGAACTTTGACCCTTGTTTTCACCGGGCATCCATGGGACAATATGATTGTCCCATGACAGGGAATGCCGCGTCTTCTGCCCTCCGCACTCCCCCATATCGTTACCCCCTGTCAGGCGAGCGCATCAGAGGGATGCAGAGATTTAAAACGCCCTGGGGACAAGCCTCAAACCATTCTATCAAAAAATCAAAGGAGTGTAATTGTATGGACACACTGGAATTTATTCAAGCCAGTAAAATTATCACAATTTGCCGCAAGGTCTATGGAGCGCAGCTGGAGCAGCTGGCCGGCGCCCTTGCCGCGGGCGGCATCAAGCTCATTGAGGTCACCTTCGACCAGGCCGACCCAGACTGTGTCCAAAAGACCACCCAAGCCATCGCCATGCTGAACGAAAAATACGGCGACCAGATGATGTTCGGCGCCGGCACCGTTCTCACCAGGGAGCAGGTCAAGGCGGCTGCGGACGCGGGCGGACGCTATATCATCAGCCCCAACACAGACCCGGAGATTATCGCCTACACCAAGGAGCTGGGACTGGTCTCCATGCCCGGCGCTATGACCCCCAGCGAGATCATCACCGCCCACAACCTGGGGGCCGACATTGTCAAGCTGTTTCCCTCGGGCTGGCTGGGATTCAAGTACATCAAAGATATTCTGGCCCCCATCAGCCACGTCAAGCTGTGCGCCACAGGCGGCGTGACCGAGGAGAACTGGGGCGAATATCTCGACCTTGGCTTTGTGGGCGCCGGCATCAGCGGCCGCCTGTGCGACAAAACATGTATCGCAGCCGGCGACTTTGAAGAGATTACCCGCAGAGCCAAAGTCTTTGCCGACATCACATCGGCCCACAGCTAAGTCAGCTTAGAATATGATGGCCTGTTCAGCATGTGGAACAAAGGAGAATTTAGCATGGAAAAGAAAAAATTTGTAGGTTTTGGAGAGCTGATGCTGCGCCTTGCCCCAGACGGCTACCTACGTTTTGCGCAGGCGGACCGCTTTAACCTCAACTACACCGGCGCAGAGGGAAACATGGCCATTGCGTTGTCCTACATGGGGATCCCCTCTGAGATGGTGACTAAGCTGCCAGATAACGAGATTGGCCGCTGTGCCAAACGGATGTTGACAAAATTTGAGGTTGAAACCCGGCATATCGCCTGGGGTGGGGAGCGCCTTGGCGTCTACTATCTGGAGCGCGGCGCCTCCCAGCGCCCATCCAAGGTCATCTATGACCGCAAGCACTCCGCCATTTCCGAGGCCGACCCCTCCGACTTCGACTGGGACAGCATTTTTCAGGATGCAGGCTGGTTCCATTTCACCGGCATCACCGTCGCATTGAGTGAAAATGTTCAAGAAATCTGCCGTCAGGCCTGTATTGCCGCTAAAAAGCACGGCGTTACGGTCAGCTGTGATCTCAACTACAGAAAGAACCTCTGGACCAGCGAGGAGGCGCAGCGGGTGATGAAACCCCTTATGAAGTATGTGGACATCTGCATCGCCAACGAGGAGGACTCAGAAAAGGTCCTGGGCGTCAAGGCGGACAACACCGACATCACCGCCGGCAAGCTCAACCTGGAGGGCTATTCCCGCCTTGCGGAAAAGCTGGCCGCCACTTACGGCTTTGAAAAGGTGGCCATCACCCTGCGGGAGTCCATCTCAGCGTCGGTCAACAACTGGTCTGCTCTGCTGCACACCGAGGGCACCACCTATATCTCCAAAAAATATACCATGCAGATCGTAGACCGGGTAGGGGGAGGCGACTCTTTCGCCTCCGGGCTGATCTACGCCTGCCTGAACGACTTCGACCACCAAAAAGCGGTTGAGTTCGCGGCGGGCGCCAGCTGCCTGAAACACTCCATCGAGTTTGACTTCAACCTGTCCACGGTGGACGAAGTGATGAATCTCATCCAGGGGGACGGTTCCGGCCGGGTACAGCGCTGACAGAGACAGCCGCGGTAATATCCTTTAAAAAATTCTTACCACTAATCAGTACAGATACAACCTCGGCGGGAAGAGAGCTTCCGCCGAGGTTGTTCGTTCTATGCCGCCCGTTACTTTGTCATTGCTGCCGGTCTGTCTGGACAGGTCTTCAGCTCCACCCGCGTGCCAGTGCTGGCGCTCTCCAAAATGGCGTCCATCGTCTCCAGGATATGAACTGCATACTTGGCATCTACGCGGCTCTGTCCCCCTGTCAAAATTCCGTGGGCCATATCTGCAAGGCCCAGTCCCCGGTTGTTATCGCTGTATCCAAAGGTGAGGGGCACTTCCCGCCACTCCCCGGCAGTGCCTGCCAGCTCAATTTTCCCCCCAAACAAATTGGGGTCTGAGATGGACAAGCTGCCTTTGGAGCCATAGACCTCCAGGAAGGGCAGCTTGGCCTTCCAGACGTCAAATGTCGCGGTAAAGGTGGCCACCGCACCGCTGGAAAAACGCAGCAGCGCGTTGACATAGGTGGGCACACGCACCTGAATGGTCTCACCATAATGGGGCTGGGAGGTAATCTTGCGGGTGGGAAAGGAGATGGCGCTCATACCGCTCACCGATGAAAAGGGTCCCACCATATGCAGCAGCGCCGTCAGGTAGTAGGGGCCCATGTCGAGCAGGGGGCCCGCCCCCGGCTGGTACAGGAAATCCGGGTTGGGATGCCACGTCTCAACGCCCTGCTTCACCAGGTGCGCCGACGCCCCGATTACCGTCCCGATCTCCCCGCTCTCCACAACGCTGCGGGCCGTCTGAATCAGCGCCCCCAGGGGCACATCCGGGGAACAGCCCAGGTATACCCCCTTTTCCCTGGCAAGCGCCTCCAGCTGCGCCCCCTCCGCATAGGTGACAGACAGAGGTTTTTCACAGTAGACATGCTTACCGGCCTCAATCGCCTGCCGGTTCAGCGCATAATGGGTCTTGGGCGGGCAGAGATTTAAAACAATGTCGATCTCAGGGTCGGCGAGCATCGCCTCAAAGCTCTCGTAGCAGCGCCCGATCCCATATTTCTCCGCTCGGCTGTGCATAAGCTGGGCGTTCATATCAAATACCCCGCGCACCTGCAGCTCATTGTGAAAGACCGATGTCAAGTTCTGAAGGTAGATATCTGCAATCATGCCGCAGCCCACAAGGCCAATATTGAGAAAAGTTTTCATCTTATTCCCCCAAATACGCTTTCTGAACCGCGGGGTCCTCCAGCATCTGCCTGGAGGGGCCGTCCAGGATAATGTGACCATTCTCAAGGACGTAGGTGTGGTCGCTGATGCCCAGCGCCTGGCGCGCGTTCTGTTCAATCAGAAGAATGGTTGTTCCGCTGGTGTTGATCTGCTTAATAATCTTAAATACCTGTTTGACAATCACTGGCGCAAGGCCAAGGGAGGGCTCATCGAACATAATGAATTCCGGCTCAGACATCATAGCCCGGCCAATGGCCAGCATCTGCTGTTCCCCGCCTGACAGAGTGCCAGCCTGTTGGTTCCGCCGCTCCCCCAAGATCGGAAACAGGGCATAGATCTCCGCTTCCTTCTCCTTAAAGGGTTTGCGCAGCTGGCTAGAGCCCATGATGAGATTTTCCTGTACCGAGAGACCGGCGAACACTCTGCGCCCTTCCGGTACCTGAACCACGCCTCTGGCTACAATTTTGTGGGACTGCCTGGGCAGTTCTGTACCGTTGAACAGCACAGTTCCGCTCAGCGGCCGGACAAGGCCGGAGATTGTGTTAACCAGAGAGGTCTTACCAGCTCCATTGGCGCCGATAATACTGACAATCTTGCCAGTGGGCACGGTGATGCTGACATCATGCAGAGCGTCGATATGGCCATAGCTGACAGAGATATTTTTGACTTCCAGCATGATTCATTCCTCCTCGTCCTCGCCCATGTATGCCTCGATGACCCTCGGATTGCTCTGCACCTCTTCCGGCGTCCCCTGGGTTAGCAGCTCACCAAAATTCAGTACAAATACCTGGTGAGACAGGGTGGTCACCACCTTGAGCCGGTGCTCAATCAGCAGAATGGTGAGTTCCCGTTCCTCCTTCACGCGGCGAAGCAGTTCAATAAACTCCTCCACCTCCACCGGATTCAAGCCAGCTGCCGGCTCATCCAGCAGCAGCAGGCTGGGCCGGGAGGCCAGAGCGCGGGCCAGCTCCAGTTTGCGCTGCATGCCGTAGGGCAGGCTGCCCGGCCGGTCGTGGGCAAATTCCTCCAGTCCAACCAGGGCAAGGCACTCCATCGCAGTCTTCAGATTTTCAGAGTCCACCTTTTTCTTTTTCGGCAGACCCAAAATCGCATCAAAGATATTGTAGTCTGCACGGGCGTCCAGCGCCGACTGTACATTACGCACGTTGTCCAGCTGACCAAAAAGGCGGATATTCTGAAAGGTGCGGGCCATCCCCAGTCGGGAGACCTCGTGCTGTTTCAGGTTGGTAATATCCTTTCCGTCAAAGATCACCTGGCCGGAGGTGGGCTTATATACGCCGGAGACAATATTAAAAAATGTAGTCTTACCCGCCCCGTTAGGACCGATAATGCTGGTAATCGAACCCCGTTCAATGTCAAGCGTCACGTTCTGGACCGCTTTGACACCGCCAAAATTGATAGAAACATCCCGGCAGGAGAGTATTGCGTTGCTCATTTTTTCTCTTCCTTTCTCCCGCTTTTGGCAAATCTGTTCCTCAACCACAGGTAAATATCCCTGAATTCATACTCTCCGAACAGCCCATTGGGCGTGAAGTTGATGATAAACAGGATAATGATGCACTGAATCATGGTGCGCAGTGCGCTGGTGGCCCGGAGCATCTCTGTCATCATACTGAACAGGCAGGCCATGACCACCGAACCGGACAGGCTGTTGACGCCCCCTACAAAGACGATGCTGATCCACTCAATGGATTTCGTCGAGCCGAAGGAGTTGGGGTCGATGTAGGAAGTGGCGTAGGCCACCATTGCGCCGGACAGGGCAGTCAGTCCGCCGGCAAAGACAAAGGCAGTCATTTTAATTCGCGTGACGTTGATCCCCATAGACGCCGCGGAGATCGGGTCATTTTTAACGGCGATGCACTGGCGGCCAAACTTGGAATTTTTAAAGTGGAGCACAATGTAGATCACAAAGGCCACAATGATGATTCCAATTGTCAAATTAATGTCCCGGGGAATGCGGTTGATACCCATAGCGCCGCCAGTAATATTACTGAAGGTGTTGAGCACCGCCACAATCGCTTCCCCAAAGGCAAGTGTTATCATGGCCACATAGTCCACCCTCAGCTTCATAATTGGGATACCCACCAAAAACGCGGAGAGCATTCCCCCCAGCACAGCCAGGATCACCGCCGGCAAAAACGGAACGTCGAACCGGGTAGACAGAATGCCGACCACATACGCGCCGATGCACATAAAGGCCGCCTGTCCCATGGAGAAGATGCCCGTCAATCCCATCAGTACAAACATCGAGATGACCGCGACCATCGTGATCAGAATGTTCAGAATAACGGCTGCTGTATAGCTCATGGCTCTGTTACCCCCCTTATACCTTTTCTTTCACAAACTTCCCGCTGATGCCCTGCGGGCGGAAAATCAGGAAGATAATCGCAAATAGGAACGTACAGGCAGGCTGTAGGCTGGAGCCCACAAAGTTGGTCATAAACACTTCCATTAAGCCCAGCAGCAGTCCGCCGTACAGCGCCCCGCTGATATTGCCCAGGCCGCCGAGTATTGAGGCGGTCATCCCCTTCATAACCAGGTCCTTCAGCTGGGGGTAGAGCAGGAACTTCATGCCGCACAGAATGCCAGCAATGGCCGCCAGCATCCCAGAGATGAAGAAGGTAAGCGCCATCACCATCGAAACATTGACGCCCATCAGCTGCGCGGTATCGCTGTCCATCGACAGCGCGCGGATGGAGATGCCCAGGCGGGTCTTATATAGGATAAACATCAAAATGAGAATTCCCACGGTAGACAGCAGCAGCATAATAACATCTGTCACCGCAATGGTCAGTTTTGAGGTGAGCTGGAAAAAGCTCTTGGGGAAAAAGGCCGGGTAGGAGTAGTAGCTGGAGGCAAAGGTCAGGATAATAATATTTTGCAGCAGCGTCCCCAGGTTGGACGAGGACACAAAGAACAGCATGGAGCTGCCCTTGGTTTTCCGCAGCCGCTCAAAGCCAATCAGCTGCGCCAGACAGGAGAGCAGACCGCCAAAAACAATGGTGATCAGAATCATAGGGATAAATCCCAGTTCAAAGCGGTTGACCATGATATAGGCAAAATAGGCCGACACCACCATAACGCCGCCGTGGGAGAAATTGGAAAATTTTAATACGCTGAAAATCAGGGTAAATCCCAGCGCGATGATGGAATAGACAGAGCCCAGCGCAATTCCATTTATTAACAGTTGAATGTAAAATGTCATACAAATGCCCTCACACTTAGTATAAGTACAAGTTCAGCGGTAAGGCGCCGAAGACTTCGGCGCCTTACCGCCGCAATCAAAGTGACTGTCCAGGATTACGGTTCCAGATAAGTCTTGTACTCCAAAACACCATTTGTAATCTCATACACGGCCATACCCAGACCCTTGGGGGAGTGGGTGGCGCCGTCCTCAACGTAGTTCTCGCTGCACAGCAGCTCCAGCCCGTCGATATCATTTTCCAGAGCACTCTTAATGGCGTCACGGTCTGCAGAGCCGGCCTTCTCAATGGCAGCCGCAACGATATACATGGTGTCGTAGCCGTTGACGGCCTTGATGGTCGCGGGCTCTCCAAATCGCTCCTCATAATCTGTGCAGAAGGTCTGCAGGCGGGGGTCCTCCATGTAGGCAGACGCCTGGAAATATGCCTTGCCCACTACGGAGGGGTCGTCCAGCAGGGAGAGGAAGGGGTCGCTCATGTCCTGCGCACCCACGTAGGGGATATTCAGCCCCAGCTGGGCAGCCTGCTGCACCATAATTACCAGCTGGGCAGTGGGGTTGGGGGTGCAGATGAACTCAGCGCCGCTCTCTCTGATGCGGGAAAGCTGGGTAGAAAAGTCCTGATCGTTGGCGTTGCAGGTCTCCTCCAGCACAATTTCACCTCCGACGGACTCCCACAGATCCCGGAAACCATTCATGTAGGCCACCGCATAGGCATTGGACTGGTCATAGAACAGGGCCGCCTTGGTCAGATCGGTGGTATCAGACACGTATTTGGCGATAATGGCCGCCTGCTGAGGGGCGTTGCACTGCCCGGTCAGGAAGGTGTAGGGGTAGGTCTCGCCGCTGCCCTCGGTGTCCATCACAGCCCGGGGATCGGAGGGCATACCGCAGACGGGCACCTTCTTCTCACTGCTGATTTCAATCAGGCTCATAAAGATGCCGCTGGCGTCGGTGGTAATCACTGCGCTGGCCTTGTCCACATCGGCCAGACGGGTGTAGGCGCTGATGGTCTCTTGGCCGTCGTTCTTATTGTCATAAACTACATATTTGATCTGCTTGCCCAACACGCCGCCCTTGGCGTTGATCTCCTCCACCGCCAGTGTAACGCCGTTGTTAATCGCGTTGCCGGTGACAGAGCGGTTGCCGGTCAGATCATTAATACCGCCAATTACAATTACGTCGCTGCCACCGCCGGTGGAACCGCTTCCCTGGCTGCTGCTCCCATTGTTGCAGGAGGTCAGCGGGACCAGAGTCAGCGCCAGCGTCAGGGCCATTGCCAAAATCTTTTTCATAGTCATTTCTCCTTTCAATTTATAAGCGGTTCCCCGCAAAAATCGGGCTATCAACCCTGCCTGTCACATTTAAAAAATGTGCTTCTCTTTCAGTGCCGCAATCTCCTGGCTGCTGTAGCCCAGCTGCTGAAGGATCTCCTCATTGTGCTGTCCCAGCAGGGGCGCGGGACGACGGATCTCAGGCGGCGTCTCACTAAATTCAATGGGCGTTCCAATCGCCTTATAGGTGCCGGCCACCGGGTGTTCAATCTCCTTGATGATCCCGTTGTGAACCACCTGGGGATCTTTGGCCACAGCCTCGTAGTCGTTGACCTTGGCGCACCAGAACCCCACCTCCTGAAATACCTTGATCCAGTGTTCTGTATCCTGTTTCACCAACGCCCCCTCGAGAATGTCATGCAGCTTGTCCCGATCGCGCATCATGGTAGGCTTATCCGGCATCATTTCCAGCAGATTGTCAATCCCCAACAGGTCGCCCAGCGTTTTCACTTTCCACTCCGCATTCTCCACCATATTAGTAGAAAAGCACATCCAGCCATTTTTCGTCCGGTAGATGCCGTAGGGCGACTCCTGTAAAAAGTGCCCCGAGTGATTTTTGGGCCGCTGAGGCAGATTTCCAGTATTGAGATAGTAGGCAATCTCCTGTGACTGCATATGGATTCCGGAATTGAGCAGATTTACCTCCACCTTCTGCCCCCGGCCCGTCTCCCGGGCGCTGACCAGCGCCGCCAGCATCCCCACCGTCAGCAGCATCGAACTGTACATGTCCACCACGTAGATACCGCCGGAGATGGGGCGGCCATCCTGGTCAGGGCCCACAATCGTAGTATACCCAGTTAAGCACTGCGCCAGCAGATCCTGGCCGGGCAGAGACGCGTAAGGCCCGCTGCTGCCGTAGCCCAGAGCTTCACAGTAGACAATCCGGGAGTTAACTTTTTTGGCCTCCTCATACCCAAACCCCAGCTTATCCAGCGTGCCGGGCCGGTAATTGGTGACCACCACATCCACTTCCCTGAGCAGCTTAAACACAATCTCTTTCGCCTCTGGACTCTTCAGGTCCAGAGAGAGGCTGCGCTTATTCCGGTTCATCGCCAGGAAAAAGGGGCTCTCTCCACCCAGGCTCTCCTGCCGGAGGAATTCCCGGTTAAAATCCCCCTTTCCAGGGCGCTCAATGTTGATGACATCGGCGCCCAGGTCGCCCATGAGCTGCAGGGCAAAAGGAGCCTGGGCAAAATGGGTGAACCCTAAAATCTTAACGCCATCCAATGCTCCTGACATTACGCATCCCCCTCGGCTTCCTGTCCGCCGAACGCTGAACGGCGGCCGATATACTGCTTATCAACATAGAAAATGACCGTCTCCCCATGCTGATTGATCACGTTGACATTCCAGGTGATAACGCCAAACTGCTCGTTTTTGACGGTCTGTTCCACCACTTCGGTCTCACAGTGCACCGTGTCGCCGGGGTAGGTGGGCTTCACAAATCTGACCTTGTCCATGCCGTAGTGAATAGACGGGACCTTAGACGGCGTGATCTCTTTGGCAAAAAAGCCGTCCGCCACACACAGGATCAGATCTCCCTGAACAATACAGCCATGCACGGAAGGGTGCTTTTCGCAGTACTCCGCGTCCACATGAACGGGGTGCGTGTTGTCCGAGCAGCCAATGCACAGCCGGATATCCGCCTCTGTCATCGTGCGTCCGCTGGTGACCTGTTTTTGTCCAACCACAAAATCCTCAAAATACTTATAGCCTGGCATATTCCATTACCTCCTTGTCTGTGTAACCTTAGGGGAGCAAGACATTCTGTCTGCGCAGCTGCTCCTGGACTTCTTGGACATTTACCTCCTTCACGTCCACCCCCTGCTTCACCGCCAGCGCGGCGGCAACGCCACAGGCTTCGCCCATGAGCATCGCAGTCGGAATCACCCGCAGCATCTCAATCGCGCCGAAGTCCCCGGAGATACAGCGCCCCGCCACCAGCAGACCCTTCACGGTCTTGGGCAGGAAGCAGCGGTAGGGGATCTCCTTGAGTCCGTCCGATACCTCGAATTTCTTATAGGGGGGCTGGGCAACCACCACCGTGTCATCAAAGTGGGCGCCGGCCATAAGCTCTTCCCGGGTAATCAGATACTCCCCATCCAGCATCCGGCTGCTGCGCACGCCGCACTGAGGCGCCGTATCAATCACAACCGCATGTTCAAAGCCGGGTACGTTCTTTCTGAAATACTCCATGGTCCGCATCATCGCCTGGCGAATTTCAATCTCGGTACGGGCCAAATCCTCAATATTCACCGCGCTGCCCTGGGTTGTGGTGTTAAACCAAACCACATTGTTGATACTGCTTCGCATGTAAAAGCCCATGGGCAGTTCTCCAAAGCTGTATCCGCCGCTACACCCCTTGATCGCTTGCAGGTCCTCTGTCACCTTGCGGGAGCGGTCTTCGTCGCTCAGGAAACGCTCAGCCGTCTCACAGTCCACATTGCCCACACGGAAAATTAAACCCAAAGGCAGGTTGCCGGTGTGGTAATTCTCCCCCGCGGTGTAGAACACATCTCCATCGCCGGTGCAGTCAATGACAGCCTTAGCCAAAACGGCCCGACGGCCCGACTTCGACTCGAAAATAGCCCCCTTGACCACGCCGTCTTCCACATACGCCTTGCTGAACCAGGCGTGGAACAGCGGCTTCACGTTGGTCTCCAGCACCATCTCGTTTGCGACGCACTTCATCATCTCGGGGTCAATGACCGGGCTGTACCGGACAATCTTGTCCTCGCCGCCCGTGGAGCCATAGCGGCGCCACTTCAGAATCTGCTCGATATGATCCGATCCCCAGACCTCTTTGGGGGGCTCAATAATTCCATCCACCTTGCGCAGACGCTGGACAATCTCCTCCACCAGTCCCTTGATGATCAGATTGCCTTTCCCGTCGCACAGGCAGTCCAACAGCAGCACATAGCCGCCTGTCGCCATCCCGCCCAGGTATCCATACCGCTCCATCAGAATTACTTGCGCCCCGTTGCGCGCCGCGCTCACCGCTGCACACAGCCCTGCAGGGCCGCCGCCGACCACCAATACGTCGGCCTGGGCATGTACGGGAATCTGTTGTTCCTGTTCTACAATAAACTGTTCCACTGTGTTCAATCCTCCCAATGTAACTAATTGTAATGTTTCTGTAATCCGTTACATAGAGACTATCACGACGCATTTACTTTGTCAAGATACGAATTTAATTTCCTATATTTTTCACAGTGATTTCCCCTTATTTTTGTGCATAACGACAGTCCATCCGGAATTGCCCCTTGACTTATTCAAGATTTTTCCTTAAAATAGAGGTGTTGCAGGATATGTAACATTACTGAAACAAGAGGTGCTGTTCTGTGAATATTAAAGACATTGCCGCATTGGCGGAAACCTCTGTCGCCACAGTATCCCGGGTCATCAACAACGACGACTACGTCTCAGAGGAGACCCGCAAACGGGTGCTTGAGGTCATCGAGGCATCGGGTTACAAGCCGAATCTGGTGGGGCGCGCCCTTCGCTCCCAGCGCAGCGGCAAAATCCTTGTCCTAATGCCTTCCATCTCCAACCCCTACTACTCCAGGGTTCTACAGGGTGTGGAGCAGCGGGCAAGCGCCAACGGCTATGACACACTCGCCTGTATTACCCACCGCACCTCCGCCTGCGAGTCCCGCTATTTAGACTTTGTCCGAACCAAGCAGGTGGACGGGGCAATCAGCTTCACCATTACTCTGCCCGAGGACAAGCTGGCGCGTTTTGCCGCAAAATACCCCTATGTCCAGTGCGGGGCACGGGCCTTCAGCTCCAAAATCTGCTACACCTGCATTGACAATGTGGCGGCCGCGGAGGAGGCCATCACACACTTTGTCAAAACCGGCCACTCCCGCATCGCCTTTATCAACGGCGTCTTTGGTCGCCCCTATGAGCTCGACCGGGAGGAGGGATACCGCCAGGCCCTGCAAAAGCACGGCATTCCCTTCCGGGAGGAATATCTGCGCGGCTGTGATTACAACTACGCCTGCGGCTACGACGTCTGCAAGGAACTGATGGAACTACCCGAACCGCCGACGGCCGTCTTCACCTCCAGTGACCAGACCGCGGCGGGGGTTGTCAAATATCTGCTCAAAACCGGCAAAACGCCGGGCAAGGATGTGGATGTGATTGGGTTTGATGGGACCTATCTCTCTGAAATCTGTACCCCGTCCATCTCCTCCATTAAGCAGCCCGGCTATAATATGGGCAAAACCGCCTTTGACCTCCTCTATGAACAGATTACAGACCCCAATTTTGTGACAAAGCGGGTTGTCATGGGCCATACATTGGAACTCAGAGAGACCACCAGACCGCTGCCCGAGGAGTCGGCACAGCCCTAGTGTGTCTCCCCAAAGATCAGAGTATGTGGCGGCCAGTCTGTAAAATAAGTCTGCCACAGCAGCACTCCCACGCAGGCACGGAGCAGCTCCGGCCTCCCCGTCAGCCGATAGAGGCGCCGCCAAGTCATTACAAACTTGGCGGCGCCTGTGTTTTCTCCTCAGAGGACCAGCAGATCAAAGGCAAACAGAGATACGGCCACCCGACAGCCCCCAAATATGGAATGCCCCTACTCCGGTTTTCCGTCTTTCAGCAGGCGGGAGAATGTCCTAGGGAGCTTACAAGATGAAAAAAATTCCAATTCATAATTCGACATTTTTCACAATGCCAATTTTCATTGGCAGACAAATTTTGTCAAATGATATATCCTTCTTATTGAGAGGAGGTATTTAAATTGCAGAGATTTCACAACACTTGCGAAACTCATCCCCATGTGACTCAGCTGCTAGACACAAAAATCTATACCAGAAGGAGGCGGATGAACATTTCTCAAAACGCCTTGGCAGATCAGGCTGGGCTCACGCGCAACTGCATTCAGCAAATAGAATGCCACGAACACCTGCCGCGGCTCTCCACGCTGTTCCACCTGATGAAAGCCCTCCAATTCAACGCGAAGGAGTCCAGCAGATTTATGGAGGAACTTCAGACCGCCTATGTCATGGACAAGCAGCTTCAAAGAGAAAGGGATGAAAGGCTTGAAACGATACCATGAGATGGAAACTTCTATGACAGATATCTACGATTTGCTCTACCGTCTGGGCGTCACCGCAAATTATGTCGGTTTTTTCCACACATCCTATGCAATCATGCTGTGCATGGAGAATCCGGACAGACTGCTGCTGGTGACAAAGTGGCTATACCCAGAAGTAGCGCGGCAGTACAAGACAAATTGGAAGGCGGTAGAACGAAACATCCGATCCGCAGGCTGTATCATCTGGCGCGAAAACCGGCTTCTTCTGGAGGAGCTGGCCCGCAGACCGCTGGAACAAAGGCCCTGCACCGCCCAGCTGCTGTCCATTTTGTCCTCTGGCCTGTTCTCCCTGGCCGCCCATTCTCCCGAGGTCCACAGCCCATATGAGGCGGGATAGCCCATCCGTCACAGCCCCTTCCACCTCGCCCCATCAGGCGAAACCACACAACTCCTCGCCCTCCTCGGCGGTAAAAGGCAGAAAATTTTGATGGATATCCCACAAAATCTGTGCTAAAATATGCCTTGACACAGTCATTTGCCCCAGTGCCTATCTGCTGACGTCTTCCCGTTCCCGACCCGAATTCCCTGTAATTTCCGCCTCGGGAGATAGAACCGCACAGATATGGGGAACTGCAAAAAATATGAGGAGGGCCTCGCTGTGGAGGAAAATTCACCCTTTTGGCGGTTAAACGGGCAGTTGTCCCTTTCCGATGTGTTGGATAATATTGATGTCGGCATTATCATATATGACGCGGCGGGCAACTTCCTATTTATGAACACTGTAATGGTCAATTGGCGCAACATCCCCCGACAGGAATACCTAAAAATGAACGTCCGAGATTTCTACAGTCTGCTGGATGTTTGTGTGTTTGATCTGGTGTGCCAGAAAAAGCAGCGGGTCAGTCGGATGCAGTACTACAAAAACATCCACAAAGGGGACCAGACGGTCCGCACCCGCATCGTCACGGGCACCCCTATTTTCGACGGAGAGGGAAACGTCAAATATGTGGTGATGATGCTACAGGACGTAGACGAGTTTGAAAATCGGCGCAAGAGCCTCTTAGAACAGCACAAAGTCCTGATCGAGTCTTCCGAGGTGAACGGTCCAAAGGACAGCGCAACGATGGTCGCCCAGAGCCCGGAGATGCTGCGGGTGCTCTCCATCGCCGATACGGTGGCCCCCATTGACCCCACCATTCTGCTGCTGGGGGAGTCGGGAAGCGGGAAAGAGGTATTTGCCCACTATATCCACAGTCATTCTCAGCGCAGTAAAAAGCCCATGATTACGGTCAACTGCGCGGCCCTGCCGGAAAATCTCATCGAGGCCGAGCTGTTCGGCTATGAGAAGGGGAGCTTTACCGGGGCAGACCGCAGCGGGAAGGTGGGCCTGGTGGAGGCGGCAAACGGGGGCACGCTATTTCTGGATGAGATCAACTCCCTGCCTCTGATCGTTCAGGGCAAGGTGCTGCGCATGATTGAGGAGAAGAGTGTTCGGCGGGTTGGCTCTAACAGCGCAAAAAAGGTGGACTTTCGCCTGATTGCCGCCACAAACGAGGACCTGCTAACCCTGGTCCGGGCGGGCCGGTTCCGGGAGGACCTCTATTACCGGCTGAACGTCATCCCCCTTGTGATCCCGCCCCTGCGCAGCCGCAGGGTGGATATCATACCGCTGAGCCTGCACTTTTTGCATTACTACTGCCAGCAGTACGGTTTGAAGAAAAATTTTTCAGACGACGTGCTCAAACAGCTTCAGGCCTACCACTGGCCGGGCAACGTGCGTGAACTACGGAACGTTGTGGAGCGCATGGTGGTCATGACGCCCAACAGCACCACCGAGATCCGCAGCATCCCCCAGGAGATCCTCTGCGAGGATCTGGACGCCCCCGCCCTGCCCGACACCCCGCCGGTTCCGGCCCGGTCGGCCTCTGAATTGACCCGGGAGCGGGTGATGGAGGCGCTGTCTGTCTGCCGGGACCGCAGCAGCGCCGCCGCCTACCTGGGGGTATCTCGGCGGAAACTGCAATACAAGATCAGAGAGTACGGTCTATCCCCGCGCTGCCGTTACGAGGACAAACCGTCGTAAGATAGAATAAGGAGGACCCTTCCTGGAGAAGGGCCCTCCTTTTTATGGGCAGGCCGCAGACGGATCATGGTCAAACAGGCCCTATAGCAATCCACTTCTGCCCTGGGTTTACAGCAGGACAATGGGGGAAATGACGCACAGTACAGCCACCATAATGACAAACAGAGGCCCGCCAATTTTGATGTAGTCGATGGGTTTATAGCCGGCAGGCAAAATCTGCATGTTGACGGCGGTGCCGATGTGGGAAGCAATGGCCAGATTGGTCGTAGCGCCGATGAGGATGATAAACGGGAGAGGGCTGACCCCCAGGGTGGCCGCCATGGGGATAAAGATGGGTGAGAGCATGGCCGCAACGCTGCCATTCTGCATAAACAGGGTCAGCACACTGGACAGGACGATTAAGACGATCATCATGGTGGTCACAGAGGCACTGGAACCACCGAAAAGCCCCAACACCGTGTCGGCAATGATCTGGCCCGCACCTGACACGTCAATACCGGTGCCCAGGGCCGTCACCGCGCCGATCATAATCAGGATATCCCAATCCAGGCTGTTCAGCGTCTTTTTCACAGGGACGGCCCCGGATACAAACAAAATCATGGAACCCAGCATGGCGATATTGGCGATATTCAGATAATTTTTGAAGGGAGCAAACCCGCTGACAATAAAGCCGGCAATACACAGCAGCAGGGTTGCAACCGCCACGTTGCCCTTCCAGGCGGGAATATCCCGATAGGCACTGTCGTCCCCCTGGGCGGCTGTGGCGAAAGAGTTCCCCTCGTTGAAGTTGGGGCTCTCAGGCTTCAAGGCCCATTTCAAGATCGGATAGCCCACAGTGGCCCAGAAAATGACTTGGATGATACACACAGGCCACATCACACGGGTCATATCAAACACGCCCATGCCGTTTTCAAAGCCAGGCGTACCCATCAAGATGGAGTTGGCAGTTACCTGAGAAACGGAGCCGGTCAGGGTAGAACCACCCCCCACAATACAGGCAATACCGGCAGGCATGATGACCATTTTGGAGCGAATTTTGCCATTGGAGCCGGCTGCCACAGCGGCAATAATGGGCATCCACATGGCGATGGTACCGGAGTTGGACAGGAAGGCGGACATCAGGGTGCAGATGATGGTAATCAGGATGATAAAGCCCTTCTCATTCTGGGCAATTTTCAATCTGCCGATTTTAGAGCCCCATCGCTGGGCTACGCCGGTCTGGAACAGGGCGTCGCCCACCACCATCATACCGGCCACCATCACAATGGAGCTGCCGCCAAAGCCGGAATATATCTGCGCCAACTTCATCTCGGGGATCAGAATGCCCATAGCCAGGGCGCACAGACAGGCGGTGACGCTCATGGGGAATATGTTGGTGAAGAACAGCACCATGGTAATTGCGGTAATTATCAATGCAATCGTACTGGAAGCCATATCTGTTTCTCCTTTTCTTCTCTTTTTAAAAATTATTACGTCTTATCCTGGTAGTCATACCAGCCTCTTCCCGCTTTGCGGCCCAGTTCGCCCTTGATCACCTTATCAATGACCAAAAAACTGGGGGCATCGTTGGGGTCGCCGCTCTCTGTAAAGCGGTCCCGGCGCACGAAGTAGTTGACATCCAGGCCGGTCATATCCATCAGTTTGAATGGGCCCATGGGGTAGCCCAACCCCTTCTCGCAGGCGGTGTCGATATCCTCCACCGAGGCGACCCCCCGCTCCAGTAGCAGACACGCCTCCCGGGTAACGGCGGCGTTGATGCGGTTGGCCACAAAACCGGCGATCTCCTTTTGAATTACGATGGGGGACTTGCCGGTCCTCTCGCCAAAGGCTCGGGCACACTCCGCGGCCTCATCGCTGGTGTGGGGGCCCTTAACCACCTCCACCAGCTTCATCACCAGGGCGGGGTTGAAGTAGTGCAGGTTCAGCAGCCGCTCAGGGTGCTGGGTAACCCTGGCCAGCTTGGAGCTGACCAGATTGGAACTGTTTGTCGCCAGGATCGCGTCAGCCTTGACGATTCTGCTGATCCGGGCGAAGAGCTCCTTTTTGATCTCCAGGTCCTCGATGATAGCTTCCACCACCAAATCGGCCCCTTTCGCACCGGCCTCCACGTCGGTGGTGAAGGTGAGGCGGGCGGACACAGCGTCGGCCTCCTCCTGAGTAATGCGGCCCTTCTCCACCCGGCCCTTTAAATAGTCGGCGGCCCAGGTTTTGGCGCTGTCCACAGCCTTTTCAAAGGAGTCGGCAAGGACCACCTGATACCCCTCTCTCCGGCCGTTGAGCGCGGTGTTCATGGCGATCTGCCGGCCCATAGCCCCAGCGCCGATCACCGCTACCTGTTTGACATCTTCAATTTTCATTGTAATCCCAACTTTCTGTCAAGTCCCCCGGGGAGGACTGAAATGGTATTTAGACCCTGTATTCAGCATACAGCTTCTGAGTCCTCGACCCGCTCCACCAGCGCGGCCATGGCCTGTCCGCCGCCGATGCACAACGTGGCCAGGCCCACCCTGCCGCCAGTGCGCTTCAGATTGTGAAGCAAGGTGACGATAAGCCGCGCGCCGGTGCAGCCCAGCGGGTGACCCAGGGCGATGGCGCCGCCGCTGATGTTGACCTTGGCGGGATCTAGCCCCAGGTCTCGAATACAGGCCACCGACTGGGAGGCAAACGCCTCGTTCAGTTCCACCAGATCAATCTGTTCCAGTGTCATGCCGGTGCGTTTTAGAATCTGATTGACGGCGTAGTAGGGGCCGTAACCCATGATCGCCGGGTCTAGCGCGGCGGTGGTAATGTCGATTATGCGGGCCATGGGCTTAAGTCCGGTCTGCTGTACCTTCTTTCCCGACATGAGCACCAGGGCGGCCGCCCCATCGTTTAGTCCGCAGGAGTTGCCAGCAGTGACGGTGCCGCCCTCCTTTACAATCGATTTCAGCTTGGCCAGCGCCTCCGCGGTGGTGCCGGGGCGGGGAAACTCGTCCGTGTCAAAGACAAAGGTGTTCTTTTTCTCCCTCACCTCCACCGGAAGAATCTCCTCCCGAAAATATCCCGAGGCAATGGCGGCGGCGGCCCGGCGCTGGCTCTCCACCGCAAAGGCGTCCTGTTCCTCCCGGGAGATGTGAAACCGCTCGGCCACATTTTCCGCTGTCCGGGTCATGCTCAGCCCGGTGCCGTAGAGGGAGGCGGGGGCGGCGGTGCTGCCCGCCTCAATGTTGGAGTCCACCAGGGCATTTTTGTTTCCGCCCCAGCGGCTTCCCCGCAGATAGACGGGGGCCCGGCTCATATTCTCGGCGCCGCCGGCCACAATGGTGTCCGCCTGGCCGCACCAGATCTCCTGACAGCCGCACAGGATGGCCTGCATGGCGGAGGCACACAGCCGGTTGACGGTGTAGCCGGGGACGGACTCAGGCAGGCCGGCCTCCAGGGCCACACACCGGGCAATGTTAGACGCCTCAGTGCTTTGGCGCACCTCACCCAAAATCACTTCGTCCACCATCTCGTCTTCTGCCCCTGAACGTCTGAGGGCCTCCCGGACCACCAGGGCGCCCAGCTGGTGGGCTGGAACGCTTTTCAGCGAACCGCCATATTTGCCAATAGCGGTTCGCACCGCCCCCAGGATGTATATGGGCTCAAATTCCATCTCTCTGGTTCCTCCTTTTATGTCATATGGTAAATCTGACTCCACCCAGACAGTGCCGTATCACCGCCTGCACAGCATTAATATGAGCAAGTTTAATGCCAACTCTATTTCCAGCGCAGCGAAGCACTCTTTTTGACCCCAATTCACCCCCGCCGCCCCCCAAAGCGGGGGCGGTTTTTCGTCTCTGAACAGGTCTGCGGCCCCTGGAAACACAGCGGGGATTGGGCGTTTGAAAATATCCGGCAATCTCCTCCCGGAACACAGGATTATGATGTGACGGCCTTTATGGGATCAAAGCCACAAAAGTGCACGCCTCCTTCTTTGCACAAAATTCATGTGCACACGGACACTTTGCACTTTACTTTGCACATATTGAGACGGGGTCGGACTGCCCATACCAGAAGGAGAAAAAATTTACGTTCCCCTCACTTCTATCCCGCTCTGTCTGCAAGACACCTTGCAATTCCCGCCCTGTGTGGGGGAAGGGGCAGAGAAGAGGGCAGCGAAAAAATCCAAACGGGACCTATCGGGGCGCGGCGTTAAAGTTGGCACGAATTATGCTAAATTAACTATATAGACACCGGCGATGCAGGGCAGCGCGGCTGCGGCATCGCGATGATATCACCAAAGGGGGAAGTCTGATGGCGGAGTTTGAAAACATCCTATATGAGAAGAAAGACGGCGTCCTGTACCTCACACTGAATCGGCCCGAGGCCCGGAATGCCCTGAGTCCCGGCATGTGGAACGACATTCGCTCCGGGGTCGCCCTTGCGCGGACCGATGAGAGCATTCAAGTGGTGGTGGTCACCGGCGCGGGGGACAAGGCCCTGGCCAGCGGCGCTGACATCAGAGAAATCCATGACCGATATTACATGGACCAGATGATTGGTACCGCAACCCTGGCACTGCGGGAACTGGAGGAGCTGTATAAACCGGTGATCTGCGCCATTAACGGCTATGCCCTGGGCGGCGGCTGTGAACTCGCCATGGCCTGTGATATCCGTATTGCCACCGGCCGCTCTCAGTTTGGTCAGCCCGAGACGGGGCTGGGTATTATCCCCGGCGCAGGCGGCACCCAGCGGCTGGCACGTCTGGTGGGGGCCGGCAGAGCCAAAGAGCTGATCTTTACCGGACGAATTATCTCCGCTGACGAGGCCTTGCGCATCGGCCTGATCAATGTAATCACCGGCGACACCCGGGAGGAGCTGATGTCCGAGACCGAGAAAATGGCCCGGCAGATCATGTCAAAAGGTCCAAAGGCGTCTATGATGGCTAAAATTTCCATCAATTATGGTCTTGAGACGGATATCGGCACCGGTCTGATGCTGGAACGGCTGGCACAGACCATCGCCTTCAGCACAGAGGACCGCAAAGAGGGTACCGCAGCCTTTTTGGAAAAGCGAAGCCCCAGATTTCAGGGGCGCTGAAAGCCCGGCGTCCAAGCTGCGCATACAGATTCTGACATTTTGCAGGAGGTATTATTGCTATGAAACCTATGGAAGGAATTAAGGTTGTGGAGCTGTCTACCATGCTGGCCGGACCGATGACCGCCCGAATTCTGGCCGAATGGGGCGCCGACGTCATTAAGGTGGAGACCTTGAATGGAGACGCCTGGCGCAAGCAGGCGGGGACCACCCTCTCCCCCTGTACCGAGCAGGCAAATCCCAATTTTGATATGCAGAACATCAACAAGCGGTTTGTGTCTCTCAATCTGCGCTCTGAGGCGGGCCACGAAGCCATGATCAAACTGCTGGAAGGGGCGGACGTATTCCTGACCAACTTTCGCCTTCAGGCGCTGGAGGGGATGGGGCTGGCCTACGAGCAGCTGAAGGAGCGTTTCCCCCGGCTGATCCACGCCTCTGTCCTCGGCTATGGGGATCAGGGGCCGGACAAGGACCGCCCCGGCTATGACTACACCGTGTTTTTCTCCCGCACCGGACTGATGGCCGACCTGCCCCCCGCGGGAGCGGGCCCGCTGGTGCCCATCGGCGGAATCGGCGACCACAGCGTAGCCGTCGCGCTGACTGGCGGAATTGCTGCTGCCCTTTACCGCCGGGAGGTCACCGGACAGGGGGATAAAGTGGATGTCTCCCTCTTCCAGTCCGGCATTTTTATTCTCACCACCGGGATCCTCAACGGCTTTAATGGCCGTACGCTGCCGCGCACCCGGCTGGACTGCGGCCATGCCGGCAGCAACACCTATCAGGGCTCTGACGGCGAGTGGTTCTATCTGGCCTGTATCGACTACCGCCGCTTCCCTGAGCTGTGCCAATTGATCGGCGCGCCCGAGCTGGCCCAGAACCCCAGATATTCCACCAGCGCCGCTTACTACGAGAACCGGACCGAGCTGACTAAAATCTTTGACGATATCTTCAAGCGGCACACAGTCTCTTACTGGGACGAACTGTTCAACGCCCACGACATGCCTCACGAGGTCCTGCGGCACTTTAAAGACGTCCCCTATGACCCCCAGGCTCAGGCCAACCACTACACTTATTTCCACGAGTATGAGGACGGCACAAAGACGGTGTTTTCCAATGGCCCCGTCCATTTCGGCAGCGTGGACCCCGCCCAAATTCCCTGCAAAATCTCCGGTCCCATTGGGCGGGACACCGACCAGGTGCTCCAAGAGTTGGGCTACAGCCAGGAAAAAATTGCCGAGATGCATCAGGCAAAGGAAATCCGCTAACTTCCCCCTTCGTTTTCGCCTCGGCTGGGGCGGAAGCTGCAAAAAGCATTTTGGAAAGAAGGCAAGAATCCTATGAGTGAAGCTGTTGTCAACCCTGGGACGGAACAGGCCGCCCCTCCCCCCAAACCCAAACGTCCCAAACCAAAGTCCATGCTGATGATCGGCGAACAGACCGCCGCCCTGTTCGAAAATGCCCGCCTGGCCAAGGAGCGGGGGGAGAAGGTGGGCTGGTCCGCTTCTATCTTCCCCCAGGAGATTGCCGAAACTCTGGGGCTGAATGTTCTCTACCCCGAAAACCACGCTGCCGGCATCGCCGCCCGCCACCAGGCCGACCCATTTCTTCAGGAGTGCGAGGGCGCCCTGGGCTACTCCAACGATCTGTGCGCCTACGCCAAGCTGAATTTGGCCTACGCCGCCGTTCTCAACGGCGAAAGCGAGGTGGAGCTGCCTGACGGGGGCAAGATGGTCAAGCCGGACTTTTTGCTGCTGACCAACAACATCTGCAACCAGCTCACCAAGTGGTATGAGAACCTGGCCCGCCAGATGAATATCCCCATTTTCTTTATCGACACCTGCTACAACCCCTCCGACTACGTCACCGAGACCCGGGTGCGCTATGTCCGGGCCCAAATTGACCAGCTCATTCAGGATCTGTGCGCCTTCACCGGCAAGTCCTGGGATGAGGATCGCTTCCAGGAGGTCATGAAAATTTCTCAGCGCAATAGCTATCTGTGGGAGCGGGCCAACGGCCTGCTGGATCACAAACCCGCTCCCATCGGCGGCTTTGAGCTGTTCAACTACATGTCCGCTATGGTGTGCAACCGGGGCAAGCCCTCCACCACCGCCATCATGGAGCAGCTCAACGCCGAGATGGAGGCGCACATAAAAAACGGCACCTCTACCTTCCCTGTGGAACAGGAATTTCGGGTGTCCTGGGACGGCATCGCCTGCTGGCCCTACCTGAGCCACAACCTGCGCACACTGAAAAAGTACGGCATCAATATGGTCGCCTCCAGCTATGGCAAGGCCTGGGCCATTGAGTACGATGACCTGGACGGCATGGCCCGGGCCTACTGCTTCACCTCCACCAACGGCGACAACGCCACCACCATGATCTCCCGGCGGCTGGAGGCGCTGAAGCGTTTTGACTGTGATGGCACCATCTACCACGTCAACCGCAGCTGCAAGGTGATGGACTGCCAGATGATGGAGGTCCAGCGCCAGCTGTCTGAGCAGGCGGGGGTCCCCTTTACCTCCTTCGATGGCGACCAGGCCGACTACCGCAACTACAGCGAGGCCCAGTTCGAGACCCGTATCCAGGGGCTGGTAGAGGTGATGAAGCTGAACAAGGAGGCGAAGAACAATGGCTGAACTGCGCGAAAACCTGGCCCGTCTTCAGGCGGCCTGCGACAACCCCAGGGCACAGCTGGACCACTACATAAAGCAGGGCAAAAAGGTCGTCGGCTGCTTTGCCCCCTACGCCCCCGAGGAGCTGGTCCACGCCTCTGGCATGATCCCCATGGGCCTGTGGGGCGGCCAGACCGAATTCCAGAAGGTGACCGGCTACCTGCCCGCCTTCGCCTGCCCCATCATGCAGGCCAACCTGGAGTTTGGGCTAAACGGGGTCTACGAGGGGTTGTCGGCGGTCATTATCCCCGCCATCTGCGACACGCTGCGCTGTATGACCCAGAACTGGCGCTTCGGTGTGCCCTCCATCCCTATGGTCCCCATCGTCTACCCCCAGAACCGCACCTCCCCGGCCAGCGTGGACTACCTGGTCAGCGAGTTTGAGACGGTACTCACCGTGCTATCTACCGTCACCGGGCAGATGATGAATGAGAAGGCCCTGTGCCGGACCATTGAGATCTACAACGGGCACAACGCCGCCATGCGCCAGTTTGCCCAGACCGCCAACGACCACTTGGACATCATTACCCCAAAGGTGCGACACATCGTCTTCAAAAGCGCGTTCTTCTTTGAGAAGGAGGAGCACACCGCCATTGTAGAGGAGATCGTCTCCGCCCTCAAGGAACAGCCCGTCCACAGCTGGACCGGCAAAAAGATTGTCCTCACCGGAATCGCCTTCGAACCTGACCAGGCGTTGGACATTCTGGCCGAGAACGGCCTGGCCGTGGTGGGGGACGACCTGGCCCAGGAGAGCCGGCAGTACCGCGCCGACATCCCAGAAAAGGGGGGCGGCGGACTTAAACGGTTGGCCCTCCAGTGGAACGCCCGGTATGGGTGCAGCCTGATCCATGAACTGGACAAACCCCGGGGAGGGATGTTAGTCCAGCTATGCCGGGAGACTGGGGCGGAAGGCGTCCTCACCGGACTGATGAAGTTCTGTGACCCGGAGGAGTACGACCTGCCATTTTTGGAAGAGGACCTGCGTCAAGCGGGGATCCCCTGCCTTACCGTCAGCATTGACCAGCAGGGCGCCAGCGCAGAACAGCTGCGCACCCGCATCCAGTCCTTTGGGGAACTGCTGGACCAGGGAGCCATGTCCGCAAATCTGTCAGCGATGGGCTGAGGAAGGGCAGCGGGCCGCCGAAAACGGCGGCCCGCTGCCTGTAATAGTTTAAAAACCGCCGATTTCCGATGAAATCAGCGGTTTTTATCTGAAAATATGACAATTTCAGGGCAACAGGCGCCAGATTGGCGCCTGACGGCGATGAAGACAGCTTCGAAGTCTGCACATTGCCGGTCACAAAGGCGGCGTCGGAGACCGAAGCCAGAGCAAAAACAAGGGCCACAATCGCCGAAAAATCGGCGGACGGTAAATGGGGAAGAGAAGCCCCCGTTTGCCGCCCGCAGGACTGTCAATAGGCCGCAGACTCTTTTTGTCCCTTTGATCTTCCAGACAGCGTGGCAACAACGACTGCAATTACCACCAGGGCGCTGCCAAGCACTGCCGGTCCCCTTACCGTCTCATGCAAAATCAGCGCGCCGCCCACAGTGGAAGTGATGGGCTCCAGGGTCCCCAAAATAGAGGTATACACCGCGCCTGCGCGCTGAATCGCCAGGGTCAGCGCCAGCATCGCCAAGACGCCCACCAGCCCCCCTGCGCAGAGCAGCACCGCCGACCTGGGGGACAGCGCAAGGCTGAAGTTGCCCCTTGCTCCGCCATACACCAGAAGACCCAGACTGTTGAACAGACTAATCAACGCAGTCAACACAATGGGGTCCAGGCTGTTCAAATTTTGATGCTCCGTCCAGAGCAGATAACAGCTGAATGTAACCGCTGAAGCCAATGCTAGGGCGGCGCCCAGTGCCGCAGAGACTCCCATTGTATCCATATCGCACAGGAACACAATGCCGGCAAAGGACAGCGTGATGGACAGCAGCATCTGCCAATTCAATCTGACACGGAAAAACAGCACGCTGATGACCATGGTGACAATGGGGTAGGTGTAATGCAGAGTGACCCCCATTCCTGTGGAGATATACCGATAGGAGGCGTACAGCAGCAGTGTTGTAACCAGCATCCCCAGGGATGCCAGGGCCGTTTTCCAGAGCAGTTTTTTTGACAAAGCCGCCTGTCTTATCCGCCGCAGCGCAGCAGGCAGCAGAACAACGCTGCTGACCAGAAAGCGGATGAGCAGGCCCGTCTCGTTGGAGACGGCGGCGCCCCTCACCGCGCTCTGGATTAGCACATGGACAAGGCCAAAGAGCATCCCCTGCGCAATCGCATAGAAAAAACCATTCTTCCCAACTTTTATATTCATTCCGCCACTCCATTAAATAGGGCAGGATTGCCGCCGCACAATCCCGCCCCGCATCACTGGAAAAAGATGTGCCCGAAGGGCATCCCTCTCAGAAGGAGATGCCGCCAAAGGCCATGCGCCCATCCTCCATCAGCACGCCGCCACATCCGTCGTGGCGGTTGTTGCCGCACGCCTGGAAGCGGTCTCCATACACCATAACACCGTTGACCATGGTAGACAGCAGATTTCCCCTTCCGCAGGGGGCCATTTTATGGCCCTTGCTCTCCAAAATCCGTATGGTATCCGGCGTAATCCACTGCTCATATTCGAATCCCTGGGCGCCGGTGAGACAGTTGATATAGGCAGCTTGCAGCGCCTCATCCAAATTCATGTCAAAGGCCAGCACATTGAGCAGCAGCTGAAGGGTTCCAGTAATAATCCGGGGTCCCCCTGCCGCCCCTGTGGACAGCAGTGGCTTGCCATCCTGGAAGACCAACACGGGGTTCATGCTGGACAGAGGGGTCTTGCCACCCTCGATCCCATTGGCAGTACCATAGACCAGGCCCTGGGTGGTCAAGGTGCCCACTTTTGCACTGAAGTCAGACATGGCGTTATTCAGGACGAAGCCATAGCCGTCGCACATGACGCCGGAGCCCCAGTAACTGCGCACCGTCTGCGTCTGTGCAAGCATATTGCCGTCCTTGTCAATGATGGAGAAATGGGTCGTATTGCCCTGGTACTCCTTGGCCTCCAAGCCTTCGGGGGCCGCATACTCCTGCGCGCGCTCCATATTGATGCGGGCGGCACACCGCGCGGCATACTCCTTGGAGATAATACGTTCCACGTCCACTTTCACATAGTCGGGATCTCCCATGGCTACCGAGCGGTCGGCAAACATCAGCTTAATTGTCTCACAGAGAAGATGGAGATAGTCGGCGGAGTTATGGCCCATCCCCCGGATGTCAAATCGCTCCAGAATATTCAGCATTTGAATAATATGGGACCCGCCCGAACTGGGGGGCGACATGGAGACGATGTCATAGCCCATAAAAGTACCGCGTACCACAGGGCGCTCTTTCGCCGCGCAGGTGGACAGGTCCTCCCTGGTGAGCACTCCGTCCCGTTTTTGGACGCACTCCGCCATTTTATCGGCCACTTCTCCATTATAAAACCAGTCAATTCCCCGCTCTGCCACCTGCTCCATGGTGTCAGCCAGATCCGGATTGACCACTTTATCCCCGAATTTATACCTCTCCCCATCCCTCATATACGCCTTTTTGTAGTAGTCAGAGTGGCTGGCCGCATGGGCGCACAGGGGGTGGTACATGGCATATTCATAGAGGAAATTGCAGGTAAACCCCTGTCTGGCCAGGTCGATGGCAGGTTGTGAGAGCTCAGCCATCGACATGGTGCCGTACTGCCGATTCAGCCGCTCCAGGGCGCGGTACAGCTGCGGCGCGGCTACCGACTTTCCGTCAAACCACTCCCAGGTGCTGTCCACATTCCCCTCTCCGTCCAGGTACATGTCCCGGTGCGCCCGCTGGGGCGCGACGCCGCGGGCGTCCAGAGCAAGGGTCTGTCCGGTCTTGTTATCATAGTACAGGCTGAAGCAGCCTCCGCCAATGCCCGAGTGGTAGGGCTCCGTCACCCCCAGCACCAGAGACACCGCCACCGCCGCGTCTGCCGCGTTGCCGCCCCGGGCCAGGATCTCCAAACCAGCTTTTGTGGCGTAGTAATTGTTGCTGCTGACAGCGCCGCGATACCCCATTACAAAGGGGCGATAATAGCAGTGCATCGGTTTTGTTCGGTCAAAAATAAATGTGTGATCCATAATTGTCCTCCTCTGATACAATTTTTTCGTCTGTCTATGCTAAACTCATTCTATAGCGGCGGGCGCTTTCGGCTGCGTCGACAGGGAGACGGCCACCCCCACGGCCGTACCTACGGCCACAATCCACAGCCCCGAAGGGATCACCTTTGTCATGGCAGGTGTCACGGTGGCCACCAGACCGATGGCAAAACCGCTCAGCATCGCCCAAAATGCCCCAGGTTTGGTCACCTTTTTCCAAAACATGCCGGCAATCACCGGGAAGAACATAGGCACGCCGGTGAGCATGGTCAAATACATCAGCAGATTGCTCAGGGTACTCTTTTGAATCAGTGCGATAGGAATCAGACAGACAAACGCGTAGACCACCGTAAATGCCCGCGAAAACCGAAGGGCCTGATGGTCGGTGCAGCCAGGCTTCAGCTGAATTTTGTAGATGCTGGTCATAATGGTGGAGGTCGCCAGCATTTTAGACGACATGGTGGTCGCCACAATCAGAGAGGCAATGCCAAAGATAATGCCTGCAAAGATCGGGTGCAGGTGGACGCTCACCGTGGTGGAGAAGGCCAACGCAGAGTCAGCCGTGATCTCCTCCGCCTTGCCGGCCATGCCGATGATGGCGGTGAAAATCCCAATGGGGCCGGCCAGGACGGCCCCCACCACAGCACCCAAACGGGCGTCTTTCAGGCTGCGGGCGGCAATCATAGGCTGGACGGTGGTCTGAGCGATGGCGCTGGAGAAAAAGCCTGCCACCACCCATCCAAAAATCTTCGTGCCAGAGACGTTGCCCCAGCTGAAGTAAGAGGCAGGCAGCACCTCGTTCAGGGCCTGCCAGCCGCCCACCCGATCGACAATCAGATAGCAGGCCACTACTACGGCAAAGTAGAGTGTGAAACAGGTGGCCCGGCTCACTACTTTGGCGGCGTGAATCCCGCCCACCGCGGTGTAGAGGGCGGCCAGTCCAAGTCCCACAAAGACAGAACTCCACAGACTGATACCGGGGATGGCCATCTGGATGACGGTGGCCATGGTAAACAACTGCAGCGGGACATAGACGATCCCATTCAGAACGTTGATATAGGAATAAGTAAGCGCGGTCTTGCTGTCATATTTCTTTTTCAGAAAGTCAGGCATGGAACCGGTGGGGATATTTCTGCGGAACGCAGGGGCCCAGATAAAGGCCGCGTACAGATAGTACAGACAGCCAATCAGGGTATACCACGCGCCAGAAACACCCATGTTGAAGCCGTCCTGGGCACAGCCGATGATGGATACTCCACCAATCTGAAACGCCCCCATGATCACGGCGACACTCAGCCAGGAGAGTTCTCCGTTCGCGGTCTGCCAGCCGGCCTGCGATTTGACTTTGACTCCAGAGTATACACCGGCGCCGCAGATTGCACAAAATGTAATCGCCCAAAATAATGTAGTGCTCATTGTCCTCTCTCCTTCTCTCTATACAATCGTCTCAGAACCGCGGCCCATAATCAAACCGGATCTCATTCCAGTCAAAAAGCAGGAAATTTCTCCGCTTTGCGGAATATTTTTCTGGTTTTCTATCTGGTCCCGCCCCTTCTGTGTGATTATTGTACAACGAAATCCTCAAATTGAAAACTTCCTTTTGTGAATTATATCCATAACAGACTTGAATAGATAGATAAGGGGCAGCGTACGTATGAGTTACATGAAATACCGCGCCTTTGTACAGGCGGTGGAGTGCGGCAGCCTGACAGACGCAGCGGCTCAGCTGAACTACACTCAGCCAGGCATCAGCCACATGATCCGGGCATTGGAGCGTGAGTTGGGCTTTGCCCTGCTGTTCCGCTCCAAATCTGGGGTGGTGCCGACAGAGGACGGAAAGCGGATCTATGACATCGCGGTTCAGCTGCTCCAGGCGGAGGACAGACTGCGAAACACCGCAAATCAGATCAACGGTCTGGTCACCGGAACGATCCGGCTCAGCGGCTATTTTAGCGTAATGACCCGATGGATTCCCGACTTTGTCACCGTATTTTCCGCCCAGTATCCCCAGATCGAGCTGCAGCTGTTTGAGGGGGAGTATGACGAGCAGGTGTCTATGCTGAAAAGCAAGCAGGTTGACGTGGCCATTCTCTCCTCGCAAGCGCCCCGGGGCTATACATTTATTCCACTCCACCAAGATCCCGCCGTTGCCCTGGTCCCGCTGAACCACGAGCTGGCAAAGCGGGAGCACATATGTTCCCAAGATCTCCTGTCCTACCCCATGATCGTACAGCATCAGACCTCCGCCGAGGAGCTGTTCCACGTGTTCAGCAGCAGAGGGTGCGAAATCAACAGCAAATGTGTGGTGAAGAGCGACTACACCATTATTGCCCTGGTGGAGAGGGGGTTGGGCATTGGACTCACTTCCGCGCTGCTGGTGACGCCCCCTCCCCCTGGGCTGAAGGTATACCACTTGGAAAAACCATACGCCCGCACACTGGGCCTGGCGCTCTCCCCCAAAAAGCAGGAGATGCCGGCAATCAAGTGCCTGCTGGACGTCATTTGCAGTCTGTTCCAGGACGAGCAGTTTGCCAAAAGCCAAAAATGATAAAATATGTATGTTTCAAAACAACATAAGCATATTGAACATTTGGCGGTTCCATGCTAGAATATTTTATCATCGGCATTTGCCGCCGCGCTTTATCAAAAGTGAGTGTGAAATATATTTGCAAAGCGAGGAATATTCTATGGAACACAGCGGCCGTGCGCCTTGTGACGGGGACTAAACCTGTCTCACTCCATCAGCCCCCGGAATACCGGACGAGAAAATTTGGGTGCGGAACTTCCGGTGGCTATATACAGGCTGTTGGAGTACTCCCTTCGAGAGGAGCTGACCGAGCGTTTCGGCAAGGAGACACAGGTAGAAATCTTCCGCGGCGCAGGTTTTCGGGCATGCGTGTTCTTCGCAGAACACCACCTGGATCTGACCCTGGAGCTGTCAGACTTCATCTCTCAACTTCAGCAGCGGCTGGAGGAGTTTAAAATTGGTGTGCTCCGCATGGAGGAGACGCAGGAGGAGACCGGGACGATGGTCCTCACCCTCTCTGAGGACGCGGACTGCTCCGGCCTCCCCATGCTGGGAGAGACGGTGTGCAACTATGACGAGGGTTTTCTGTCGGGGCTTCTGACCACCTACACAAAGAGGCCGTATACTGCCATCGAGGTCAGCTGCTGGGCCACCGGAGACCGAGTATGCCGCTTCCGCGCAGAGACAAAGGAGGGCAAATAAGGAAATGGACCTGGAACACAATGAGAACAAACTCTCAGAGCCGGAGATGACCGCACAAGCCCCGGCAGACGAGACCTCCGGGGGCCTCACCCTGGAGGAGAGCTGCCAGAGGCTGACCCAATATCTGGAACACATCCTGACCGACGCGCAGCAGGCCCACCTCGACGTCAGTCAGCTCAGCCAGCCCTGCCGAGGGCTGGGCGAGGCGTTGCGCTCCTTCCACCGCTTGGCGGAGGAGTTCGTCTCCTACTCCACCCAGCTGTCCAAGGGAAACTTGTCCCTGGAGCCCCCTGAGAGCAGCTGCTGCCTGTACAGCGGCCTGAAAAACCTTCACTCCAATCTAAAGCATCTCACCTGGCAGGCAGGGCAGGTGACCAAAGGGGACTACTCCCAGCATGTGTCCTATCTAGGCGAGTTCTCACAGGCGTTCAACACCATGACGCAGCAGCTGAAGGAGCGGGAGACCCAGCTGAAGGAGGAGATCCAACGGGCGCAGCGCCGGGCGGAGATCATCGAAAGCTATACCGAGATGTTGGTAGATCTGCTCAGTCAGCGGGACGAATTTCTGCTGGTGGTGGATATGGAGACCCGAGAAATCGTGCACTGCAACAAGCGCCCCCAGGATGGCGAGGGCAGCCAGGCATTTTGCGACAGCTGTAGGCACCGCCTGCCCATTCAGCCCAAAATCCTGGAGTGGGACATCTCAGAGCGTTACAAAGTCTGGGAGGCCGAGGAGGAGAATGGCGCCTGCTACCGCATCATCTCTTTCCCCATCGAATGGAAAGAGCGGCCCTCCTGCGTCCATATTGTTATGGACATCACGGCGGAAAAGATGAGCGCCCGCCACCTGAACGCTGAAATCTATCACGACTCAGATACCGGTATTCATAACCGCCTGTTCCTGGACGAATTTATGGGGCGGGTTCTGCGGGAACGCCAGGATGTCACCCTCTGCTATCTGGACCTGGAGGGCGTGAAAGACATCAACTCCTCCCACGGCCATAAGGCTGGAGATATATATATTCAAAATTTTGTGGATACCGTTCGGAAGAATTTCCGAAGCGGCGACACCTTTGCCCGAATCAAGGAGGATAAATTCTGTCTGGTCCTCACCGGCAATGTCAAGCATCTGATTGAGCGAAAAATGGACGAGATCCTGACCTTTTTCCAGCGGGACGAGGAACAACTCTTCAAACACCGCTGCAGCTTTAAATACAGCATCATTGAGGTAGAAGGGGAAACCAACGAATTGACGCTGGACGATCTGCTCAATAAGGCGGAAGCGCCAATCAGAATTGCCAAGCGGAAACGCAGACCCTTTGAATTGGACAGTTGGTAAGGCAGACGAGCCATCCCGAAAAATATATCGTTCCAACATGGTAAAAGACGCCAAGGAATCCCGGGATTCCTTGGCGTCTTTTCGATTCCATCAGCTTCTGCGATCCGTTTTTCAAGGTCGCGTTCCCCATCCAGCACACGCCTTCAGTGGCACCCGGAACGCGCGGTATGGGATTTTCATTTCAGCGCACACTATCTCAAGCGAAAGGGAGGATATTTTATGTCAGACAAACTCTTTGGCGCGCTGCTGGTAGCCGGCCTGCTGCTGAGTATCGGCAATTCTTTCACCAGCCAGCCCCCACGGGAGACCTGCGCGCTCACCGGCGCGAGTTGTAAGGGCAGCGCGCTCTACACGATTTTCAACATCATGAACCAGTGCGGCAGCGCTCTATTCCATCACCTCGCCCCTCTCTTCGTCATAGGTTGCGCAGCCCGGCTTCAGGTCACCAGCACCGCCCCGGACTCCAACCGGCCGGACAACACGGGAGACCCCAACGCGCCCACCTCCGCCAAAATCAAGGGGAACGCCGTGATGTCCGCCCACATGAACGGCACAGTGCTCCCCATGACAGAGGTCCAGGACGAGGTCTTCTCCGCCCGCGTGCTGGGAGAGGGCGCGGCCATCGAGCCCACCGAGGGCAAGCTGTATGCCCCCGCCGATGCGGTGGTGGGCAACCTCTTTAACACTCACCACGCCATCAGTCTGGTGACAGAGGAGGGCGTTCAACTCCTGCTGCACATCGGCATCAACACTGTGGAACTGGACGGCAGGCACTTTAAGGCCCAGGTACGGACCGGTCAGAAGGTAAAACGAGGTGATCTGCTCATCTCCTTTGATCTGGAGACAGTCAAGGCGGCCGGTTATCTGTGCACCACCCCTATGATTGTCTGCAATACCGACGACTACCAGAGGATCACCCCCATGGCAAATGGCCGGGTCAAGGCCGGCGCTCCCCTGCTGGAACTCAAAGGCCGACCCACTCTATAACAGCGGACAGAAGCCCCTTCCAGCAGGGGCAGCGGGGACGTTACCCACGCCAGCCGCCTAAAAATTTTTGAAAAGTTTAGAAACTCCCACTGGTTTATTTACAATTCCGCAGTACAATAGAGATATATCTGAACCATCGGGGGGAGCCTTATGCGAATTCGGCGGCATCTCTTTTTTTACAACACCATCTCGGTACTGGTGGCCCTGGTGGCCATGCTGGCGGTGAACGGCGCGGCCACCCACGCCATCGGTCGGCACTACCAGCGGCAGGCGGAGGAGATGTTTCGGGAGCTGCCGCCGGACCGCCGACCCGAGGGCGGGGCCCTCTGGCTGCAGCGGGGCGAGAGCGAACTGGAGTTGGTGGGCACAGTCGCCCAACCCCACCCCTGGGAGGCGGGCCGCCCCCGCCCCCAGTCGGAGGTACTGCTGCTCTCTCTGCTTCTCAGCGGTGGGGCGGCCATTGTGGTGATCCTCCTGCTGAACACCCTGTTTACCCGCTACCAGCTGAAAAAGCTGCTCCAGCCGGTCAACGCGCTCATCTGGGCTGCCGGACGCATCGAAGCCGGGGACTTCACCCAGGCCATCGACTACCGGGGGCGGGATGAGTTTGCTCCGGTGTGCGCCGCTTTCAACCGGATGCAGGAACACCTATTGGCAGAGCAGGAGAAAAACGCCGCCTATGAGCAGGCCCGCACCGATCTGGTGGCCGGCATCTCCCACGACCTGCGCACCCCCCTCACCAGCGTGAAGGGGTACATCAAGGGCCTGCGGGACGGGGTGGCCCAAACCCCGGAGCGGCAGCGGCAGTACCTGGACATCGCCTACCGCAAGGCCTGCGACATGGACGTTCTCCTTCAGCGGCTGTTCTACTTCTCCCGGCTGGAGACGGGCAGCCTGCCCCTCTTCCCACAGTCCGCAGACCTGGGCGGGTTTGTGGCGCTCTTTCAGGCGGAGGCCGGGCCGGAGTTAGAACAGACGGGCGGCCACATCGCGCTGACCCTCTCCCCCGGCCCTCATCCGGTATCCATTGACCCAGAGCAGATGTACCGGGTGCTGAACAATCTGAAGGACAACGCCCTGCGCTATGCCGAGGCCGCCCCCCTGGTGATCTCCCTGGCGGTGGAGTCCCGGAATGATTGGGAGTGCATCCGCTTTTCCGATAACGGGCAGGGCGTTTCAGAGGAGGACCTGCCCCACCTCTTTGACCAGTTCTGGAGGGCCGACCAGGCCCGCAGCCCCCAAAACGGAGAGGGGACTGGCCTGGGACTGTACATCGTCAAGTACATTATAGAGGCCCATGGCGGGACTATTCACGCGGAAAACAACGGGGGATTGGCCTTTACGATTTTACTGCCCCGGAAGGAGGAGGACCATGGCTAAGCTGCTGATTGCAGAGGATGACCCGGAGATTGCCATGCTGGAGCGGGACTATCTGGAGATGGCGGGCTATGAGGTGTCCATTGTGGACAACGGACAACACGCGGTCACTGAGGCGCTGAACGGGGGTTACAGTCTGATCCTGCTGGACCTGATGCTCCCGGGGTGCAGCGGCTACGATGTGTGCCGTCTGATCCGGGACAAAATCGACGTCCCCATTCTTATGGTGACCGCCCGCACCGAGTCGGTGGACAAAATTCGGGGTCTGGGGCTGGGGGCGGACGACTATATTGCCAAGCCCTTCGACCCGGCGGAACTGGTGGCCCGGGTAAAGGCCCACCTCAGCCGGTATGCCCGCCTCACTGGCGGCGGCCTTGGAGAACTGGAGGTCATCGACCTGGGCGGCCTGCAAATTTTCCCCCAGAGCTGGAAGGTCGTGAAGGAGGGCCGGGAGATCAAAATGCCCAACCGGGAGTTCGCCCTGCTGAAATATCTGGCGGAACACCCCAACACCGTCTTCTCCAAGGAGAAGCTCTTTGAGACCATCTGGGGCTATGACTACATAGGGGACAGCGCCACCGTCACCGTCCACATCGGCCGCATCCGAGACAAGGTGGAGGACGACCCCACCCGCCCCAAACTCATCGAGACCGTCTGGGGGGCGGGTTACCGGCTCAACCGGCCGTAAAATAAATCCCTCCCCTTTCAGGGGGAGGGCACAGCAATGCTGTGACGCAGGGAGTTCCTTTGCCAGAGGTGTTCCGCCGCAGGGGGCCATCCCCGCCCCCACACATCCATCCCGTGTGTAGAGCCGCAATCTGTCGCGGCCGCCCACCCCACATAATGAACCGGAGAGACAGACACAACTTGTCGTGTCTCGACACCTCCAACAGATCCGCCTCCCCGCCAGTTGGCGGGGAGGTTTTGAAATGTTTGCAGGTTGTTTAGCTTTTGTTTCGATTTGCTCCTCTGGCTGTTCAAATCTTCCTGTTAGGATGGGGACAGTCTAAGGGCTGTTTGAAGAACGGACATACGACCAGCAACCAGGGATTTTTCCGTCAGACAAACCGGATTTTTTGCAGGAACACTGGGCAGATTTCAAAAAATCCAGAAGGTTTGCCCGGGAAAGCCTGGCCGATTTGACGTACTGTCACCCCTTAAACAAGCCTGATAGGGAAAGGACGATCTCAGCCATGAAACTTCCTGTGTTGAACAAAACTGCCCCGGAACAGAAGAGATCCGGGGGATTGGGAAAAAAACTGCTGCGCAAGCGGGTGGTGATCCCTGTATTGGCCTGTGCGCTAACCGCCGCTTTTGCGCTGCGGCTGGCGGGGGGCGGACAGCCGGCCGCTGCGGCCGGGCCGACCTATACCACTGCCGCCGTGGAACGGCGGGACATCACCGCCCAGATCACCGGCAGCGGCTCGCTGGAGGCGGCCAACTCCTATTCGGTGACCTCCTTGGCCGAGGGAAATATCCTCACCGCCGACTTTGAGGAGGGGGACCAGGTGGAGGAGGGGATGGTGCTGTACACCATCGACGCCTCCGACCTGTCCAGCACGCTGGAACAGGCCCAGATTTCTCTGGAGCAGGCCCAGCGCAGCTATAACAGCCGGCTCAAGGACCTGGAAAAGCTGTCTATCACCGCCCCCGAGGGTGGGCGGGTCCTCTCCCTGGAGGTGGAGCCGGAGGACGAGGTGTCCGCCGGGCAGCTGGTGGCCACCCTGCGGGACTCCGACACCATGACCCTGCGGCTCCCCTTCCTCTCCGACGAGGCGGCGGGCTTTTCCATCGGTCAGCGGGCCTCTGTCACGCTGGAGAGCACCTTTGAGACGCTGGAGGGCACCGTCTCTAAAATCGACCGGGCGGACACGGTGATGGAGGGCAACAGGATCGTCCGGTATGTGACGGTGGAGGTGTCCAACCCTGGCGGACTGTCCCCTAATCAGACCGGTTCCGCCCTGATCGGCGGCTGTGCCAGCGCCGGAAGCGCCGCTTTTGCATACGCCGCGGAGCAGAATATTACAGCTGAGGTCTCTGGCAAGGTATCCGCCATCCGGGTCCAAGAGGGCGACCGGGTGGATAGGGGAGACATCATCCTCACCCTGACCAGCGACAGCCTGGACGACAGCCTCCAGAGCGCCGCCGACTCCCTGCGCAACGCCCAGTTGTCTCTGGAAAACCGGTATGACCAGCTTGACAACTACACCATCACCTCCCCCATCCGTGGGACGGTGATTGATAAAAACTACAAGGCCGGCGAGACCAGCGAGGCGGGCAAGGTGCTGTGCTCTATCTACGACCTGAGCTACCTCACCATGACCCTCAGCGTGGACGAGTTGGACATCTCCGACATTGAGGCAGGCCAGACAGTAAGTATCACCGCCGACGCGGTGGAAGGCAGGAGCTACACCGGCATGGTCACCAAGGTGAGCGTGGCGGGGACCTCCTCCGGGGGGACCACTACTTACCCGGTCACCGTCCGCATTGACGAGACCGACGGCCTGCTCCCCGGCATGAATGTGGACGCCGCCATCACCCTCCAGAGCGCCAGCGATGTACTGTCCATCCCTGCCGGGGCCCTGAACCGTGGAAACACCGTGCTGGTGACTGCTGATTCCCCCAGTGCCGCCAACGGGACCGCCGTGGAGGGCGGACAGGAGGACTACTACTCCGTCCCGGTGGAGATTGGGACCAGCGACAGCAGCTACATTGAGATTGTCTCCGGCCTTCAGGAGGGGGACACAGTGGCCTACATCCCCACCACTTCCACTGGCAGCTTTGCCATGACGATGCCCGGCGGAATGGGCGGCGGGATGCCGGGAGGAATGGGCGGTGGAATGCCCAGCGGAGGCAGGATGCCCTCCGGCGGCCCGAGCGGCGGACGAGGAGGATTCTAAGTATGGCGGCACTGATTACCTTTCAAAACGTGTGTAAGTACTACCACATGGGAGACAGCACCGTGACCGCCGCCGACCACATCTCCTTTTCCATCGGGGCCGGGGAGTTTACCGCCATTGTGGGTTCCTCCGGGTCTGGCAAGTCCACCTGCATGAACATCATCGGCTGTCTGGACGTGCCCTCGGAGGGGACCTACCTTCTCAGCGGCCAGGACGTGGGGCAGATGAACAAAAACCAGCTGGCGGAGATCAGAAACGAGCTGCTGGGCTTCATCTTTCAGCAGTACAACCTGCTGCCCAAGCTGAACTTACTGGAAAATGTGGAAGTTCCCCTGATGTACGCCGGCGTCCCCCGGGGGGAGCGGAGGGACCGGGCCCATGCCGCCCTGGAACAGGTGGGCCTGGGGGACAAGTGGCGGCACAGGCCCATGGAGCTGTCCGGGGGCCAGCAGCAGCGGGTGTCCATCGCCCGGGCCCTGGTGGGCAACCCCTCAGTCATCCTGGCCGATGAGCCCACCGGCGCCCTGGACTCCCGCACCGGCCGGGAGGTGCTGGCCATGCTTCAGAACCTCCACCGCGCCGGACACACAGTGGTCCTTATCACCCATGACAACTCCATCGCCGTACAGGCCCAGCGGATCATCCGGCTGGAGGACGGCCGGGTGGTGTACGACGGCCCCGCCGACGCCCCAGAGGCGGTGGTCACCCCCCGGGCAGCCGGCATGAGAGGGGGCGCAGACGCGTGAGCATCACCGAATCCCTCTCTCTGGCCCTGAAAAACATCGTCTCCAGCAAGGTCCGCACTCTGCTCACCATGCTGGGTATCATCATCGGCGTGGCGGCGGTAATCGTCATCGTGGGGCTGGGCAGCGGCCTGGAAAACTACATCGCCGACAGTTTCTCCAGCATGGGCACCAACACCCTCACCGTCTCCGTCCAGGCCCGGGGGGCCACCCGGACCATGGAGGTGGAGGACATGTATCAGATCGTAGCTGACCACCCCGGCGAGCTGGACCTGTGCTCCCCCACCGTCTCCATGATGGGCGGGGTGAAAATTGGAACCGAGACCACCTCCACCTCGGTCTCCGGGGTGAGCGAGGACTACAGCCACATCTACGGCTACACCGTCGCCCAGGGCCGGGGCCTCCAGTACAGCGACATTGCCACCCGGTCTAAGGTATGCGTGGTGGGGGCCTACGTAAATCAGGCCTATTTCGGCGGAAAGGCTGTCGGCCAGACCCTGCGGGTGGCAGGCCAGGCCCTGACCATCGTGGGGGTGCTGGACCAGCGGGAGGACACCATGGAGGAGGGGGGCAGCGACGACTGCCTCTATCTTCCCTACTCCACTGCCGCCCGGCTGGGAGGCAGCCGGGTGTCCAGCTATGTGGTCACTATGGTAGATGAGGACCGCATCGACCAGAGCAAAGGTGTACTGGAGTCCGCCCTTCGCAGCTTCTTCGGCAGCGACGACTACTACACCATCATCACCATGTCCGAACTGCTGGACACCATGACCGGGATGATTAATATCCTGGTGGGGGTGTTGGCGGGCATCGCCGCCATCTCTCTGGTGGTGGGGGGCATCGGCATCATGAATATCATGCTGGTCTCGGTCACCGAGCGCACCCGGGAGATCGGCGTGCGCAAGTCCCTGGGGGCCAAGGAGGGGACCATTATGGAGCAGTTTGTCATGGAAGCGGCCGTCACCAGCGCCCTGGGCGGACTCATCGGCATCGCCCTGGGCTATCTCCTGTCGGCGGCGGCCACCGTGGTGGTGGCCCGCTTTATGGGGGAGGCCCTCACTGTGGCCCCCACCCTCTTCGCCGTTCTGATGGCGTTCGGCATCTCGGCGGGCATCGGGGTGCTTTTCGGCTACCTCCCAGCCAAAAAAGCGGCGCGGCTCAACCCCATCGACGCACTGCATTATGATTGACCCCAGGCGCCGACCCGCGCCCTACATCTCAGATCTGAAAGGAAGCGATTTCATGAAAAAACGCACCATTTCCGCTGCCCTTGCCCTCTGCCTCGCCCTCTCCCTGTGCGCCGGGGTGCAGGCCGCTGGCTCCAGCGCCAAGCAGGAGGCGGTCCAGGCCCTGGGCATCCTCACCGCCGGCGACAGCCTGACCAGCCAGGTCACCCGGGCCCAGTTCGCCCAGATGCTGACGGCAGCTTCCCCCTACCAGGACGCGGCAGAGGGCTACGGAGTCTCTCTATTCAAGGACCTGAAGGGAGAACACTGGGCCAGCGGCTATGTCCGCATCGCCGTCGAGCAGGGCTGGATGAGCGGCTATGTGGACGGCACCTTCCGCCCTGACCGCGCCATCACCCTGGAGGAGGGCTGCGCCGCCCTGCTGAAGGTACTGGGCTATGACGCCAGCGCCCTCAAGGGGGCCTACCCCGCCGCCCAGCTGTCTAAGGCCAGCTCCATCGGCCTGCTGGACGGCGTATCCGCCACCAGGGGAGACGAACTGACCCGGCAGGACTGTGTGGAACTGTTCTACAACCTGCTCACTGCCCAGACCAGCGCCGGGGCAGTGTACGGCACCTCCTTAGGCTATACAATCACTGGCGGTCAGCTGGACTACTCCGCCCTGGTCGCCGCCGACACCAAGGGGCCCTATGTAGCGGAGAACACCGCCCTGTCCCTCCCCTTCACGCCCGGCACGGTGTACTTGAACGGGGCAGTTTCCTCCCTATCGGCGGCACAGCAGTACGACGTATACTACTATAACGCCAATATGGACACGGTCTGGGTATACCGCGACCGGGTGACGGGCACCCTCACCGGGGTCTCTCCCAGCAAGAGCGCCCCCACTTCTGTCACCGTGGCCGGGGTGAGCTACCAAATCGGAACCTCCCAGGCCTCCTATCAGCTCTCCAGCCAAGGCAGCTTCCAGGAGGGGGACATGGTCACCCTGCTGCTGGGCATGAACGGCGAGGCGGTCCAGGCCATCGACGCCCTGGAGAGCGAAGCGGTCTACTACGGTACAGTGGTTTCCAGCACAAAGGCCTCCTCCACCCCTGCTACCACCAGCGCCGCCACCGCCGCCCCCCAGGTGACCACCCAGGTGGCCTGTACTGACGGGGTGGTACGCACCTTCTACCACAGCGGCAGCGCCCTGTCCGCCGGGCGGCTGGTCACCGTCGCCACCACCCAGACGGGAAGCACTGTGAAAAATCTGTCCACCAAACGGCTGGAAGGCGCCGTCAGCAAAGATGGCGCCAGCTTCGCCGGCCATGATTTCTCCGCCGGGGTCCAGATTCTGGATACGGATGGGGACGGCGGTTACGCCCGCATCTATCCCTCCCGCCTGGCGGGAGCCAAGCTGTCCGGCAAAGACGTGCAGTACTACACTTTGGACGCCAACGGAGACATTGACCGCATGGTACTCCAAAATGTCACCGGCGACACCTGGAGCTACGCCTATGTCAGCAACATTGCGGACAGCTCCAGTGAGCTAAACATCTCTGTCAGTTATACCTATCTCCAGGACGGCCAGACCCGCAGTGTCAGCGGCGGGGCCAAATATGCCGTTCAGACTGGCGGGGTTGCGCTGATATACGAGAAGGGCAGTTTAAAGAGCATCCGACAGCTGACCTCAATCCCCCTGAACAGCCTGTCCTCTCTCAGCGCCATGAGCGGCGACACAGAGTACAAACTTGCAGAAAATCTTCAGGTCCTGCTCTGGGGCGGGACGGGGCAGCCGGACTACTACTGGACAGACCTGTCTCAGATCAACAGCGAGGACTATAAGCTCACCGGCTGGTACGACAGCCTGGGCTGCTCCGCCGGCGGGCGGATCCGCGTCATCATAGCAACTCCAAAGTAGACGGCTGCGGAGCGTTTTCTTCCACGCCCCACGTTATAGTTCGCTGGAAACAGTCGGAACCTGGCGGCTGTCCGTGCCCCTCTTGGGTACGGACAGCCGCGCTGTATCTACCCCTTCATGTTTCAGCAGCCAGATTTTTTTCTCAATGCCGCCGGCATATCCAGTCAGACTTCCATGGCTGCCCACTACCCGGTGGCAGGGAATGATGATGGAGATAGGGTTGTGTCCCACAGCCCCGCCCACAGCCTGACTGGACATGGTCTTTCTGCCCTGTTTCTCCGCAATTTTTCTGGCAATATCCCCGTAAGTGATCACCTCGCCATAGGGAATTTCACACAAAATTTTCCAGACCTCCTGGCGAAACGTTCCGCCGACAGGCGCCAGAGACAGCTGGTCGATCGCAGGCCGACGACCGGCAAAATACTGGTCCAGCCAGTCTTTCGTCTGGGCAAAGACAGGCAGATCCTCTCTGGCAACAGGCTCCTCCGAGAGGGTGCCTAAAAAATATTTCTGTCCCTCCAGCCACAGGCCCGCCAGCTTTCCAGCCTCGTCGCTGGCCAGGGTAATGCGCCCCAGCGGAGAACAGTACAAAGCCGAATAATACATAAATATCTCCTCCTATTTCTCTTGATAAATTGACCAACGCCAAGTGGTCTGTCGGTAAGGCCCCGTCAATGGACGGCAGTTGCTTGTATTATATCAAATATCGTCTGAAATGTCCCGCTCTAAAATTGTTGTTCCATCGGATTTCCCCCATATGCCACAGAAAACACCTATGGTATCCGCCTAAAAGTTATCTATCTCCCCCTTGCCTTTCACGAGAAACTGCACTATGATAGAGATATTGAACCGAACGGGAGGTGATGAGATGCCAAACCGTCCAACTTTAAAAACCATCGGTCAGCTGGCCGGACTGTCCCATGTGGCGGTGTCCAAGGCGCTGCGGGACGCCCCCGACATTTCCGACGCCACCAAGGAGCGGGTCAAAAAAATTGCTGAGGAGTTGGGCTACACCCCCAATGTGGCCGCCCGAAATCTCTACCTTCAGCGCACCAGCACCATTGGCATGGTGGTCCCGGCCATGGGGGACAACACCGCTTATGACCTGGTCTTCAATGAAGTCAGCGCCGCTGCGGCCGCCCTGGGCTTCTGTGTGATGCTGGGCAGCAGCCACCGCAGCACACAGCTGGAAGAGCGGCACTGCCGCATGATGGTAGGCAATCAGGTGGGGGCCCTCATCGTGGCCTCCTGCACCAGTGATGTGTCCCACATCAAAGCGGCCTGCGGACCCACCCCAGTCATCTTTATCGGCGGAAAAACCGCACCCGAGGAGCAGTATGTCCTCCTGTGCGACTACCGCCACAGCGGGGCCCTGGCGGTGGAGCATCTGACAGGGCTGGGACATCAAAAGATTGCCCTTCTCACATATGGACCGGAGAATCTCACCATCCTGCAAAAGGAGGAGGGTTACGCTCAGGCCATGAATCGCCATGGTCTTGTCCCCGATATTATCCGGGCGGGTCACGCCGCCAATGCCATGCAGGCCGGAATGGACGCGGTGGAACAGCTGCTGAAGCGGGAGGTCCTGCCCACCGCCCTCTGGTGCGCCAGCGACTACATGGCCATCGGGGTCATGAACGCGCTGAAGGCAAAGGGTCTGTCCATCCCGAGGGATATCTCGGTGGCGGGCCATGACGACCTCTACTTCGACCTCTACCCCGACATCGGCCTGACCACCTTTCACACCCCCATGTCACAAATCGGCAGGGCCGCTGCAGCCCTGGCCGTGGCCCTTATGGAACACGACGACCAGATACAGCCCCGGCAGAGCTTCCAACCCACCTTGGTGGTCCGGACCAGTACCGGTCCAGCGCCCAGCCGGCTTTGACCACACCCATCGCCAGGGCGGGACAGCCCTGGAAGATGTTGCTGCTGCGGCAGTAGCCGCCCCACACATCGGCGCCAGCCCTAAACGAAAGGAAACGATTCTATGGGAGAACTCAAGCAACGGCAGACGCCCCACGTCTTTCTCATTCTGGCCGCCCTTCTCCTGCTGGCCTCGGCACTGACCTGGCTGATCCCACCAGGCAGCTACGACCGGGTCCTCAACGAGGCCACCGGACAGACCGTTGTGGTGCCGGGCAGCTTTGCCCCCGCCGCCCCCTCTCCAGTCGCCCCATGGCGCCTGCCCCGGCTGCTGTTCGACGCCCTCTCTGCCGGCTCAACGCCCAACATGATTTTTTTCGTTCTCCTCCTGGGCGGAGCATTTGAGATCATCTTGGAGAGCGGAGCGGTTGCCGGCCTATGCACATGGGTGGTCTATCGCTTTCGGCATCGGCAGGCATGGATTATTCCCGCCTTCGTGGGGGTATTTTCCATATTCGGCTTTACCATGGGGCTGACCACGGCCTCTATTGTATTTCTCCCCCTGGGTATGGCTGCGGCAAAGTCTCTGGGTTACGATGCCAGGACCGGCATGGCCATGGTGATGCTGGGCACCAATGCCGGCTTTGCGGCCGGAATTTACAACCCCTTTTCCGTGGGAATTGCTCAAACCATTGCGCAGCTGCCCCTGTACTCCGGGGCGTGGCTGCGCTGGCTGCTGCTGGCGGCGCTGGTGCCCGCCACCAGTCTCTACCTTCTCCATCGGGCCGGAAGGCCCGCCCAGGCCGGAGAGAGCGTGCTCTTCCCAGAACCGCCCCGTCTCCATCTCCGGCAGATTCTGGTGCTGGCGCTGCTCTTTGGATCGCTGGCGGTCATCACCTGCGGCGTCGGCACCCAAAGTTGGGGCATCCCGGAGATCGCCTCTATTTTTCTGGTGTTGGGCATTTTGTGCGGCGCCGTATCCGGATTTGGAGCCAATCAAATCTGTGTTTTTTGGGTGGCCGGGTGCAAAAAGATGGTGCCGGGAGCACTGACCATCGGTATGGCGGCCGGCCTGCGGCTGGTCCTGCTCCAGGGGGAGATTTTAGACAGCGTAATTTACGGTCTGCTCCACCTGGTGGAGGGACTTCCCCCCTGGACCCAGCTGCTGGGGATGTTCTACGCCAACGCCCTGCTGGATCTGCTGATCACCTCCGGCTCTGGGCACGCGGCGGTGGCTATGCCTCTGATGGTCCCCCTGGCCGACGCGCTGTGTCTGTCCCGGCAGTCGGCAGTGCTGGCCTTTCAGCTGGGGGATGGACTGGTCAACCTGGTCTCTCCTATCTCCAATACGCTGGTCAGCTGTCTGGCCCTGTCAGGGGTAAGTTACCCGAAGTGGCTGAACTATTTCCTGCCTCTGGTGGGAATATACCTGCTCATCGGCACGGCCTTCCTGCTTCTGGCCGGGGTAGTGGGATACTGAGCCGCCTCCCCTGGCCCAACACCCCCGCCTGAATCGGCGTTTTATCTCCGCTTTGCCCACCGCGCCGAGCTGTTATAGCCCAGCCTCCATCATGTATCGCACAAAGGAGGGGCCATCGCCGGGGTCGGAAAGGGTGATCGAAATGCCCTTCCACCCAGGCCGCATGGTACGCAGCATCTGTCCCGCGGTGCTGTCCCCCTTCAGACTGCACTTACTTCCATCCGGCAGGTGCAACAGCACATCACCACAGCTCTGATTGACGAGAGACAAAAATTTTTCCGCGTTGGGCATCCACATAATTGTAAACATAGTCAAGCTCCTTTTCCGCTGCGCTTCAGCAGCAGCTCGTGCATCAATACCATCAAAAGCAGTATCGCCAGAAGATAGAGGTGGAAGAGCGCCACATGGATGTGGGCGGCAATCCATCCAAACAGGGGAGGCATCAGGCAGGTACCCACATAGGCGCTGGCCATCTGAACGCCAATGACCGCCTGGGACCGGTCTGCGCCGAATCGCTCCGGCGTGGCGTGAATGATACAGGGGTAGATGGGCGCACAGCCCAGGCCGACAAGAATCAGTCCAGCCAGGGCAGCGTTTGCGCCTGCCGGCAACAAAAGCGCGGCAATCCCCGCAGCAATGATCCCCTGCCCCAGCCGAACCATCTGTCCGTCGCTCATCTTCATCGTCAGAAAACCGCTCAGCGCCCGGCCAACTGTGATTCCAATAAAAAACAGGCTGGCAAAGCTGGCCGCCGTCCCTGCCGGGACTCCCTTTTGCAGCGCAAGGTAGCTGCTGGCCCACAGTCCAGCGGTCTGTTCCAGTGCGCAGTAGCAGAAAAACAGCACCATCACCGCCTTCGTACCGGGGATCTGAAGCAGCTGTCCCAAAGGCAGTTCCGGGGTTGTCTCAGCGGCCGCCCCGCCGCCTGCCTGAGCATTCCACAGCGGAAGACTCAGCAGCAGAGCCAAGGTCAGTACAACCTGCAGCAGGGCAATATATCGGTAGCCCATGTGCCACCCCGCCCCTCCGGTCAGCGCATACCCCATAATATATGGGCCCAGAGACGCCCCAACCCCCCACATGCAGTGCAGCCAGCTCATATGTCGGCTGGCGAAATGGAGGGCCACATAATTGTTCAGCGCCGCATCCACGCTCCCCGCCCCCAGTCCATAGGGAACCGCCCACAGGCACAGCATCCAGAATGAACCGCTGATGGAGAACCCAAAGATCGCCGCCGCCGTGATCCCAACGCTGAACGCGGTCACCACCCCAGTCCCCAGCTTTCGAGTGAGATGGTCGCTGCGCAAACTGGAAATTACCGTTCCAACCGCAATAATCATAGAGATTACGCCCGCGTAAGAAACCGGCACGCCGAAGTGACCATACATCGACGGCCACGCAGAACCCAGCAGGGCGTCGGGCAGGCCCAGACTGACAAAAGAGAGATAGATTACCGCCAAAAGCAGATGTACCATTCTGCATCCCCCGTTTCTGATTCCATTGATGGGATGATTATAGCAGAGAAAAACCCGGAATGTTAGGAGAAAAGCACCAGTTTACTATGATAAAACCGTCAGGAAAGAGGAAGTTATGGCATTAAGTGATTGCGGAGTGTCCACTAGTCCACAGGGGCGGGAGTTGAAGGAACACGGCACCCCGCTGTTCCCCGCCGCATGTTATCACGACGACCTGTCCAGGCTGGAAATCCCCTGGCACTGGCACGACGAACTGGAAGCTGTGATGATAGAGGCGGGGAGCGCCCTTGTCTGCGCTGACGGCAAAAGTTATCCTCTACAGCAGGGAGAGGGCTGTTTCATCAACTCCGGCGTCCTACACGGCATATGGTCCAACGGTCAGACCCCCTGCCGCCTGCGCTCAGTAGTCTTCCACCCCAGAATGAAAAACAACAAGGGCGTGAGGTCTCTCACACCCTTGACTGCTTCTCTATTCTGTCCCTCAGAGGCCGGCTCAGCCTTTAAAGCCTAAGCCGGGCATAGCGGCTTAGATGCTCCGGATGGTCCTCGAAATATTCGCTCAACGCAGTCTGAAATTCCTGATTTGCATCAGGGTGCGCCTGAAGAAACCCCCGCAGTTGATCAATCTCCTGCTCTAAAGCCTCAAACTCCAGCGTCAGCGTCAGGTTAAATCGTGTCATAGCATAGGACAATTGTATATCAATATTTTGCGGGTGCTGTGCAAACACCCGTTCCAACTGTTTTAAACTATCCCGAACATCCCCTTCTTCCCGCTGTTTAAACGAGAGGTTGACCAAAGTGCTTGCATACCATTCTGCAATTGTTTCCTTGGATGGGAACCGTTCAAATAACGTTCTCAGCTCGTCAACGCTGTGTACACACTCCTCTACGCTCTGCTCTATGGATAGATGAGACAGTCCCCCCGCATATCCTACTGCAATCATTTCACTATCTGAAAAGCGTTCATACAGTTCCTTCAGCTTTTCAACGCTGTGTACACGCTCCTCCACACTTTGTTTTATGAATAGATGAAACAGTCCCCCCGCATATTCTGCTGCAAGCATCTCGCTATCTGAAAAGCGTTCATACAGTTCCTTTAGCTGTTCAACGCTGTGTGCGCACTCCTCTGCGCCCTGCTCCACAGATAGGTAAAACAAGCTGCTCGCATATTCCACCGCAATTTCTTCACTGTCTGTGAAATCTTCATACAGTTTCCTCAGCCGTTCAATGCTATGTGCACACTCCTCGTCCTGTCCTTCGGAAAGGTCAGCCAGCCCCTTCGCATATTCTGCTGCAATTGCTTCATCGTCTGCGAAGCGTTCATACAGTTCTTTCAGCCGTTCAACACTATGTGCACACTCCTCACCCTGTCCTTTGGACAGATCAGACAACCCCTTCGCATATACCAGCGCAATCTGTCCGTCATCTGGAAACTTTTCACACAGCCGGCTCAGTTGCCCCACCGCCCGCCCTTTCTCCTCAGGTATCTGTATCGCAACAGCAAACATCAGGTAACTGTAAAACTGCACAAGCGGTTCCCTCTTGGGGCTGCTTGCAAACAAGCCTGTCCAAAACGGATTATTTCTCCCCAATTTTTCCGGGTAGTCAAGCACAATCCGCGTAAGGAAACTCAACTGTCTGGGATCTTCCTCCCAGCCTTCGGGCAGCAGCAGGCTCAACTGATTCTTATCAAAGGCCTGACGCAGAACAAGGTACTCTTTTACCAGATCGGGACAGTCCAGAGCCACCGCCTCAATCGTTTTTACTACGTCTGTCTCGTCGCTTTTCCCTCCAAGATATATTTTGATTGTATGGACAACGCCCGTCTGCCGAAGCAGCTCCGGCAGATCGATATCCAGCTTATCCGCTCTCTTGCAGAGCTTCGGGTACCGATCCTCCATAATCTGTTCCAGCGGTAAGAAGGGGAGCAGACACGACTGAGCCAGGAGGTTTTCCAGCTCCAAACGCATCTCTTTGGTCACCTTGTCTGAAGACAAGGCGCGCAGTCTTCCATAGTAAAACTTCAACTCATGGGTAATCAACTCATCCAGCACCTGATCCTTGTTCCAGCTGGTCGGGTCCTTTCCGCCGCACCACGCATCTGTGATTGCCAGAGCATACATCGGGCGCCGCAAATGACTGTCGATTTTCTTCAGCGTCTCCAGCAGGCGGTCCGCATGTCCCTCCCCCGTCAACGGCTTGCCTGACATTTGGGCAAAGTCCGCCATGATATCCTTTAACGCCTCATCCGACAGAGGGGCCAGCCCCAAAAAATCCGGGCAGTAGCAACTGGAAGAAATCGTGTCGTCATAGGGGGCATCCGACTGCAGCTGCTCAGCCCATTTGGCGGTAGCCAGATCCTTTCCGTCACGTTCCAGCAGCAGAAGTCTCAGCTTCTCACTGCGCGGACAGGCAGACAGAGAGATCATCCAATTCCCAACCGCCTGGAGATAGGCCTGCACATCATCCGCCACCACAATGCACCGGTCACTTGGCGGCACCCATTGGGTCAGATTATTGTAATCGTTATGCCTTAACCAGTAGACCTTCCAGCCATCTTTTCGCTGCGCGTTTGTAAATTCGTAGACCAGCCGACTCTTGCCCGCACCGCCGGGACCTGTCACCGCCCACCAGGAGACCCGCTGCTCATGCTGACAAAATTCTTGCAGTGACGCAAGCTCCGGCTCTCTCCCAACAAAGGCGATATAGTCGGCATTATACATAAAACGGCTTGTCATCTTGGACACGGGCGCGGATTTCCGGGTCCAGAGGCATAGTTCCTCATAGGCGGCATGATTGGTGTCCTCCAGCAGGCGCTCCAACACAATCCGCACAGCCTCATGTCTCTGATCCGGGTAGTAGATGGTGGAAATCCCCAAATCTCCCATTTCCACGCATCGCCTCTGCACATCCTCAGCCCGGCAGGCAAGAATTGCGTAGTGATCCAGTCCGGGGTTCTCAGCAGTCACCTGCTGCAGCACCTCCATGGTCCTGTCCATCGCCAGACTGCACCCCAAAAACAGCAGCTTTTTATCCTGAAACCACTGAGTCAACACCTGCATCAGCGGGCCGCCCTTGGCATATGCTTTGTCATACTGCGCCTTGGCAAATATCAGCCGCCCGATGTCATGGACCTCTGGCCCTATATCACCATGCAGTTTGAACAGGCAGTGGGGACCATCCTGGCGAAGCTGCGTCAGAAGATCCAAATCATAGGGCGTGACCACATTCCCGAATTTTGTGTGACATCTGTCATACACTTCCTCCAGCACGCGGTCAAAATTTGTGGTCATAACCAGGCCATCTCTAAACAGATAGGGCAGGACATATACAGCGGAGGCGCACAGCTTTTCTTCGTCGCACCCCTTAATCTTGTCATAATTGATAATCTTTTGCAGCACCGGTAGCATACGGGGATAGTGATCCTGGATGCTCTGTGCCGCCTGCACCAGTTCTCCGGCCGCAATCATTTCCTCCACCTCAGCCCGGATATCACTGTCAAAAATATATTTCGCCAGCTGCCTCAGCACATCCGGCCAACCCAGATAGCCGCAGAAAGCAGAAAGACCCGCCCCGACAAAGGGGATCAGGCCCCCGCGCCGACAGGCATTTTTTAACCCATCATATACCGAATTGTTATGCTCAGGGTAAAAGTCCATAATCTCTGAGAATGTAATACGGTTCAATCCTCTCACCTGCACACCTTTTCAGATGGGGTAATTATATCATTTGCAGGGACAGTTTTCAACAATCTCTGCCCAAATCCCCCATTTCTCCCTTCAAGGCCGCTGGACGCTCTCCCCTGGGCGGGCTCTTAATAAATAAACCGTACGCGCCGCGGTCAGCGATCACGGCGCGTACGGTCTATTTTCTCTCCTGAGCGGGTCCCACGGTCCGGCCCAAGTAAATTTCCGGGGCCAGGACATAGGAATATCCCAAGTCGTCACAGTCCCGATTTTGGATCATCCGCATCAGCCGGGAGGCCACCTCCTGCCCGATCCGGTACCCCTGGTGGACAGAACAGGTGATCCCCTCCGTCTCCCAATCGTCATTGGAGTAGTCAAAGCACACCAGAGAGCAGTCCTGCGGAACCCGCTTTCCCTGCTTCTCCAACACCTGCCGCACCAGCTGATAGATCATGTAGTTGCAGCAGACCACCGCCGTACAGTGGGGCAGGTGCTTCAAGAAGTGGTCGATGGACCGGGCAAAGCGGACATCGTGGGCTTCGTTGGAGACACACCACTTGATGTAATCGTCCTGATACTCCACACCATTTTCCCGGAGGGCGGCCGCCATCCCCTGAAATTTCTCAATACTCTGGTAGTTGTCGGAGACAAAGATTCCGGCGATATTTCGATGTCCCTTCTGAATCAGCAGGCCGATGAGCTCCTGCGCGCACCGCAGGTCGTTGACCACCACCCGAGGGCACTTCAGATTTTTATAGTAGTTGTTGTAGAAGATAACGGGAATACGCTTCTGATAAATTTTCTGATAGCAATCCAGGTTGGGGTTGAGCAGACTGGCTTTGACCCCATCCACAATAAACCCCTGAAAGCCCTGGCTGACCACCGCTTGGAGGCAATGCCGCTCATTGGCAAACTTGTTATCCGTCAGAAAGGTGTGCAGGTCCACCTGGTCGGGGGGCAGAATGCTGCGGATGCCCTCCATCAGGCTGGAATTGGCATTGCCGTCCTGGCCCTGGAGGATGAGTCCGATCTTGGTCCTGCCCCCGCTCCCTCCCAGCTCCCAGGACAGGGCGGTCTCCTTGTTGATGTAGGTCCCGCTCCCCTTCACCCGGTGAAGCAGGTCCTCCTCCGTCAGCCGCTCCAGAGCCCGGCGCACCGTCTCCCGGCTGACGGCCAGCTTTCGGCTCAGGGTGTTCTCTGAGGGAATCTTGGTATTGCTGGAAAATTTGTTCTCCTCAATGTAGGCCCGCACCCAGAGGTAGACCATCTCCGATTTCCCGTCCAGCTCCTTCATCGCACCCACCCCGGCATCCCGCAGTTCTCCTCAGTCGGTGATGACGGGCCGGGTTCCCTCCGCCCGCTGAATCCAGCCCAGCAGCCGCTCCCGCAGTTCCTCCTTCACCTGGACATAGGCCGGGTCGGCCACCACGTTGTTCAGCTGGTGGGGATCCTTCTCCATGTCGTAGAGGAAGTCGTCGGCATACCGGTCGGCCGCCGCCGCCACGCCGCCGTTGATGCCGGGGGCGTAGACGGAGTAGGTATACCGGGCGGTGCGGATGCACCGGCCCACCCGGCTCTCGGAGATCTGCGCAAAAATCTCATTGGGCCTATTATCGCCCTTTTTCTCCACCACGTCAAGGAGATTTTCCCCGATCATGGCCTCTCCCACGTCCACGCCGGCCAGGGCCAGAATGGTCTTGGGCAGGCTTGCGGTGCTCACCAGCTCCTCCACCGCCACGCCGCCCTTGAAGGGGCCGCCGGCGATGACCAGGGGCACGTGGAGGGCCGCGTCGTGGCAGGATCGCTTGTAGTCGTCGTAGCCGTTGAGGTGAGAGTCCCGGTTGCGGGTGAGGAAATGGGAGCCGTGGTCGGAGGCAAAGATAATTACCGTATTCTCATACAGCCCCTTCTCCTTCAGCTTGGCCACCAGCCGGCCCAGGTTCTCGTCCAGGCTGGCGCACTGGCCCAGGTAGTCGGGGTACTCCTCGGCCGCGTTGCCCCCCAGAACCTTCAAATCCTCGGGCAGAACGAAGTCCTTGAACTTCTCCTTGGAGCCCTCCGGCCCCTCGTAGTGCTTCCGGTCGTTCTGGTGGTGGGGCTCGATTTGAGAGATGGTCATGAAGAAGGGCTTTTTCCCGTCGTACTGGTCAAAGAACTCCAGAGCCATGTCGTTGATGCAGTCGGCCCGGTAGCCCTTGAAGTCCACCCGCTGGTCGTTCTCATCGAAGACAAAACCGTCATAGCCGTGGGAGGTGAACTCCAGCACGTCGGCAGCGCGCCAGAAGCCGGTGTAGCCCCCCCGCAGCTCCCGAGGGATGGGGGTGACCGTGTGGTCTATGGTGGGGGGCTTCTCCAGCTCCCCGTCGCTGGCCAGATGCCACTTGCCGATGTAGGCGGTCTCATAGCCCGCCTCCTCGATATAATTGCCCAGGGTCTTCACCCCGGCAGGCAGCATGATGTTGTTGCGGAAGCAGCCCGTCTCGGTGGGCCACTTGCCCGTCTGGAACAGGGCCCGACAGGGGCCGCACACCGGCTGGGGGGAGAAGGCGTTGTCAAACTTGACCCCCTCCCGGGCCAGCTGGTCCAGGTTGGGCGTGATGTCCAGGGGCTGGCCGAAGCATCCGCAGGTATCCCACCGCTGTTGGTCGGTAAAGTAGAAAATAATGTTGTTGGGCATTTGTCAGTCCTCCTTCTTAAGGGCGGCTTTTCGCTCTTTCATCTTGCCGTGGACAATGGTGCCCACCGCCGCCACGATGAGGACCAGGAAGATGATGCAGTACACACTGCTGAAGAAGATGCGGGGGCTGCCGTTGGAGATGAGCAGGGCCCGGCGGAAGTTGGTCTCGGTCATGCTGCCCAGCACCAGGCCCAGCAGGATGGGCACCGGAGGCAGTTCCAGCTTGCGCAGCACCCAGGCCAGAGCGCCGAAAATCAGGGCGACGCCCACGTCGAAATAGTTCTCATTGACGGAGTAGGCCCCGGCAAAGCAGAAAATTACAATGATAGGGGTAAGGATCTCCTGGGGGATGGACACCACCTTGGCAAACAGGGTGGTAAGGAATTTGCCCTGGAGGCACATGAAGACATTCACCAGGATCAGGCCCAGCATGATGGCGTACATGATATCCCCCTGGGTGGTAAACAGACTCAGACCGGGGTTCAGGCCGTTGATCATCAGGGCGGAGAGCATGATGGCCACCGTGCCGTCGCCGGGGATGCCCAGGGTAAGCAGGGGGATCAGGGTGGCGCCGGTGACGGCGTTGTTGGCCGACTCCGCGGCGGCGACCCCCTCCACCGAGCCGTGTCCAAACTCCTCTGGGTGTTTAGACATGTTCTTTGCGGTGTTGTAGCTGAACCAGGAGGCCTCAGACGCCCCGGTGCCCGGGATGATGCCCACCATCACGCCGATGATGGAGGAGATCAGCACCGGCCGGGCCATGCGCTTATACTCCGCCTTGGTAATCACCCCGTCGTCCTTGATCTGGGTGGTGTCCAGGTTGAGCCGGTCCAGCCGCCGCTCGGCCTTGGCCATAATCTCCACCAGGGCGAACAGGCCGATGAGGCAGATGGCCAGGTCCAGGCCCAGGTAAAGCCGGGAGATGCCGAAGGTAAAGCGGTCGTAGCTGGTCATGGGGTCGGAACCCACGCAGGAGATGAGCAGGCCCAGGCAGGCGGAGATGAGGCCCTTAATCATGCTCTTGCCCGACACGCCGGCGATGATGGTCAGGCCGAAGACGCAGACCATAAAGTACTCCGCCGTGCCCAGCTGGGCGGCGATTTTAGCCACCTGGGGGCCCAGGAACAGGAGCATCAGGGCGGAGAACACGCCGCCAAAGGTGGAGGCGTACAGGGCGATTTTCAGCGCCGCTTTGGTGCGGCCCTGCTCCGAGAGCGGGTGCCCATCCAGCATGGTGGCCGCCGCGTGGGGGGTGCCGGGGGTGTTGATGAGGATGGCGGACACGCTGCCGCCGTAGCCGCCGGCGCAGTAGATGCCCAGCAGGAACATCATGCCAGGGATGGCCGTCATGGAGTAGGTGACAGGCAGGAACAAAATGACGCACAGGATGACGCTCAGGCCGGGGATGGCCGCGAAAACCGAGCCCACAAACACGCCGATGTTGATCCACAGGATATTTTCCAGGGTAAACAGCAGGCCGGTGGCCGGAATGATATGCTGTAACATAAGCCGTCCCCCTCCTTAAAAGTCCACGCCCAGGGCGAAGCGGAAGGCGGCCCAGATGGCCACCGCCAGCACCAGGGTGATCACATAGTAGGACTTCTTCCGGCACCGGAAGTAGAGCAGGAAGCCCAGACAGCAGAAAATCGCGCCGATTACAAACAGGCCGGTGAGCTTGCTGAGCAGCCAGGTGCCCACTAGAATGGCCAGAATGACCAGGGCCTTCATCTCCACTTGAACGTTGATGACCTTCCAGTTCAGGGGCTGTTTGGTGACCAGCTTATACAGCTCCTTGCCCACCAGCATGGCACAGCAAAACATCATCACCACCATCAGCAGGGTGGGGAAGGCCCGGCCATTGACCACGTCCTTCTCAGAAATCGCCACCTGGTCGGGCATAATCAGCAGAATCACAAGGGCCAAGAGGAAAAATAACACACCGGTCACCAAATCTATGGGAATCCGAATCTCTTTCTCATGCAGTTTCCGGCCCCAGGAATCCATGCGGCCGTTGAACTGCTCCACCCATTTACTCATGGGGGGACCTCCTTTCCTGATTCAAAAGGGGGAATGGGCGGGATTCCTCCCGATCCCATTCCCCGCATATCCGCTGTGGTACTCAGATCAGCCGGCAACGATGTCCTTATACTCGTTGACGATGTTCTTTACGTTTTCAACGTGGGCCTCCACGTCCTCCACGGACATGGTATCCACCTCCAGCAGCATGGTGTCATGCAGCCAGTCGGCAACCTCCTGGTCGGCCAGGATCTTGCCGTAAAGCTCCTTGAGCTCCTTCACCTTGGCCTCGTCGGTGCCGGCGCGGGCCATGACGAAGCAGCGGTTACGGAAGTAGGGGTAGCCGTGCTGGCCCACGCCCTCTACCCCCTCGAAGGGGCCGTTGGCGATGTCGTTCTCGTCGAAGGCGCACACCACGGTCACGCCGTTCTGCTGGAAGGTCTCCAGAATCTGGGACTGGTGGGAGACGGCGAACTGGGTCTCGCCCCGGGCCACGGCCTGGGCGGCCTCAGCGGCGGACTGGTAGGGGGTGAGCTTCAGCTTATCGCCCACGCCCATGGAGCCGAACAGGGCGGCGGCCAGGAATGCCTCGGCGCTGGTGGCGCCGCTGCCGGCCACGCTGACCTCGTTACCCGCCTCCACATAGGCCTTCAGGTCGGCGATGTTGTTGATGTTCAGCTTGGCGTCGGCGGACAGGACGAAGATGGAGGAGTACAGGTTCTCCACAAAGACGAAGTCCTCATAGCCGAACTGCATCTTGCTGGGGTCCAGGATGGAGGTGATGGACAGCAGACCTTCACCCACGAACACCAGCTCGGTGTCGTTGGCCTTGGTGTCGGCCCCCAGAACCTTTTCGCCAG